>NZ_CXON01000030.1:0-33399 GCF_001269405.1 Limnohabitans sp. 2KL-3
CAGTCTGGTGCCTGCCCCGGCGACGGCCCCGCAAGACAACCCTTATGGCCTGGGCGCACTGTGGGCGCAAGGTGATGCAGTAGCCAAGGGCACGCTGCTGGTTTTGGTGCTCATGAGCATGGGCAGTTGGTATGTGATCTTCACCAAATTCACCGCCCAATCCAAACTGCACCGCTTTGCCCAAACAGCGCAGGCCAACTTCTGGTCTGCAGGCTCGGTGCGCCAAGCGGCCGATGCGCTGGAGGCCGACAGCCCGTTTCGCTTCATTGCCGAAAAAGGCCTGGAGGGCGCCTCCAAACACGAGGGTTTGCTGGGCAATGTGGACTTCAACACCTGGGTGACGATGAGCATCCAGCGGGCCATGGGTACGGTGCAAAGCCGCCAGCAAGATGGCCTGGCGGTGCTGGCCACTGTGGGCTCGACCGCACCKTTTGTSGGCTTGTTTGGCACGGTGTGGGGCATCTACCAYGCGCTGGTCAAGATCGGCATGTCGGGTCAGGCGTCTATCGACAAAGTCGCTGGCCCCGTGGGCGAGGCGCTGATCATGACGGCCATTGGCTTGGCGGTGGCGGTGCCTGYGGTGGGGGTGGAGGAGGCGGGGGCGGTGGAATGTCCGGCTTGGTTTCTTGCAACAAGACCGCTTCGACAGGGCCTTGGATTTTTTTGGCCACAGTGCGGGCCAGACCCGAGCTGATGGCCCAAAAGAGCAAGAGGTGCAACACCACCACCAGCCCCAGTCCCACAAGGTGCTTGGTTGGCTTGCTTTGCCGGCTGGCGTAGTCGTCCATGGTCGAATGGTCCTTTTGTTTGATTTCTAGACGCAGAGCATCAAAGCTCATTGTATTTTGACGGGTGCAGTGTCTGCGTTTGAAGCAAATGGGCATGCATTGAGATCGGAAAAAAAGCAGGGTTCAATTTGGTTACCAAACGAAGTCAGACAGGCCTTGCCACGCACTTTCTGTTCACAATCATGCAAGGAGAATTGCACCCATGAAAATCACACCGTACGGTCCTTGCCAACTTGTTAAACCCTTGTCATTTGTTTTCGGACTCTTGTTTTTCGTCTCTTCCGTCTCAGCCCAAGCGACGGGCTCGATTCGTGCTGAAGTGCACAAGCCTCTTGCAGCCGCCCAAGAAGCCCTCAAGAACAACCAGCCCGATCAGGCCTTGAATCTGACTCGTCAAGCGTTGGCGGTGGCGCAGCTCACCCCTGCCGAGCGGGCTGTTGTGTTGCGTACCCAGGCCGTGGTGGCGCTGCGTGCCCAAAATTGGGATGTGGCCATTGAGTCACTCGAGTTTCTGGTCGCGTCACCTGAGGTGCCTGTGGCTGACCGGTTGCCGATGCTCGAATCGCTGATGAACGCTGGGCAGCAAAAGAAAGACAACGCACGGGTGGTCAAGTGGGCTCGTCAATACATCGAAAGTGGCGGCTCCAAACCCGTGATCCGTGTGGTGATGATTCAGACCCTGTCGGTCATGGGTGAGCACCAGCAGGTGGTGGCTGAGATGCTCGAAAAGTTGCGTCTTGACGCTTCGGCCGGGGTTAAGACGCCCGAGCAGGAGTTGCGCATGCTGGCTGTGAGCTACCGCCAGCTCAAGGACAACGCAGGTTACCAAGCCACATTGCGCCGTTTGTTGGAGGCCTATCCTTCGAAAGCCTATTGGGCCGAGGTGATCCAGCGGCTGGCGCAGCAGCCCAATTTGAACCCGCGTCTAGAACTCGATTTGTACCGATTGCTTGAGCAAACTGACAACTTGGAAGAGGCTGTTGAGTACAGCGATATGGCCCAACAGGCGCTCAAAGCGGGCCTGCCTTCCGAGGCGCTGAGGGTGTTGGCCAAGGGGTTTGACGCGGGTGTTTTGGGACAAGGCGCAGACGGTGCTGCTCATGCCAAACTGCGCACAGAAGCGAAAAAGAAGGCGCAAGAGGACGAGCTCACTTTTGCGCAATTGGAAAAATCAGCCAAGGACAGTGCCTCTTGGGCCGGGGTGGGGGATGTGTATGCATCACAGCAAAACTGGACGGCGGCCAATTCGGCTTATGCGAAAGCCTTGGTCTTGGGCAGTTTGCGCCGTGAACATGAGCTGCGCTTGCACTATGGGATCAGCCTGATCAAAGCGGGCCAAAAAGACGCAGCACGTCAGCAACTGGCAGCCGTGCAGGGTGATCCCCTGGCGATGGAGCTGGCCAGCTTGTGGGGTTTGTTGGCCCGTTGATCTGCTTGCAAGCCAGCGCCAGATGGGCGTCTGGCTTGTGAGTACAGGCGCTATTTTTTGATTGGCGCGAGCAAGTCCCTTCGGACCATGGTGCGTTGATGGGTGATCAGGTGAAACCCTATTGCAATCGATTGCAATAGCGGGTAAATTGCCACAATCAGTTCCAGTGCATGCGTTGCACGCCACCTATTCAATTTTGATGACCACTCCATTGAACATGTCACTTCCCCGTTTGACGATCTGGCAGATCGTGCAAATGAACATCGGTTTCCTGGGGCTGCAGTTCAGCTTTGGATTGCAGCAAAGCAGCATGGGGCCGATTTACAGCTACTTGGGGGCCAACGAAGCGGCGCTGCCTTTGTTGAGTTTGGCTGGACCCGTCACGGGTTTACTGGTGCAACCCATCGTGGGGGCCATGAGCGACCGCTGCACATCGCGTTTTGGTCGACGCACGCCTTTCTTTTTGATAGGCGCCATTGTGTGTTCATTGTGCTTGTTGGCCATGCCTTACAGCCAAGCCTTGTGGATGGCGGCAAGCTTGTTGTGGATATTGGATGCGGCCAACAACACCGCCATGGAACCCTATCGGGCTTATGTAGGGGACCGCTTGCCCAAAGATCAACACGCGCATGGTTTCATCATTCAAAGTGCATTCACTGGATTGGCTCAAACGCTGGCTTACCTCACCCCTTCGTTGTTGGTTTGGTCGGGCATGAACAAGGATGCAGTTGGTGACAACCACATCCCGCAGATCACGCTCTTTGCCTTCATGATTGGTGCGTTGATCTCGGTTACCACCATGTTTTGGTCCATTTGGCGGGTGCCAGAGTTGCCCTTGTCCTCCGAGCAAAAGGCCAAATTGGCCTCCCAAAAGCAAGGACTGTCAGCAACGCTCATCGAAATTTGGGATGCCATCCGTGAGATGCCGACGCCTATGCGCCAGATGGCCTGGATGAAGCTGTTCCAGTGGATGGCCATGGGCTGGTACTGGCAGTATGTGGCGTATTCGATCGCCCGCTCCTTGTTTGGCACGAACGACCCGACCAGCACGGGATTCCGCGATGCCGTTTTGGTCAATGGAGAGGTGGGCGCCTTCTACAACCTGGTTTCATTCATAACCGCTTTGCTCATGGTGCGTTACACGCAGCGCTTTGGTGCGCCCAAAGTACACGCTGTTTGCTTGACGCTGTCGGGTTTGGGGATGTGGTTCCTGCCGCAGATCGATTCGTATGCGTGGCTCTTTTTGCCGGCTGTGGGCGTGGGTTTGGGTTGGGCCAGCATCATGGGCAACCCGTATGTCATGTTGGCCCGCAGCGTACCCCCAGAGCGCACCGGGGTGTACATGGGCATTTTTAACATGTTCATCGTGATTCCTTTGCTCATCGGTGCTGGTTTGATGTCACTGATGTACGACGGTGTGTTTGGCGGTGATCCGCGCAATGTGTTGATGACGGCTGGCGTGTTGATGATTTGCGCCGCAGTGGCCACCTTGCGGGTCAAGGTGCCCGACTGATGTGCTGCTTATGCCTGTGTTTCCCAGTCTGTGTTTTGTGAATGTTTGAAGTATGAAAAACAAGGTTCAATTGATCACCTACGTTGACCGCTTTGGCGGCACGACATTGCCCCAGTTACAAGAATTGCTGGATGGCCCTTTGGCCGGTGTATTTGGCGGGATTCATCTCTTGCCGTTTTTTTACAAAATTGACGGCGCAGATGCCGGTTTTGACCCGATTGATCACAACCGTGTGGACGATCGTCTGGGTGATTGGGATGACATCAAACGACTGAGTGGCACCGCAGATGTGATGGCCGATGTGATCGTGAACCACATGTCGTGCGAATCACCACAATTTTTGGACTACTCCCAAAAGGGCAGCGCTTCTGAATACGATGGACTTTTCTTGACCATGCAATCGGTGTTCCCAGACGGAGCCACCGAGCAAGACTTGTTGGCGGTGTACCGTCCACGTCCGGGCATGCCTTTCTCGATGACCACGCTGGCCAATGGAGAGAGGCGATTGCTGTGGACCACCTTCACACCGCAACAAATTGACATCGATGTGCACACGCCTGCTGGGCAGGCATACCTTGAATCCATCTTGCAAAAACTGTCGCAAAGTGGTGTGACCATGGTGCGGCTTGATGCGGTGGGTTATGCCATCAAGAAGGCTGGCGCCAACTGTTTCATGATGCCCGAGACTTTCGAATTCATCAAAGCTTTTGCCAAGCGCGGTCGTGAACTGGGGCTGGAAGTGTTGGTGGAAATTCACTCGTACTACAAGCGCCAAATGGAGATCGCCCGGCAAGTGGACTGGGTCTATGACTTCGCCTTGCCGCCACTGGTGCTTCACGCGATGGAGTTTGGCCGCAGCGCCCCCTTGCGAGCCTGGCTGGATCAGCGCCCCAACAATGCCATCACGGTGCTCGATACGCACGACGGCATCGGCATCATCGACATAGGGGCAGACGCCGCCGACCGTGCCCACAACCCTGGGCTGGTGCCACCGGCAGAACTTGACGAATTGGTCGAGCGCATGCATTGCAATTCAAAAAACCAGAGCCGTCAGGCAACGGGGGCTGCGGCCTCCAACCTGGATCTGTACCAGGTGAACTGCACTTTCTTTGACGCCATGGGGCGCAACGAGGCCGCCTATCTGGTGGCGCGTGCCATTCAGTTCTTTGTGCCGGGCGTGCCGCAGGTGTACTACGTGGGCCTGCTCGCAGGACACAACGACATGGATTTGCTGGCCCGCACACAGGTTGGACGTGACATCAACCGCCACTACTACGATCGCGAAGAAGTCCTCAGTGCACTTCAGGCACCTGTGGTGTCGAAGCTGATCGACCTGATTCGCCTGCGCAATCAACATGCTGCGTTCAACGGGGTTTTCAGTCACGCCTCATCGGCGGATCATCTGCTGACACTCTTGTGGACAGCGGGTGTCGACTACGCCCGCTTGGAGGTCAATCTGCATGCCAAAACCGGGGTGATGGTCTACAGCTCGGTGGTGGGTGAGCAGAAGTTCGTGATGATGTAGCCCTTGTCTGCAGGCGTGTGTTGAGCAATACACGCCAATCAAAACCTTGGCCGGAGTTTGACTTCGGCTTTTTTTATGGCCTTCAACTCAGGCTGAAATTTGAATGTGCGAACGACAAAAAAAGACCGCCATCATGGCGGTCTTCAAGCTGGACTGAAAACACCAAACCCCGTTTGAGGGTCTGGTGTGATGAGGATCAGAAGTTGTACTTCAGACCCACTTTGGCAGAGCGGCCATTGATCGAACGTGCGGCCATGCGGCCGTCGTTGATTTCGGTGTAACCCAGGGTGTTGGTCAAGTTGTAAACACCGAAGGTTGCTGTCAAGTCTTTGCTGATGGCGTAGCTTGCAAAGCCGTTGACCACAGTGTAGGCGGGCAATGTGGCTTCGTAAGGTGTGCCTTGTGCATCCTTGGCACTGGTGGAGCCGACCACCGCAGCACCCACAGTGAGGGCGCCCGAGGTGTAGGTTGGGCTGAGTTGATAGACCACTTTGGCTTGGCGGTTCGGTGTCAAGCCGCTGCTGACGATTTTGGCGTCGGTCAGTGTCAAGCCGCCATTGATGCGAAAGGCTCCCATCTTGTAGCCGGCTTCAATTTCAACGCCTTTGGCATCGTATTTGTTCGCGGTACTCTTTTGGGTGGTCGCGTCAAAGTTGCTTTCATCGGTTTTGGCCTGGAACAGGGTCACGAAGGTGCTCAAGTTGCCATTGCGCAATTTCACGCCACCTTCGAGTTGCTTGACGGTGTTGATGGGCACCACGCCTGCGCCACCGGCCATGGGCACGGCGGCAGAGCCGAACATGATGCGGTCGGCGTTGAAAGCCACACCTTCACTCAGGCGTGCAAAAAAGGCCAAGTCCTTGTTCAGTTGGTAGTTGCCTCCAAACGAGTAAGAGGTGTGGTTCTTTGTGTAGTTGATGGTCTTGGCATTGCCTGGTGCAAATGTGTTGTCCACGGCCTGGTTGTACGAGCCCGTTGCCACTTGTTGGTCGTGACGCAGACTGCCGTCCAGCGACCAGGCACCCTTTTCCCAGCCAATGACGGCATAGGGTGATGTGGTGTTGTAAGTGGCGTCAATGGCGCGTGTGCAGCAACCACCCCAGACATCGGTACCCAAAGCAGTTGAACCATAAGCCGTGGTGGATGCGTTGGACAGCAAAGCCGGATTTTTATCAGTGGCCTGCATCAGGTACTGGTTGAAGTTCCAGGTCAAACCGACTTTTTGAACGTTCATGAACAAACCAAAGGTGGTGTTCAACTTGGAACCATCGGCTTGCGCAAATGACTTGCTCAACTTGACATCATTGGTGGTGCTGCCCATGTCGTCCATGGAGGTATTGAACACCGTGTTGGTGAATGCATTGCCCGTGTAAGGTTGACCCGCATTGGGGCCTGTGGCGTATTGGGTGCCGACGGCTGCCGCTTTCACGTCATCTGCCGGAAACAAACCGACGAAGCGACCGGACATGGCGGAGTGACGGAATTTTTCGCTCAACTTCCAGCCACCAGCCAGTTTCAGATCGGCCTCAACGCCAAATGAATTCTGTTTAACGCGCAGACCATCATTCACATCGGTGCCAACCAAGGTGTTGTTTTTGCTGAGTGTGAAGTCCTTGACCCAATAAGGCGAATACATGCTGGCCATACGCGGGTCAATGCCCGGAAGTTCGCTGACGGTGCCGTTGGCAATCTTGACCGGCACAGGCATGAACAGAGGGCTTTGTTCGTTCAAGGACTTGAAGTTCAAGCGAACAAAACCATTGTCCAGTTCTTGTGTGATGTTGGCCTTGAGTTGACCGCCTTGGATGCTGTTGCCGGTGGTGTGGCGTGGGCCCTCGCCGTTGTTGGTGTAACCGCCGATGAAAAAGCGGGTCTTGTCGCTCAACTTGCCGCTGTAATCAAAGTCCAAACGTTTTTCTTTGTACCCGATGCCTGTGGTGATGCCAATGCTGCCGCCGGGCTCGTCGCCCGTCTTGCTCAAAAAGTTGACGATGCCGCCAGGTGCATTGGTGGCCAGGGTCGAAGCCGAGCCGCCACGCACGACTTCCACGCGCTCCAGACTGTTGTCAGCACGCAAAAACATGTCAGGGGTGCTGAAAGCGATGTCGCCAAACAGCATCACTGGCAGTCCGTCTTCCTGGAACTGAACGTAACGTGAGCCACCGGCAGAAATGGGCAAGCCACGCACAGTCACGTTGGCATTGCCACCACCACCACTGGATTCGGCGCGAATACCTGGAATGGAACGCAAGATGTCTGAAGCGTTGGTGGGCTGGTTTTGCAGGATTTGCTCAGCGCCCACTGTGGAGATGGAGCTCGATTGCTTCATCTTGCTGGCTCCAGTGGCCGTACCTGTCACCACGACTTCGTCCAATTTGAGTGTGTCGTTGCTGGCTTGCGCATGGGCCATGCCGATTTGGGCAACGGCGAGTGCGGCGGCCAGTGCAACTTTGTGGGGTGTTAGAGGTTGATGTGTTTTCATGGGATGTCTCCAGATAACGTTTGCAAAAAAAGAGGACTCATGGCGTCCAAGTGTGAAATCCTGATCAGCAGTAACAAATTGCAAATCGGACGAAACGAATTTTGTATGGTTTTGAAAACGATTGCAACATATGAACAAAAATGATGTCCACCTGATCAAGAAAATTGAACCATTTCAAGGGGTTTTGAGCCGAAACTTGACTGTGGAATCCAGATGAGTTCAGTGTTTTCCCTAGTGTGTAAAAGTAGCAACACCAAAAAATCGCCATGAATTAGCGTTTTCCCTAGGTTGGAATAAAGGTGAAAAAAGTATGATGCAAACGATTGCATAACCGCAAAATAAAAATGCAGGCAACTGTTGCGGTTTTGCATGGAAATCAAGATGCAAAGCAAATAGGAGAAACGAAACCATGGACGACTACGCCAGCCGGCAAAGAAAGCCGACCAAGCACCTTGTGGGGCTGGGACTGGTGGTGGTGTTGCACCTCTTGCTCTTTTGGGCCATCAGCTCGGGCCTGGCCCGTGCAGTGGTCAAAAAGATTCAAGGGCCTGTGGAGGCGGTCTTGCTGGAGGACACCAAGCCAGACATTCCCCCACCGCCGCCACCGCCGCCGCCCAAGAACCTGCCCCCACCGCCCCCGGCCTACGTGCCCCCAGTGGATGTGGCCGTTACCGCGCCCGCACCGGTCAACGCCATTGCCGCCGTCACAGCGGCTGCACCCACGCAAGCGGCACCGATTGCACCCGCTGCAGTGGCCCCGGCGGCCCCTGCACCTGCGCCCGCACCGCCTGCACCCCCCGTGCGGGTGGCTGCCGTGGTCAACTCGGCCAACTGCGAGAAACCCGACTACCCCAGCGCCTCGCGTCGTCTGGAAGAAGAGGGCACCGTGAGCCTGCGCTTCTTGGTGGGCGCAGACGGCAAGGTCATTCAGTCCGAGGTCGAGAAGTCCTCGGGCTTTAGGCGGCTGGACGAGGCGGCGCGTGCGGGCTTGTCCAAGTGCGCCTTCAAGCCTGCCACCGTAGACGGCAAGCCCGAGCAGGGCTGGGCCAGCATGAAATACACCTGGCGTTTGGAGTAAAGCGAGCCCGCTTTGCCCACGTCCATCCAATTCAACCGATTTTTTTAAGAACACAGCAGGAGCACCTCACCATGTTCAAACCTTCCAAAAACCTCATCCTGGGCGCAGGCCTGTTGGCCAGCCTGTTCTTTGCGGGCGCTGTGATGGCGCAAGCGGCTGATGCGTCCGCTGCGGCAGGCGCCGTTGCGGCGGCGGCCGAAGAAAACCCCTACGGCCTGGGTGCGCTGTGGGCGCAGGGCGACTTTGTGGCCAAGGGCACTTTGCTGATCTTGGTCATCATGAGCATGGGCTCGTGGTACGTCATCTTCACCAAGTTGGCCGAGCAGTCCAAACTGAAGAAGCAAGCGGCGGCGGCCAAGGAGACCTTCTGGAGCGCCAGCACCGTGGCCCAAGGCAAAGACACCTTGGCGCAAGACTCGGCGTTTCGCTTCATTGCAGAAAAAGGCCTGGAAGGCGCCTCCAAGCACACCGGCTTGCTGGCCTCGGTGGACTTCAATGAATGGGTGAGCATGAGCATCCAACGCGCCATGGCCAATGTGCAAAGCCGCATGCAAGACGGCCTGGCGGTGCTGGCCACCGTCGGCTCAACCGCACCGTTTGTGGGCTTGTTTGGCACGGTGTGGGGCATCTACCACGCGCTGGTCAAGATCGGCATGTCGGGCCAGGCGTCCATTGACAAAGTCGCTGGCCCCGTGGGCGAGGCGCTGATCATGACGGCCATTGGCTTGGCGGTGGCGGTGCCTGCGGTGTTGGGCTACAACTGGTTGGTGCGCCGCAACAAGGCGGTGATGGAAGAGGTCAACGCCTTTGGTGCTGACTTGCACGCGGTGCTGTTGGGCTCGGCCAAGAAATAAACCCATCGCCCGGGCGGTGGCAACGCGGCCCGGGCGAGCACACAAGGAGCCATCATGGCCATGAACGTAGGCGAAGCCGATGACGAGATCATCGGCACCATCAACACCACCCCTTTGGTGGACGTGATGCTGGTGCTGCTCATCATCTTTTTGATCACGATTCCGGTGGTGACCACATCCATCAAGGTGGACTTGCCCAAAGAGCAAAACGTGGTGCGCGAGACCAAGCCGGAGAACGTGATCATCTCGGTGGACAAGGCGGGCAAGATTTACCTGTACGACACGCCGATCAAAAACAGCACGGACTTGCTGGAGCGCATGAAGAAGTTCTCGGCCATGAAGCCGCAACCCGAGGTGCAGATCCGGGGGGACGGTCAGAGTGATTTTGAGTCGGTGGGGCGGGTGATGTACGCGGTGCAACGCGCGGGCATCACCAAGGTCGGCTTCATCACCGAGCCGAGCAACTGAAACAGACACAGGCAAGGAGCCCAAAATGGGAATGAATGTAGGAACAAGCGCCAGCGACGAGCCCGAGGTGATCGTGGACATGAACACCACGCCGCTGATCGACGTGATGCTGGTGCTGTTGATCATGCTGATCATCACGATTCCGGCGCAGTTGCACTCGGTGAACCTGGACATGCCGCTGCCCAGCAACGCGGCCAAGAAGGTGGAGCCGGTGGTGATTCGCATCGATGTGGATGCGGCCAGTGTGGTGAACTGGAACGGCAAGGCTGTGGAGGGCCGTGCGGATTTGGAGGCCAAGCTCAAGGAAGCGGCGGTGATGCAGCCGCAGCCGGAGCTGCACATTCGCTCGCACGCCAAGGCCAAGTACGAGGCGACGGCGGGGGTGATGGCCAGTGCGCAGCGCATTGGGCTGACCAAGCTGGGCATTGTGGGCTCTGAGCAGTTCGTCAATTGAGCAGTCCAGCCATTTTTTGTTGAGTACGTTTCTTCCAAGGAAACTTCCAAGTCCCAACCCGCAAGGGGAGGGACTTTTTTTTGATTTACCATCAACGCCACTTGAATGGGACAGATGAATGGCCAAGGCAGAACCGGATAAACGCAAAATTCAGATGGCGGACATCGCCCGATTGGCGGGAGTGTCCACCGCCACCGTTTCGCGTGCCCTCAACGGCAGTCCGCTCATCAACGAAGAAACCCGTTTGCGCATCATCGAGTTGGCCCGCTCGCTCAATTACACGATCAACTTGGGGGCGCAGAATTTGCGCAAGGGCGACAGCACCACCATTGGGGTGGTGATCCCTTTTGACGCGGCCAACAAGCAAAACATCACTGACCCCTTCTTTCTGGCCATGTTGGGCAGTTTGGCCAACGCCCTGACGGATCGGCAATACGACTTGTTGTTGTCAAGGGTCGATGCTGACCATCTGGATCGAATCTCATCGCTTTACGACTCAGGTCGTGTCGGCGGCATTGTGGTCATCGGGCAGTGGGGTCACCATGATCAACTCAATGAATTGGCGCGTCAGCGTCTGCCATTTGTGGCGTGGGGCGCGCAAATGCCCAATCAGTTGTATTGCAGCGTGGGCTCTGACAACATGAGTGGTGGTGTTTTGGCAACGGAACATTTGCTCTCGCTGGGGCGCAAGCGTGTGGCGTTCATGGGCGACAAAACCTTGCCAGAACCTGAAAAACGCCATGCGGGGTATCTCAAAGCCATGCGCAAGGCGGGAATCAAAGCCGATGTGTCTCTCTATATTCCGACCAGTTTTGCGCCACTTGATGCTCAAGAGGCGATGCGAAAACACCTGGACCAGCATGGGCTGAATTTTGATGCCTTGGTCGCTGCGAGTGACCTGATTGCCATTGGCGCCATGGGCGTGTTGAAAGAGCGTGGATTTCGCGTGCCTGAAGACGTCAGTGTGGTGGGCTATGACGATGTGGAACCTGCAGCGCACAGCTTTCCGCCCCTGACCACGGTGCGCCAGCCGATGGACATTGCGGGAGCCCAATTGGTGGATGGTTTGTTGCGTGTCATGGCAGGAGAAAAACCACAGCCACAAATGTTGCCCACAACCCTGGTGCTGCGTGAGTCAACCAAGGCGCATTAAGCCACGCTGTGTCCAAAACGGACGGCATTACTTTGCCACTGGCCTGCGCATTTCAAAAGAGTCCGTCACACCTTGCGCGGTTTCGCGCTCCCCCATCAAGGTCTGAGCGCAGCCATTGGGGCTGAGCTTGCCCAGCCAGGTGGCGGCGATGCGTTGGCCGTCGTGTGATTCTTCCAAGGTGAATTCGCCGTCATCCCAATCGGCCACGACTGCAAAGCGTTGCGACCCGGTATCCAATTCGCCGCGCAGGCTTCCGATGTGTTCGGGATGGGGTTTCAGTTCAAGCCGCCATGCATGGGCCTGGGCTTTGAGCTGAACCCGCCACTGGCCTTGCAACTGCAAGGCGCTGATGTCGGCCGCGTCTGGGCACGCTGGGGGTGCCGATTGAATGGGGCCCATCCACCCCAATGCCAGGCACAGCAACAAACGTTGAAAGAGGACTTGTGCGATCGTCATGGTTTGGCAGCCGCTGCGGCGGCAGCAGCCCGTTGGGCAAATTCCGCCCGCAAGGCCTTGAGCTTTTCGCGCGGGTCTTCACGCACCGTGTTTTCGTCCAGCCGCATTTCGGCAATGAAGCGGCTGGGCAGGGCGGCCACGGTTTCACGGCCTTTTTTGCGGCGCTTGGTCCAGCTCACCGCCAAGCTGCGCTGGGCGCGGGTGATGCCCACGTACATCAGGCGTCGTTCTTCTTGCAGGCGCAGCAAAATGCCTTCTTGATTTGCCCCGTCGGTGGCGTCGTCGTCACCCAGCTTGAAAGGCAGCAGGCCTTCGTTCACACCCACCAGCATCACATGCGGCCACTCCAGACCCTTGGAGGCGTGCAGGGTGGACAGCGTGACCACGTTTTGGTCTTTTTCCCGTTCGCTCAGGGTCGAAATGAGCGAAATGGTTTGTGCCACGTCCAGCAGGTTTTTGATCTCTGTGGCCTGGGCTCCCGTGGCGTCGTCGATCTCACCACCGCAGCGACCGGCCATCCAGTCGCAAAACTCCAGCACGTTGGTCCAGCGAGCTGAGGCCACTTTTTCGTTGTCTTCACCGTCGTAGAGGTGCGATTCGTAGCCAATCTCTTTGAGCCACTCTAATAAGAATGCCAGTGCATCGGTCTTGCCCAGGGTTTGGCGGGCACGGTGCTCCAGGTCATTGATATAGCGGCCAAACTCGTGCAAGCCCGCCACCGCCCGGGCATTGACGGCGCTGGGCAGGCTGCCGGCAAACAGGGCCTCGAACAGGCTGAGTTTGTATTGCGTGGCAAAAGTGCCCAGTTGCCCCAGCGTCTGGTGGCCAATGCCACGTTTGGGGCTGGTGATGGCGCGTAAAAACGCCGGGTCGTCGTCGTTGTTGATCCACAGGCGAAACCAGGCGCACAGGTCCTTGATCTCGGCCTTGTCAAAAAAGCTCTGCCCACCCGAGACCTTGTAGGGGATGTTGGCGCGGCGCAGGGCTTGTTCAAACGGCCGGGCCATGTGGTTGGCGCGGTAAAGAACGGCGAAGTCCTTGAACTCGCGGTGCTTGGATTCGAGCGAATGCCCGCTGCGGATGGATTGGATGCGGGCAATCGCCCGGTCGGCTTCGTGTTCTTCGTTCACCGCCTCGTTCAGGCGCACCGGTTCGCCCTCGCCCAGTTCTGAAAACAGTGTTTTGGGAAACAGCTTGGGGTTGGGCTGGATCACGTTGTTGGCCGCCCGCAAGATGGCGCTGGTGGAGCGGTAGTTTTGCTCCAGCTTGATCACTTTGAGCTGGGGGAAATCCACCGGCAAGCGCTTGAGGTTGTCCAGCGTCGCGCCGCGCCAGCCGTAGATCGATTGGTCGTCGTCGCCCACCGCCGTGAAGCGGGCCCGCTCGCCCACCAAGTGTTTGAGCACCTCGTATTGGGTGGCGTTGGTGTCCTGGTATTCGTCCACCAGCACATGGCCCATCTTGGCTTGCCAGCGCTCGCGCACCTCGGGGTACTCGGCCAGCAGCTTCAGGGGCATGCCGATCAGGTCGTCAAAGTCCACGCTCTGGTAAGCGGTCAGCCGCTCTTGGTACAGCGCCATGATGCGGGCGATGACGCGGGCGTTGTCGTCGGGGGCCTGTGCTGCGGCCTGCTCGGCATTGAGCCCCATGTTTTTCCACAGGCTGATGGTCCATTGCCACTGCCGTGCGGTGGCCGCGTCGGTGGTGCCGCCACAGTCTTTCAGGATGCTGGTCACGTCGTCTGCGTCCATGATGCTGAACTGCGGCTTGAGCCCCAGCACTGCGCCGTCTTCACGCATGATGCGCACGCCCAGGGCGTGAAAGGTGCAAATCAGCACATCTTTGGCGGCGCGACCAATGAGCTGTTTGGCCCGCTCGCGCATTTCGGCGGCGGCCTTGTTGGTGAAAGTGATGGCGGCGATGCGCTTGGGCTCCAGCCCGGCTTCGATCAGCCGCCCGATCTTGTGCGTGATCACCCGTGTCTTGCCCGAACCCGCTCCGGCCAGCACCAGGCAGGGGCCGGAGACATAGTTCACGGCGTCGAGTTGGGCGTTGTTGAGTCCGGCTGACATGGGAAAGTGGGCGATCAGGGCAAAGCAGATCATCATAGCGCCTGACTTGGCGTGTGCCATGGTGAAGCTTGGGCGGCCTTTGGAGGGTGAGGGATGGTCGCGGGTCACGGTCAGGCGGACATGAACTTGTCCGCACTGCGACGGGCGTGGGCCCTGGTGACTACTGGTTTACCCCGACAATTGACGCATGCTTGAAATTTTGCGTGTCACTTTTCCCTTTTTTGCCCTGGTCTTGTGTGGCTACGCGGCTGCCCGGCTGCGGCTTTTGCCCCTAGAGGCCATTCCTGGCCTGAACGGTTTTGTGTTGTTTTTTGCGCTGCCTTGCATGTTGTTTCGCTTCGGGTCGGGCACGCCCATTGCGCAGTTGCTCGATGCTGGGGTGTTTTTCACCTATTTGTTTTGCGCCTTGGTGGTGGTGGGTTTCAGCATCGCCATCAGTTTGAACGCCCGCATTCGCTGGAACGATGCTTCTTTGGGCGCGCTGGTGGCCGCATTTCCTAACACCGGCTTCATGGGCGTGCCCCTGCTGGTGGCTTTGCTGGGTGCGCAGGCGGTGGGCACGGCCATTGTGACCATCGTGGTGGACTTGGTGATCACCTCGTCTTTGTGTGTAGCGCTCTCGCGCATGGATGCGGCGGGCGAGCACGGTGCGGCGGTGGCCGCTCGAAAGGCCTTGGTCGGCGTGCTGCGCAACCCCATGCCCTGGGCGATCAGTTTGGGCGCAGCGTTTTCTTTTTGGAACCTGGAGCTGCTGGGGCCCGTGGCCAAAACGGTGGATTTGCTGGCGGACGCCGCATCGCCGGTGGCCTTGTTCACCATTGGTGCCGTGTTGGCCCGATCTGCCATGTTGGCGCACGAACAGGAGGGGGAGCCTTTGCGAGTGGCCGATTATTTGCCCATTGCCTTGGTCAAGTTGGTTTTGCATCCGGTGTTGGTCTTGCTGGTGGGTATGACGGCCATCCAGTTGGGTGTGCAAATCACGGCCTTGGCGCTGCAAGTGATGGTGTTGGTGGCGGCTTTGCCCAGCGCGAGCAATGTGTCCTTGTTGGCCGAGCGACTGGGCGCTGACAACGGTCGCATTGCGCGCATCATTTTGGTGACCACCGCTGCGGCGTTCTTGACCTTTTCAGGGGCGGTGGCGTTTTTCAAAATGTAGCGCTCAGTGTCGAGGGCGCAACGGCCCGGGTCGGCAAAAAGGGTGCCAGTCCGGCCCACGAAGCGAGCATCGTGCGGCCTTTTCCTTCATATGGACTGCGGGTCCACATCCACCAGCCAGCGGATCACGCCTTTGTGTTCGGGCTGGCTTCGCACTTGATGCAGCACGCCGTGCAGGTGCCAAAGCATTTTTTGCAGGGCCATGCGGTTGGGGCTTTCCAGCAGCATTTGGGCGCGTTCGACATCGGCCACGCGTTGCATGCTCATGGGCACTGCGGGATAAATGCTCACTTGCTGCACCAAGTCGGCTGTGGCGGGGTCGGCGTTCAGCTGTGATTGCAGTGTCTCGCGGGCTGCGTTGAGCAGAGCCTGAGCGACCTCTTGAGTGCGGGCGTCGGCACGCAGCAGGGCTTGGTGGCTGATGGGGGGCAGGTCCGCGGCGGTGCGTTCGGTCAGTTCGCTGGCCGCAAAGGCAGGGTAGTCGTGTTTTTTAAGGGCCTCAAACAGCGGGTGTGTGGGGTGAAAGGTCTGCACCCACATTTCACTGCTGGCGCTTTGAGCGGCGTTGCGACCGGCGCGACCTGCCGCCTGCATGAGCAGCGCAAACAAGCGCTCGGGTGCCCGAAAGTCGCTCGAAAACAGCGCCGTGTCGGGGTTGACGGCCGCCACCAAGGTGATGTGCCGAAAGTCGTGCCCTTTGGCGATCATTTGTGTGCCCACCAACACATCGACTTGACCCGAATGCACCTGGGCCAGCTGACTTTCCAGGGCACCTTTGAGGCGCGTGCTGTCGGCGTCAATGCGGGCGATGCGCACGGGGCTGCCGTCGGGGCGCAAGACGTGCGCCAGCAATTGCCCCAAGTGTTCTTCGAGTTGTTCGGTGCCTCGGCCAATGGGCGCGATGTCGGCATTGCCGCACTCGGGGCAGGCCCGGGGCACGCGTTCTGTCAGGCCGCAGTGGTGGCAGCGCAGGGTGCGGTCGATTTTGTGGAACACCCGAAAAGCGCTGCAGTGCTTGCACTCGCTTTTCCAGCCGCAGTCGGCGCAGTGCAGCACGGGCGCATAACCCCTGCGGTTGAGCAGCAGCATGCATTGCTCACCGCGCTCGACCCGCTCTTGGATGGCCGCCACCAACGGGGCTGACAACACGGTTCGGCGGGGCTGTTTGTTCATGTCGACCCGGCGTACTTTGGGCAACACGCCTGTGCCTATTCGGGAGGGCATCAGCAGGCGCTGGTAACGGCCGCCTGGATCGTCCTGCGTGGCCGGGCGGCTGAGGTGCCAGCTTTCGAGCGAGGGGGTGGCCGAGGCCAGCAGCACGGTGGCGTTTTGCAGCCTGCCCCGGTACACCGCCAAGTCGCGGGCCGAGTAGCGTGCGCCTTCTTGCTGTTTGTAGCTGGGGTCGTGTTCTTCGTCGACCACAATGAGTTTCAGGCGCGGTATGGACGCAAAAATGGCCATGCGTGTGCCCAGCACGATGCGGGCGTGGCCCGCGTGTGCGGCCAACCAGGCTTTGAGGCGCTGGGCGGGTGTCATGCCACTGTGCATGGACACCACCGCCTGCGCCCCAAAGCGGGCTTGCACCCGTTCTTCAAGTTGTGGGGTGAGGTTGATCTCGGGCACCATCAGCAGAGCCTGGGCCTGTGGGTCGGCTGCCAGCATGCCTTGCACGGTCTGTAAATACACTTCGGTCTTGCCGCTGCCGGTGCTGCCAAACAGCAAAAAAGGACCTTTGCCCAAAGCCATTTGGTCCAGCACCGCGGTTTGTTCGGTCGACAGGCTGGGGCTGGGGGCCGTTTGCACGGAGCGTTCGGTGACTTGCTTTTTCAGACGACGCGCCAATTGTTCGGGTGTCAGGTCACGCAACTGTGGGGGCAGGGCCGACAGGGCCACTTCGCCCAAAGACCGTTGGTAGTACTGGGCTGAAAACTGCACCAATTGACGCCAGGGTTCGTCGAGGGGCGGCAAGCCATCGAGCACGCTGATGACCTCGCGAATGGCCGACGATGCCATGCCTTCAGGGGGTGAGGCATGGACTTTCCAAACCACGCCAAGCACGTTGCGTTGCCCCAAAGGAACCCGCACCAGCTGTCCTGGTTGAACGGCTTGGGTGCACCGATAGCTCAGCAATCCGCCGATCTGGCTGTGGGCGGGTGTTTGAACGGCCGTGTCGATCCAGAAAGAAGCAGGCACTTGGAATCCTGAGGTTTGAATGAATTTGAAAATTTTGATGGTTAAGAAAAGTCTCGAAAACGAGGCTAAGTGCTTGATTTCAAAGTGCTTTGAGGATGCTCCAGAAAATCTGTGGATAACTTTGTTGAAAACTTGTCATGAACCCCCTGAAACCCTTAAAAATCAAGGCTTTCAACAGATTGCTCACCCCGTGGGCATTTTAAATTTCATCAATAAAATCAATAACTTACGAATTTATGGTCTGTTGCGCAAGAGGTCATGAAAATTGAAAGATGATCAACTCACAAAGTCATATTTTGTGCATAAGTCAAGGCGATGGATCTTCTTTTTTTCACAAAAAAGCCAGAACAACCGACTTTTCTGTGGTAATTTTTTTCCAAGGCCCAGCGTTCAACGCTGCCGCAATTTCCGCGAATGGCTGTGCACCGCCTCCACCAGCGCCGTCACATGCTCGGGCGGGGTGTACTGGCTGATGCCGTGGCCCAGGTTGAAGATGTGGGTGGGGCCGGTTTGGGTGGTGTCGGTGTGCGGCGTGCCAAAGCTGTCCAGCACGCGGTGCACCTCGGTGGCGATCTGCGCGGGGGGCGCAAACAAGATGTTGGGGTCGATGTTGCCTTGCAGCGCTTTGCCGGGGCCACCGACTTCGCCGCCCACCAAGGCACGGGCACGGCCCAGGTTCATGGTCCAGTCCAGGCCCAGCACGTCGCAGTTCAGGCCCGCCATCTCGGGCAACCACAAGCCGCCGCCTTTGGTGAAGACGATGCTGGGGATGCGCTGGCCGTTGTGCTCGGTCTTCAATTGGCTCAGCACGCGGGCCGTGTAGGCCAGGCTGAATTGCTGGAAAGCGCCATCGGCCAACACGCCGCCCCAGCTGTCAAAAATCATGGCCGCTTGCGCACCGGCTTCGATTTGGGTGTTCAGGTACAGGGCCACCGCATCGGCGTTGATTTCCAGAATGCGGTGCATCAAATCCGGGCGGCTGTACATCAGGGTCTTCACATGGCGGTAGTCGTCAGAGCCTGCGCCCTCGACCATGTAGCAAGCCAGCGTCCAGGGGCTGCCGGAAAAACCGATCAGTGGCACGCGGCCGTTGAGCGCTTTGCGAATGGATGTGACCGCGTCAAACACGTAGCGCAGCTTGTTCATGTCGGGCACGGCCAACTCGGCCACGGCCGCTTCGTTGCGCACATTCTTGGCAAAGCGCGGGCCTTCGCCCTGGGCAAAGGACAGGCCCAGGCCCATGGCGTCGGGCACGGTGAGGATGTCGCTGAACAAGATGGAGGCATCGAGCGGGTAACGATCGAGTGGCTGGAGCGTGACTTCGGTGGCGTAGTCGACGTTGGTGGCCAGGCCCATGAAGCTGCCGGCCTTGGCGCGGGTGGCGCAGTACTCGGGCAAATAGCGGCCGGCTTGGCGCATGAGCCAGACGGGGGTGTGGTCGGTGGCCTGGCGCAGGCAAGCGCGAAGGAAGGTGTCGTTTTGCAGGGGGGCGAATGAGCTCATGCACTGATTGTCGCAGCCAGTGAAGGGCTGCCTGGTGCCTGAGGTGACCTGCTGGCGCGGACCACACGGTGCTTGATCGGGTTCCGGCCTTGTGAAGTCTTCAAGGGTCCAAGATGTTGAAGGTCGGTGGCAACAGAGCCGATATAGGGTCGTGGTTGCGCCATCAATGTCGGCGCTGAAACTGTCGACCTGCAGGGGAGGCGCTGGTTTTCTCGTAGGTCGGTGGCTTTAGCCCCGACATGGGATCTGTGCAAGTGCCACCAAGGGTGTGAGGAGAAAAATTCTCCCGTTTCAAAGCGCAGACAGGGCTGCCTGAACCTCGGCCACGCTGGGCAGCTCCGACAAGAGCACGGGCGCACGGCCGGGGGCGTACAGCGCATAGACCGGCACGCCGCTGCGACCCAGTGCTATCAAGGCTTGCGTGATGGCCGGGTCGCGCCGCGTCCAGTCGGCCCGCATCAGCACCACTTGCCGTTCCGCAAAGTCGGCCAGTACGCGGCCATCGGTCAGCGTGGTTTTTTTGTTGTATTGGCAGGTCACGCACCAGGCGGCGGTGAAATCCACAAACACTGGGCGGCCTGCCGCCAGCTGGGCTTGCACGGCCGCTTCGGACCAAGGCTGCCAAGTGGAAGCGTTGGCGCGGGGCATGGCTCCGGGTGCAGCTTGGCTCGCGCTGGTGTTGCTGGCAAGTGGCTCAGCAGGCGTTTCACGCAAAGCCAGTGGCAACCAACTGCTGCCCAGCCACAGCAAGGCGGCCACGGCCAGACCACTCAAAACCCAACGCGTGCGGCCGCTCAAGCCCATGGCCCACACCAGCCAAGCGACCGTGAGCAACAAGGCCAGCAGGCTGCTCGCCCCGTCGATGCCGGTTTGTTGACCCAGCACCCAGAGCAGCCAAATGACGGTGGCAAACATCGGAAAAGCCATGGCTTGGCGGAAAGTTTCCATCCAGGCCCCGGGGCGCGGCAGAGCGCGGGCCATGCCCGGCCACCAACTGGCTGCGAGGTACGGCAAAGCCATGCCCACGCCCATGGCGGCAAACACCAGCAGGGCTTGCCACACGGGCAGCGCAATCGCCAGGCCCAAAGAGGCCCCCATGAAGGGCGCGGTGCAGGGCGAGGCCACCGCCACGGCCAACATGCCCGACAAACCGGCATTCACCGTCGGGTGGCGGCTTTGCAGCGTGGCCAGGCTGCTGGGCAGCATCTGCCCAAACTCGAAAACGCCCGCTAGGTTCAGGCCCAGCAGGGTGAACAAGAGCGCCAGGCCCGCCACCACCGGGGGCGACTGCAGTTGAAAGCCCCAGCCCAATTGTTCGCCTGCAGCCCGCAAGGCCAGCATCAGGCCGCCCAGCAGCATGAAGGACAGCACCACACCCACGGTGTAGGCCATGCCTGCTGCGCGGTGTTGGGCTTGCGAGGTGTCGGCTTGCGCAAAACCCATGACTTTGATGGCCAGCACGGGAAACACGCAGGGCATGAGGTTGAGCAAGAACCCGCCGACCAAGGCCCCCAAAACGGCCAGCGTCAGGCCCAGAGCGGTGGTGCTGGAGGCCGCTGGTTTTTGTGTGGCGTTGGCGTTGGCGTTGTCGGCCAGTGCTTTGGCTAAGGCGGGCGAAATCTCAGCGGGCGCGGCTTGGGCCAGCGCGGGCCAAGTGCCCTGCACGGGTGTTTCGATGTCAAAAGCTGGGGCTTTGGGGGCAGACTCGGGCCCCACCGCGATCACCCAGCGCATCGATGTCGGGCTGTCGCCACGTTCTTCAGACACCGGAATCTGGGCGCTCCAAACCGCGCCTTGCCAGCTTTGTGTCCAGTCTTTGCCCTGCACGGCCGCGTTGTGCACCACGTTGGGGGTGACCGGGAAGGCGCTCAAGGTCTGGCCGCGCCAGCCCACAGGCAGGCCGTGCACGCGCAGACTGATTTGTTTGGCGTCAGCGGACAAAGTGGCTTGGCCACCTGTGATCCAGGTGCCGCCTTGTTGCAGCTGAGGCAGGGCTTGGGGGCTGAGTTTTTGGGCTGTTTCAAACCCGGCCGCATCGGGTTTTTGTGGCGCGGCAGAGCTCAGCTGCAAGCTGAAACGGCCTTCTTGCGGGATGCATTCCTGGCGGCAGACCAGCCATTCGGCCTGCAAGCCCAGGGTCAGGGGTCCACTGTCCGGGAAGCGAAAGTCGGCCCCTACCGTCACGGGCACGGTCAGCAGCAAACGGCCTTCGTAGCCGTAGTTGGCCAAGGTGCCGATGGGGATTTTTTTGGGCAGCGGCCAGGCCATCTCACCCGCTTGCAAACCCGCAGGCAGCTGCCACTGCAGCCGCGTGGGCAAGCCCGAGTCGCCGGGGTTTTGCCAATAGGTGTGCCAGTGCGGCTGATGCTCGATCTGCAGGCCCAACCAAAACGTTTGCCCGGCGCGAATGCCCTCGGGGGCGTGCACCCGCAATTCGGCCCGTACTTGGTCGGTCTTGACCACATGACTGTTACCGCCGAGCAAGGCGGCCGTGCCCGGGGTGCTGGCCGTTACGGACTTGGACGAAAACAAGGGGCCGGTTTGTGCATGGCCGGGCAGCGGAGCCCACAAAAGGGTGCTCAGCCCCAGTCCCACCAGACCCACCCCCCAGCTTTGAACAGTGGCCCAGCCACGCGAGAACACCGAAACTTTCACGCCAATCCTTCTTTCTGACCCCCAACGCCTCGTGCGGGGGGCTCTTCATCACAATTCGAAAGGCACTGTACACGCCCGGGCTCCATTAAGATGCCCCACATGCAAAACCCTTCGCGTTTTTGGGCCGACTGGACCACCCTCGATTTTCAGGCCTTGACGCCAGGCCGGGCCATCGATCGGGCCATCGCCATCTTGCCCGTGGCGGCGACCGAGCAGCATGGCCCGCACCTGCCGCTCTCGGTCGACACCGATTTGGTCAACGGCGTGGTGGCCGCTTGCCTGCCGCAATTGCCTTCTGACTTGCCCGCTTTGTTTTTGCCCACCCAAACAGTGGGCCTGAGCCCTGAGCACGCGCGTTTTGCGGGCACTTTGACGCTCAAGGCCGAAACCGTGATCCGCCTGTGGACCGACATCGGCGAGTCGGTGGCGGCCAGTGGTGTGAAAAAGCTGGTCTTGCTCAATGCCCATGGCGGCCAAGTCAGTGTGATGGACATCGTGGCGCGGGATTTGAGGGCCCGGCTGGGCATGCTGGTCTACAGCGTGAGTTGGTTCAATTTGCCACTGCGCGACGCAGAAGGCGGGGATGTGAACGCCCTGTTCCCCCCCGAAGAGCACCGCTTTGGTGTGCACGCGGGCGACACCGAAACCTCGATGATGCTGGCGCTGCGCCCTGAGCGCGTGCGCATGGATTTGGCGCAAAACTTCCGCTCCACTTCGCAAGACCGCGCCGAGCGGTTCGACATATTGGGCAACGGCAAAAGCGCCAAGCTGGGCTGGCAAATGCAGGACTACAACCGCCACGGTGCAGCTGGGAATGCTTCAGCTGCCACCGCCGAAAAAGGCCAAGCTTTGCTGGATGCTTCGGGCCGGGCGCTGGCGCAGTTGTTGGGTGAAATAGACCGTTTGCCGCCCGACACGCTCACCGACCAGGTGGGCTGAGCCCACGCGGCCCCATCTTCAAAAGCTGGGCAGCACCAGGTCGCAGTGTTCGCGGCTCACGCTTTTGGGGTATTCACGGGTCGTGTCGATGCAGCCGCCTTCTGCATAAACACCTTTGGGGTCGCGCATGCGCAGCATGCGGTCCAGTACGCGGGCCCTGGCTTGCGGGTCGGCCTGGGTTTGCGCCACCAAGCGTTCCACCACCGTTTCGTCCATCTGCAGCTCGCCTTGGGCGTCGGTGTAGACGCCGTCTTTCCAATGGAAGATTTCAATGGCTTTGGACTCGAGGGTGAAAGGCGCGTCGCGCTTCCAGAAGTTGCTGAACAGGCCGCCGCCCATGTACATGACCCATGAGCCTTCGTAGCCGGTCACGTCGGAGGAGCGCTCGTCCGGGTTGCGAAACCACAGTCGGTCGCCCGGCACATAAAAATGGGCGGGCAAAGGGGTTTCCATGCTGCCGTACTCAATCAGAAACACCTCATGGAACTGGCCCGAGCGCACCGCGTGGCGTTCGTTGAGTTGCTGCAACTCGGCCAGCAAAGCGGGGTGGTGCGCCTGCAATTCTTGCGCAATGCCCAGCAAGATCACGTATTCGGTGGCGCGGTAGCACGAGAAGTCGTAGAGCTTGCCGGTGGCCTCGGGTTGCGTGGCGGCAATCAGGGCGTTGATCAAGGGGCGGCCCGGCTTGAGGATAAAGCCGGGATCTTCTTCGTAGTGCCAATCGGCTTCGGGGCGCTCGGCCGCTTCGGTTTTGAAGGCCAGCGCGGTCAATCGTGCGGCCAGGGCCATGTTGCGCCGCACCCGGATATGCGACTTCAGCGCTTCCAGATCACGGAATACGAAGCGGTGGGGCGAGCCCAGCAGGGCCACCCAGATTTCGCGCTCCAAGGCCCAGGCTTCATCGACGGGCTTGGCTTCTTGACAGGCCCCTAGGGTGCTGCAAAGGTTCAGGCTGTTGTGCCTGGGCATGTGGGTTTGCTGGAATTCGGGCCGCAAGCTGACCATGAGTGCCACTGTGCCATCTTCAAGGGGCAAACCCAGGGTCTGAACCGCCGACTCCAGGCCCCATTCCCGAAGGTCCGAGCTCAGTTGCACCGCCAGGCGATCGGCCTGATCGGCGGGAGTGCGGGTGAGCTCAATGCCGCCTTCCAAGGTATGAAGGGCAAGCCAGGCAGTCGAACAATTCATGTTGCCTATTTTGCCCTTGCAGTTGCAAGGTTTTTCCTAGGGATTACACCCAATTTTTGTATGGAAATTCACCGATTCAGGCAAAGGTGACCCAGTCTTTGTGTCCGTCGCTGTCCAGGTGCGGCAAGGTGTTGTAAGTCAGCAGCATGTGCCGCTTGGGGGTGAAGACGAACTCGGTCAGCGCCGTGTTGCGGATGCGCAGGTTCAGCTCGATGGTGGTTTCGGGCGGGGTGCCCAGCACGCGGCCCACTGCAGTCGAGATGGGGCCGCCGCTGGAGACGATCATCACGTCTCCTGTGTGTGACTGCCGCACATGGTCGAGCGCGGCTTCGATGCCGCCTACAAAGTCTGCATAGCTGGGCATGTCACGCGGCTGGGTGCGTCCGGCCATCCAGGCCTGCAGGGCGTCGCGCAACAGGCGAAAGTGGTGGCGGTACAGCTCGGGCGTGTCGGGTTTGGCCAGTGGCTCGGGGTGGATGGACTCGATCAGCGCGTGGCTGTCGTATTCGTTCAGACCCGGCCAAACGGCCGGGGTGTGCGGCAGGCCCGCGCCTTCGGCAATGCCTTCCCAGGTTTGGCGGTGGCGCTTCAAGCTGCCCATGAGCACTGCTTCGAGGGACTTGTCCTGCAGTTTGGGCCGCAGGTATTCACCCAGGCGCACGGCCTGCTGGCGGCCCAGTGGGCTGAGTTGGTCGTAGTCGTCGGCCCCGAACGAGGCTTGTCCGTGGCGGACTAAGTAAAGTGTTCCCATGACCGGGGATTCTGTGCGGGGAGGTCTGAAGGCTTTGTCCCACGAGCGACGGCCATCGATTGGCGTCGCCGTGGGTCGACTGCAGGTCTACCGCGGGTCTCAGAAGTGCTTGTTCAACACGCTGGAGAATATGTCGCTGTCCACATTCCCGCCGCACAGTGTGGTGCCGACCTGCAAGCCCTTGAGCTGGTCTTTGTCTGCCCAAGCGGCGGCAAAGCTGGCGGCACCCGCGCCTTCGGCCAGGTTGTGCGTGTCGGTGTACAGGTCGCGCATGGCCTGTGCGACTTGCGCGTCGTTGACCTGAACCACACGGTCCAGCCCTGCTTGCAGGATGGCCAGGGCCTGCGGGTCGGCGCGGCGCACGGCCATGCCATCGGCCAGCGTGGTGCTGACCGGTGCTTCCACCACGCAACCGGCCGCCATCGAGTCGGCGTAGGTGGTGGCGTGGGCACTCACGACGCCGACGACCTTGACGGCGTGCCCCAAGGCCTGTTTGGCCGCCAAGGCGGCGCAGGCCCCAGAGCCCAGTCCAATCGGCACATACAGCACGTCGAGTGCCGGGACGGCCCGCAAAAATTCGACCCATGCGGTCGCCACGCCGACAACCAGAGCCGGGTGGTAGCTGGGAACCATGTGGGCCCCGCGTTCTGTGGCGAGGGCTTGGGCGTGCTCGCGGGCGTCCTGGAAGTCGTCACCATGCTCCAGCAAATGAGCGCCCAAGGCCCGCATGGCGGTGTTTTTTTCGATGGAGTTGCCGCGCGGGACCACGATGGTGCACGCGACACCGTGCCGCGCTGCGGCATAGGCAATGCTTTGGCCGTGGTTGCCCCGGGTGGCGCTGATGACTTCTTGCGGCAAACGCTGGGTGCTGCGCAGGTGCTCGAAATACGTCAACCCACCCCGGACCTTGAACGCCCCGACTGGTGTGTGGTTCTCGTGCTTGACCCAGCAGTCGGTGCCCAGCCGTTGACTGAGCGTGGCCCAGCGGTATTGCGGCGTGGGGCCAAAGGCCGCGTAAACGGTTTTGGCAGCGGCTTCGATCTGTGAAAGCGTGGGCAGGTCGGTCATGGTCTTTTCAGGGTCAAGTGACATCAAGTGCCCATCAGAGCGTGACCAGGCCTTGGATGCAGCCCACCACATCGCCGCCTACCCAGACTTGGCCGCTTTCGTCTTGTGACAAAAACACCTGACCTGCGCGGCCCAGCGCGGTGCCCTGGCGGGCGCTGTAGCGGGTGGGCATGTGGCCTTCGGCCATCAGCCATTGGGCCAGCGACGCATTGAGGCTGCCGGTGACCGGGTCTTCGGCGATGCCCACTGGAGCGGCAAAAGCGCGCACTTCCAGATCGGTGGGGTCGTTGGCCATGCGGGTGGACGGCGCAAAGGCGCGAGCCTCGCGGTTGGCGCGGCGGATCAGACTGCCTGCGCTGACCTGTCTTTTGGCTGCTACACCAACCTTGGTGTTCAGGCGTTTGAGTGCTGCGTGGTCAGGTTCCAGCGATAGCAGGCTGTCCACCGAGTCGATCAAAATGCCCAGCCAGTGCGGGCCATTGTTCAAGTCTTGTGCGGCCAGCACCTCGTTGGCGTGCAGGCCCAGCGCCACCAGCACCTCGGCAAGCAGGGCTGGCGCTGGGGTCTGGCGCTGCAAAGGCGGGGCGGCAAAAGCCCAGCGGCCATCAACCGATTTCAAGCTCACCAAACCCACACCACATTCCTGCACAAGTTGGCCACTTTGCCGGGGCTGGCCACCGGCTTGAAGCCAAGCGTGGGCCGTGCCCAGTGTCGGGTGGCCCGCAAACGGCAGCTCAGCGCCGGGAGTGAAGATGCGTACCCGGTAATCGGCCCCGCCCGCAGCCCCTTCAGGCGTGGGCGGCAGCACAAAGGTGGTTTCGCTCAGCTGCGTCCAGCGGGCAAAGGCCTGCAT
Source organism: Limnohabitans sp. 2KL-3 (assembly GCF_001269405.1). NCBI lineage: Bacteria > Pseudomonadati > Pseudomonadota > Betaproteobacteria > Burkholderiales > Comamonadaceae > Limnohabitans > Limnohabitans sp. 2KL-3. The sequence continues at coordinate 26,578 of NZ_CXON01000030.1, forward strand.
TTGCGCGTCAGACAGGCCATCGCCGTCCAGCACCACGGCCAGCGGGTTGCCCAGAAAGGCCGTGTCGGTGAAGACGTCGACTTGTTGGAATGCGCGGGTTTTCATGGCGGTGTCCAGAGGCAGGTTGATCAGAGCGACTCGCGGATCGCTGCCGCCAATGCGCTCATGCCGGTGTTGATTTGGTCCACCGTGGCGGTCACGAAGGACAGGCGCAGGGTGCTTTCGTCCGCACCTTCGGCGTAAAAAGCCGAGCCGGGCACAAAGGCAACGCCTTTTTCCACGGCTTTGTCCAGCAAAGGAATCGCCTTGAGGCCCTGGGGCAGTTGCACCCACAGGAACATGCCGCCCACCGGGCGGTTCCAGGTGAGGCCCAGGCCCGCCATTTCGCGGTCCAGTGCGGCCAGCATGGCTTCACACTGCTGTTTGTACAGGGCTCGGATGGTGGGCACATGGCGCTCGATGAAGCCGTCTTTGAGCACTTCAGCGACCACGCGCTGGTTGAAGCTGGGCGTGTGCAGGTCGGCCGCTTGCTTGGCTTGCAGCAGCTTGGGGTAGAGCGCTGGGGGCGCGACCAAATAACCCAAACGCAGGCCAGGGGCCAGGATTTTGGAGAAAGAACCCAAGTAAACGCTGCCTTCGGGATGGCGCGAGCTCAGCGAGGGTGCGGGCGGCGCGTCAAACCAGAGGTCGCCGTAGGGGTTGTCTTCGATGATCGGCAAGCCAGTCTCGACAGCCACTTGGGCCACGGCGGCGCGGCGTTCTTCGGTCATGGTGCGGCCGGTGGGGTTCTGGAAGTTGGGCAGCAGGTACACAAAGCGAGCTTTGTCTGCGCCAGTACCCACTTTCGCGCGCAGGTCGGCGGCATCCACGCCATGGTCGTCGCTGCTCACGCCGACGGCCACAGGCTCCATCGGGGTGAAGGCTTGTAGTGCGCCCAGATAAGTAGGGGTCTCCACCAAGATACGGCTGCCCGCATCGATCAGGATCTTGGCCACCAGGTCAAGGCCTTGCTGGCTGCCGGTGGTGATCAGCACTTGGTCGGGGCTGACCTTCATGCCTTGCTTGAGCAGGTCTTGGGCGACCCATTCGCGCAAGGGGGCGTAGCCTTCGCTGGCGGCGTATTGCAAGGCGGCTTTGCCGTCATCACTCAGCACGCGTTCGCTGGCTTCGCGCATGGCATCGATCGGGAAGGTCTGCGGCGAGGGCAGGCCACCCGCAAAGCTGATGATGCCGGGTTTTTCGGTGACTTTGAGGATCTCGCGGATCACCGAGGGGTTCATTTTTTCGGCGCGTTGGGCCAGTTTCCAGTTCATGTTGTGCTCCGTGTTGTGTGTTTATCGGGGGTTTGGGGCGTTCGCCATGCGTCGCCCCAAAAAAACGGTGGCCACCACCAGCAGGGCAAAACCCAGGGTCATGGCATCCAGTGATTCTCCCAGCAAAGGTATGGCTGCCAAGATGGTGATGAACGGTTGCAGCAATTGCAACTGGCTCACCCGCAGCGGGCCGCCCAGCGACAGGCCGCGAAACCAGGCAAAAAAACCTGCCCACATGGAGAACACGCCCACATAAATCAGGGCCAGCCACGATGTTGGCGCAATAGCGTGTTCGGGCCAGGTGAGCCAGGCTCCGGGCAGCGTGATGGGCAAGGCCATGACACACACCCAACTGATGACTTTTTCTGCGCCCAAGCTGGCCGTGACTTTGGCCCCGGCCACATAACCCAGCGAAGCGGCCAGCACAGCACCCACCAGCAGGGTGTCGGCCCAGGTCAAGCCAAAGCCCTGCGCCACACCATTGTCCATTTGTGATGCTCGCAGCAGGCTGTAGACCGCCACCAAGGCGCTGCCCAAAGCGGCAAACACCCAAAACCCGAGGCGGGCGCGTTGGTGCATGAGCCAAGCGGCCGCCGCCGCCGTGGCCAATGGCAGCAAAGAGGTGATCACGGCGGCGTGGCTGGCCGTGACATGGCGCAGCGCCCAGCCCAACAGCAAGGGGTAACCGATCACATTGCCCAACAGCGAGAGCAGCAAAGGGCCGCGCTGGGAAGGCGTGGGAAGCGGTGCACGCACGGCCAACAGGTAAACGAGCGACAAGCCCCCGGCCAGCGCCGCACGCGCCCAAGTGACAAACCAGGGCGACATTTGTGGTGCATCCACCGTGCCCGTGGCCAGGCGCGTCATGGGCAAGGTGAGTCCAAAAATGAACACGCCCAGAAGCCCCAGCCAAAGGCCCAGGTTCTCACGCTGTTGAGGGGTGTTGTTCATGCGGGCATCAAGCTGCGCTTTGGCGCAAGCCGTTCAAAATCCACAAAACCGTGGCCACCAGGGCCACCGACATGCAGCGGTTGAACATCAGCAAGCGGCGGCCGTGCGCCAGCCAGTGGCGCAGCATCGAGCCGGCCACTGCGTAGGTCAGGTTGCTGAAAAAGCCATAGGCCACCATGATGGGCAGCAGCACCAGCGTGCGGGCCGTGGCGTCTTCGCGCCCGGCCACCCAACCCGCCACGATGGCCAAGGCCAGCATCCAGGCCTTGATGTTGAGGAACTGCAGGCCCACGCCTTGTACAAAGCCCACCTGCAGTTTGGCGCTGTCGGCCTGCTGCAAGCTGCCGCTCTGCCACAAACGCGAGGCCAGCCACAGCAAATAACCCGTGCCCAGCGTCACGATGCCCCAGCGCAAAGGGGGAAAGGCCACCACCAAACCGCCCAAGCCCGTGGCGCACAGCACGAACAAAATGCCCCAGCCCACTGGCACCGCGCACACAAAGCGCATCGCCTGGCGCAGGCCGTGGTTGGCGGCCATGGCGGTCGACAAGGTGGTGTTGGGCCCGGGAGTGAAGCTGCTCACGGTGGCGAGCACCAAAAGGGCGCTGAGTTCTGAAGCGGTCATGGTGATGAATGTAGTGCTGAAATGAGTACAGTATCGGTACAGTTTGCAAGATCATTTTGAAAACTGTACTGACCCGCCTGACCGCACACTTGTTTGAATGCCGCCCATGTCTTTGCTCAGCCGTGAATCCACCCAACCCCTGACCGAGCAGCTCGCGCAGCGCTTTGTGACGCGCATGCGTGACCAGTTGTGGGTCTCGGGGGCGCGTTTGCCTTCGGTGCGGCAATGCGCCCAAATGCATGGCGTGAGTGCCTCCACCGTGGTGGCTGCCTACGATTGGTTGGTGGCGCAGGGTTGGGTGGAGGCCCGACCAAACCGGGGCTTTTTTGTGCGCGACCGGGTGCAGCGCACACCGCCTTCACCCATTGCGGCCGGGGGCGTTGTGCCCAGCCCGCCGCCTGTGAATGCCGCAAGCTTGATTCGCGGCATGTTCCACCAGCCCAGCGCCGAGCCGCAACCGGGCATGGGCGTGTTTCCTGCGGATTGGTTGGATGCCGATTTCTTGTCGGCGGCTTTGCGCAAGGTGGTGACCAGTCCGGCTTTGCGCGAGTCGTCCTTGCGCTATGGCGAGCCACAAGGGGACACCGGTTTGCGCGAAGCCCTCTCGTCCAAGCTGGCCAGCATGGGTTTGCACGCCGCGCCAGACCAGCTCATCACCACCGTGGGGGCCACGCATGCGCTGGACATCATCAGCCGCACCTTGTTGCGCCCGGGCGACTGCGTCATGGTGGAAGAGCCGGGTTGGGCCATTGAATTTGCCCGCTTGCAAAACCTGGGTGCGCGCATCTTGCCTGTGCCGCGTCTGGAGACGGGGCCAGATTTGGACGTGGTGGAGCGCTATGCCCAGTTGCACGCGCCCAAGATGATGGTCAGTGTGTCGGTCTTGCACAACCCCACGGGCTACGGTTTGTCCATGCCCGTGGCGCACCAGTTGGTGAACTTGGCGCACCGCTACAACTTTCATGTGGTGGAAGACGACACCTACGGGCACATGGCCCCGGCGCATGCGGTGCGCTTGTCGGTGCTCGACGGTTTGCAGAAAACCATTTACGTCAGCGGTTACGCCAAGATCCTCGCGCCCAGTTGGCGTGTGGGCTACATGGCCGCGCCAGCCGACTTGAAAGATGCGTTCTTGGACACCAAGCTCCTGTCCACGCTCACCACCCCGGTGCTGTTTGAAAAGGCGCTGGCGCTGTGCCTGGAGCAAGGCGCGATTCGGCGGCACACCGAACGCTTGTCGCAACTGCTGGACGCCGCCCGCAGTCGCAGTGTGAAGCTGGCGCTGGCGCACGGTTGTCAGTTCGTGGCACCGCCTCAGGGCCTGTTTGGTTGGGTGGATGTGGGGGTGGACACCGATCTGCTCGCGCTGCGCATGCACGATGCCGGGTACCTGTTGGCACCCGGCTCTTTGTTCCATGCCGACCGCAGGCCAGGTTCCTTGATGCGGGTGAACTTTGCCAGCACCCAACAGGAACCGTTCTGGCGAGCTCTGGCCAAGACCCGCGCCGAACTGTTGTGAGCGCAGCAGTGCTCAGCGGGCTGACAAAATTTCCCAGCGCTCCATGGCCGCCAGCAACACATCGTCGATTTCGGCATCGCGCTTGAACAGCTTTTGTGCCAAGCCCGGGTCGCGTTGGTAAATGCTGCCGTCCGCCAGTTGCGCACGGGCTGAGGCCTGCTCTTTTTCCAGCGCTTCGATTTTGGCGGGCAGCTCGGCCAGCTCGCGCTGCTCTTTGTAGCTGAGCTTGCTGCGGGCCGCAGCGGCCGGGGCGGCAGCCGGGGCGGCAGCCGTCGTGTCAGGGGCTACCGTGGCCGCTGGCGTTGAGCCACTTCGCTGAGCAGCCTGTGCCCGAATGGCCTGAGCGCGTTGTGATTGCACCAGCCAGTCCTGCACCGATCCCTCGTATTCGCGCCAGAAACCAGGTTGGTCCGGGGCGCTTTCGCAGGCGATGATGCCGGTGACCACGTTGTCCATGAAGGCGCGGTCGTGGCTGACCAGGAACACCGTGCCTTCGTAAGTCTGCAGCAGCTCTTCCAGCAACTCCAGGGTTTCGATGTCCAGATCGTTGGTCGGTTCGTCCAACACCAGCACGTTGGCGGGGCGTGCAAACAAACGCGCCAGCAACAGTCGGTTGCGCTCGCCCCCTGACAAAGAACGCACGGGCGAGGTGCCGCGTGCGGGCGAGAACAGAAAGTCGCCCAAGTAGCTTTTGACGTGCTGGCGTTTGTTGCCAATCTCGATCCATTCGCTGCCGGGGCTGATGAAGTCTTCCAGCGTCGCGTCCAGGTCCAGTGCGTCGCGCATCTGGTCAAAGTAGGCCACTTCCAGCTTGGTGCCGCGACGCACTTCGCCGCTGTCGGCTTCGAGCTCGCCCAGAATCAGTTTGAGCAGCGTAGTCTTTCCCGCGCCGTTGGGGCCCAGCAGACCAATCTTGTCGCCACGCAGCAAAGTGCCGGTGAACTTCTGGATGATGGTGCGAACCGAGCCGTCCGGCTGGGTGAAGCTCTTGCTCACGTCCGTCAATTCGGCCACCAGCTTGCCGCTGGGCACGCCCGAGGCGACTTCCATTTTCACGTTGCCGACCTTTTCACGGCGGGCAGCGCGTTCACTGCGCAGGTTTTGCAGGCGCGTGATGCGGCTTTGGCTGCGGGTGCGACGCGCTTCCACACCTTTGCGAATCCACACCTCCTCTTGGGCGAGCAGCTTGTCGGCTTTGGCCTGAATCACGGCTTCTTGCGCGAGCTGCTCTTCCTTTTGAACCTGGTAAGCGGCGTAGTTGCCCGGGTAGGGGCGCAGCTTGCCCCGGTCCAGTTCGACAATGCGCGTGGCAATACGGTCCAGAAACGCCCGGTCGTGTGTGATGGCGATCACGCTGCCTTTGAAGTCAATCAGCAGGTCCTCCAGCCAGGTGATGGCGTTCAGGTCCAAGTGGTTGGTGGGCTCATCTAACAAGAGCACATCAGGACGGGTCACCAAAGCCTGGGCCAATGCCACCCGCTTGCGCATACCGCCAGACAGCGATTGCACAATGGCGTTCGGGTCCAGCTTCAGGCGTTGCAGGGTTTCCTCCAGGCGTTGCTCCCAGCCCCAGCCGTCGCGCGATTCGATCAGTCCTTGCAGGGTGTCCAGATCTCCGCGGCTGTGCGTGTAATCGTCGATCCACTGCACCACTTCGGCCAGCCCCTCACGAACCGACTCAAAAATGGTGTGCTCGGGGACCAACACGGGTTCTTGCGCGACGTAAGCGATGCGAACGCCTTGTTGTATGTGCAGCGCGCCGTCATCCGGCCGCTCCATCCCGGCCAAAATTTTGAGCAGAGACGATTTGCCTGTGCCGTTGCGACCGATCAAGCCGATGCGCTCAGATGTCTCCAGGGAGAAGTCTGCGTGATCGAGGAGTGCGACATGACCAAAAGCCAGAGACGCGTTCAATAGAGTGAGTAAAGCCATAGGCCCATTATCCGGGTGGGGCCAGCAAAAAAATGCTCAACGAAGACAAAAAACCCACCAAGGTCGAAAAATCTGTGCCATAATCGAGGGCTTCGCTGCACACAAGTGAGGTTTTCGAAAGAAGCCAAGCAAATGCAACGAGGGGTTGGCGAAACAAACTTGGTGATCAAGAAAAATTTCAAAAACTTGACGCAGCAATAAGACTGCGTAGTCATGCAAGGCTTCGCTGATCGCAGTGAGGCAAGATAAGGTGATGAGAGTTGCCTGGGTTCTTTAAAAATATACAGCCGATAAGCGTGGGCGTTTGATGGTGATTGCCAAGTTCTTCGGAACTTAGCTTTAATTAGCTAACAAACGCTCATGAAGTAAAAAAGATGTGGATATCAGAGATGATGTTCGCGTCGATTCCAATTTATGAGTTGGTCGAAAGACCGAAAAAAATCAAGATCGAACTATAGAGTTTGAGACTGGTTAAGATTGAA
>NZ_CXON01000031.1:0-27673 GCF_001269405.1 Limnohabitans sp. 2KL-3
ATCCGCAGGAGGTTGAGGGCGATGCTGCGCAAGCAGCAAAAGAGCCCGGGGATGGGGAAGAGCCAAGTTGATCACAAACGCTGGCCAAACGAGTACTTCGCGCAGTTGGGGCTGTTCACCATGACGCAGGCCCGAATGCAAGCGAGCCAATCCCGATGAGGAAACCACTGACTGGAGAGCCGTGTGCGGGAAAACTGCACGCACGGTTCGGAGGGAGGGGAGGCCTTGGCCTTTCCTACCCCTATCATGGGGAATGTCAGCCTTTTGTAGGAGCCCCGCCCTCGGGGCGATGGGGGTGGTGGTCTGCGAGGCTTATCGCGACGAGGGCGTCGCTCCTACATGGGGAATGTCAGCCTTTTGTAGGAGCCCCGCCCTCGGGGCGATGGGGGTGGTGGTCTGCGAGGCTTATCGCGACGAGGGCGTCGCTCCTACAAGGGGAATGTCAGCCTTTTGTGGGAGCCCCGCCCCCGGGGCGATGGGGGGTGGTCTGCAAGGCTTTTCGCGACGGGGGCGTCGCTCACACAAAAAAGCGAGATGCCAACATCTTTGGGCCTTATTAACAGGCTTGGGTGTCATCCCTGAGCCAGACCAGCTGTCCCCGGCCGCTTTCGCTCAGCCGGTGCATCAGTGCTGCTGCGTCAGAGGCGGGCAGGGCAAAGCGCAAAGTGACCACGCTGCCATGCGTGACCTCTTGCAACTGGGCTTGGGCCAGTTCGACCTCGCGGCGCACCAGGCCTTCCAGTGCATAGGGCACGCTGCAGGCGAGTTCGGTTTTTTGAATCAAGGGAATTTTTTCGGCCGTCAGCAGCGCCTGCGCCACCGCATCGGTGTACGCCCGCACCAGACCACCCGCGCCCAGCTTGACGCCACCAAAGTAACGCACCACCGAGGCCATCACGCCTTGCAGGTCCTGGTGCCGCAGCACGTCCAGCATCGGGCGTCCAGCCGTGCCGCCGGGCTCGCCATCGTCGTTGGCCGCCGATTGGCCCCCAGCCAGCAGTGCCCAGCACACATGGGCCGCGTCCGGGTGCTCGGCTTTGAGCTGGGCCACTCGGGCTTGGGCTTCTTCGCGGCCAGCCACGGGTTCGACGCAGGCGATGAAGCGGCTTTTTTTGATGACCAGTTCGTGGTGTGCAGTTTGAGCGAGAGAGAAGGCCATGGACAGGTCAAGTGTGCAAAAAAATGCCTGAAGTGTTCAGCGCAAGGAAAAATTCACACGGTGGTAGCCCGTGTCATTGCCGCCCTTGGCCGAGGTGTTGACTTGGATGGGCAAGAGAAAAATCCGGCTCAAAGGGACCTGGCCTTGTTGTACCAGCCAGCCTTGCACCACCTGCGCTCGGCGTGTGGCCAGGGTGCGCAATTCATCATCGCCCACCGCCAGGTTGGCCAACATCAGCTTTTCCATGTCCTCTACCGACAGCACTTGGGTCTGGCCCAGCACGTTGCGGGGTTTGGGGAACTTGGCTTGTTGGTAGGCGCGGGCCAGGTAGGTCGGGTACTCGCTGCCGTCCAGTCGCATGTCGGCCAAGGGCATGTTCTCGCGCTGTGATGGGCTCATGTCTTTGCGTTTTTCGCTGAGCACAGCCCGCTCCAGCAGGGCCCGTTTGAGGCCTTCCGGGTCCATGGCGCTGTCGCTGCCAGCGGTGATTTCCAGGTTCAACCCTTCGCGTTCACGCATGGCCTTGGACAGGGTTTGCAGCTTTTGCACAGCGGCCTCGTCCAAGCTGGCGCGGCCGGGTGCAAAGTTCAGCTGCGACAACTCTTGGCTGTCGCCAAACAGCGAGCCCAGCAACGCAAAGGGTGAGGTGACGGCCTTGACAAACAGGTTGCCGATAACCTTGAAGATCAAACCTCCGACGGAAAATTGGGGGTCGTCCAGCGAGCCAGCAATGGGCAACTGGATGTCGATTTGCCCCCGGTTATTTTTGAGCAAGGCGATGGCCAGTTGCACGGGCAACTGGGTGGCATCCGGGCTTTCTACCTTGTCGCCAAAGGTCAGTTGGTCAATCACGAGCCGGTTTTGTGCGGTGAGCTGACGGTCCTGCAGCTTATAAGTGGCGTCCATGGACAGCTTGCCTTTGCTGATGTTGTAGCCCGCGAATTTGCCCGAATAAGGCGAGAAATCGACCAAATCGATGTCGGAAATTTTGCCTTGAAGGTCCAAGAACTTTTTCTCTGTCAGCGGATTGAAGCGGGCCGCAATTTGCACCGGCGCGTTGCTGGCATAGTGGCCACGCAGGTCCAGATCGGCCAGGGTGTCGGGGGTCGTGGACAAGCCCTTGACGCTGCCGCTCAGCTGGGTGACGGTGGCCGAGTAGTTGGGTTTGACGAAGCGGTCAGAAAAATCCACGCGCCCGTTTTGCAGGGTGACTTTGGCGATTTGAATGGGCATGGCCACAGCGGGGGGTGATGCGGCAGGCCGGCTGGTGCCAGTGTCGGGGCTGGCCGGATTGCGCAGAATGCCTGCCAGGTTGAGCTGTCCTTGCGGGTTGAGGATCAGCCGCGAGTAAAAGTCGGACAGAGCGATTTCGCCGATGTTCAGCCGAGCGGGTTCCAGCTGAAAGTCCACACCGCCAAAGTACAGCGATTTCCACCTCAAAAAATCCGTGCTGTTGGCCTGGTCCACAGCGCGAAACTGGCCCAGTGTCAGCCCGCCCTTGTAGCTGACCCAGAGCTTGTCGGCGGGCTGGCGAACCTCCAAGGTGCCCTTGTTGGAGAACAGGCCCTGCGCGATGGATGTGTTCAGGTAGGGCGCCACGTAGCCTTGCATTGGCACCACCGGCAAAGCCTGGGTTTCCAGCGCCAGACGCACCGTCAGTGGCTGCAGCTGCACCGATCCGCTGGCCTTGATTTGGCCGGTCTGGTTGAGCGTGGCGTTCAGTGCAAAGGCCTTTTCGCGCCCGGGGTGGATGTCCAGTTTCGTGCCCGACAAGCTCGCTTGTGTCAGCTCTTGTACCGCCGCAGGCGACAAAGTGTGGTCTTCAAAGCGCAGCCCAACTTCATCCAGGTTCAGTTGACCCACCAGGCCCGACCAGACAGGACTGCCCAACTTGTTGGATGGTGCCGCCCCCGCAGTCGACTTGCTTGAGCCAAGCTCTGGCAGCCATGTCACGGTGCCATCGGCAGCCCGGGCCATGCGGGCCACGATGCCCGAGCCTTGCAGGGCCTCGGCATCGATGCGATGGGCCTGCAGGTCGGCCTGCACTTGCCGCGCCGACAGATTTTGCACACGCAAAGGTGCATCGGGTGTGTCTTGTCCCAGGCGCAAACCCCGCACCTCCAATTGCGCCAGCTGCCACAGCTGTTGCAAGGGGTTAGATGTATCAAGTTGCACATCGAGTGCCTCCAGCCCCAGCCAAGGCTTGCCCGCGGCGTCTGTCATGGCCAGCCCCTGCCATTGCGCCGTACCACTCACGCTCAGCGAAGGTGCGCCATCGGCCAATTGGGCAAAGTTCACGCTCAAGCGGGTGGCCAGTTGGCCCGATTTCAGGCGCAAGGGCAGGCTGCTGGGCCAATAAGCTTGAAGTTGGGACAGGTCGAACTTGTCGAGCTCGATCTTCAGCGAGCTGCTGTGCGACTTGGCAAAGGGCAGGCTGCGCCCCTGCAGCGCCAAGGGCGAGCCATCCACCACCGCCGACAAGGCCGGCAACACAAACACATCGGCCTTGTAAGGCAGGCTGGAGATAAAAGGCAAACTGAACGTCACCGCCTCGGCCGTGTGCCGAACCCCCTTGGGGCGGTCGTCGAACACCAACTGGCCGTCCGTGATCTGGATGTTGTTCAAAGAAAAGCGGGGCAGGGGGCCTGACTCGGTTGCTGCCCCGCTGGCCCAGCGGTCCAGCCAGTCCGAGATGTCGTAGCGCCCATCGGCCAAGCGCGTGATGGCCACACGCGGGGCGCGCAAGTGAATTTGATCGACCACGATCCCCGCTTGCGCCACAGAAGCGCTCGACAGGTCGATGTGCAATTGCGCAAAGCCCAATTGCTCCGCGCCAGCCTGGTCTTTGATGGACAGCCCCAGCACATCCACCGACAAATCCAGAGGGTTGATCGCGACACGTTCGATGACCACATCGCGCCCCAAGGCCTTGCCCAGCTGCGTGGCCAACACCGAGCGGGCCAGCGGCGGCACCACAAAATAGCCCAAGGCCAAGAGCAAGACCCAGCCTGCCAGCAAACAGGCCAAGATTTTGGGCACACGCCCTGTGTGGAGCCGCCGCGTGAGGCCCAGCCACCATTCCCTGTGAGTCGTCATTTTTTGTTTCTGGATGAACAAGTTTGGGATTGTCCCACTCCAAGTGCTTTACCACGCACTGGGTTGGAGGCCTTGTTTTATTGATTCGGCCCGATGATGTTTGTATGAATGCTTTTTTGTGGGAGCGGCGCCCTCGCCGCGAAGGAGCCTCGCAGACCACCACCCATCGCCCCGGGGGCGGGGCTCCCACAAAAGGCGGTCACTTCTTGAGAGCAGGGATTCCACAAAGGTGGCATCGCTGACTGTTAAGTCCCAGACAGGCATTTCACTTCCATCTCCACAGAGTCGGATCAATAAGGTCAAGCAGCTACGGGCTTTACGGTAGGGCCAAATGGTCGGCAATACCCACCAGCCCCGTGAGCCCACCCCCAAACCCCTACACTAGCGGGTTATCCCGAGTGCCCAGCCCATGAACGCTTTTGTCGACGTCTCTTTCTTCCCGCGTGACGCCAAACCGCTGACCAGTTACCGCAAATACTGGGCGCAGCGCTTTGGCACGGCCCCGTTTTTGCCGATGAGCCGCGAGGAAATGACCCAACTGGGGTGGGACAGCTGCGACATCGTGCTGGTCACGGGCGACGCTTATGTAGACCACCCCAGCTTTGGCATGGCCGTGATCGGCCGCATGCTGGAAAACCAGGGTTTTAGGGTCGGCATCATCGCCCAGCCCGACTGGACCAGCGCCGAAGCCTTCAAGGCTCTGGGCCAACCCAACCTGTTTTGGGGCGTGACCAGCGGCAACATGGACTCTATGATCAACCGCTACACGGCGGACCGCAAAATCCGCACCGATGACGCCTACACCCCGGGCGACGTGGGCGGCAAGCGGCCCGACCGCGCGGCCATCGTCTACAGCCAGCGCTGCCGCGAAGCCTTCCCCGAAGTGCCCATCGTACTCGGCGGCATCGAAGGCAGCTTGCGCCGCATCGCGCATTACGACTACTGGTCTGACAAAGTGCGCCGCTCGGTGGTGGTGGACAGCAAGTGCGACTTGCTCTTGTATGGCAACGCCGAGCGGGCGATTGTCGAAATCGCCCACCGCCTGGCCGCCCGGGAGCCGGTGCAGCAGATCACCGACGTGCGCGGCACCGCTTTTGTGCGCCGCGAGACGCCAGAAGGCTGGTTCGAGATTGACTCCACCAGTGTGGACACGCCCGGCCACGTTGAGGCCCACATCAACCCGTATTTGATGATTTCGGATCAGGCGCGGGAGCAGGGCGCGACCTGTGCGCGTGAGGAAGAAGCCAAAGAAGTGGCCGAGGGCCACAACGCCAAAAACGTCGAAGCCGACTTGTCCGCCGCCGTGGCCCAGGCCCGCACCGTGCAAGCCGCTATTCAGCCCATCACTCAGCCGCTCACCTTTGTGCCCAACCCTGCGCTGCGTGGCAAAGGCACCCACAAAGTCCCGCCCCGCGACAAAAGCGTGATCCGCCTGCCCAGCTACGAGCAAGTCAAGCAAGACGCCGTGCTCTATGCCCACGCCAACCGCGTGCTGCACCTGGAAACCAACCCCGGCAACGCCCGCTGCCTGGTGCAAGCGCACGGTGAAGGCCACACCGCCCGCGACGTGTGGATCACACCGCCGCCCATCCCGCTCACCACCGCCGAGATGGACCATGTGTTTGACCTGCCGTATGCCCGCAGCCCCCACCCGCGCTACGCCGACGAAAACGGCAGCCATGACCACGCGACCAAAATCCCCGCGTGGGAAATGATCCGCTTTTCCGTGAACATCATGCGCGGCTGCTTTGGCGGCTGCACCTTTTGCTCCATCACCGAGCACGAAGGCCGCATCATCCAAAGCCGCTCCGAAGAATCGGTCATCCGTGAGGTGGAAGACATCCGCGACAAGGTCAAAGGCTTCACCGGTGTCATCTCTGACCTGGGTGGCCCCACGGCCAACATGTACCGCCTGGGCTGCAAGAGCCCCGAGATCGAATCGGCTTGCCGCAAACCGAGTTGTGTGTTCCCCGGCATCTGCCAGAACCTGACCACCGACCACGGCCCGCTGATCAACATGTACCGCCGGGCACGCAACCTCAAGGGCATCAAGAAGATTCTGATCGGCTCTGGTCTGCGTTACGACCTGGCCGTTCAGTCGCCCGAGTATGTGAAAGAACTGGTGCAGCACCATGTGGGTGGCTACCTGAAGATTGCGCCCGAGCACACCGAGGGCGGCCCGCTGTCCAAGATGATGAAGCCGGGCATCGGCACCTACGACCGCTTCAAGTCGATGTTTGACAAGTACAGCGAAGAAGTGGGCAAAAAGCAGTTCCTCATCCCTTACTTCATCGCCGCTCACCCGGGCACCAGCGACGAAGACATGATGAACCTGGCCGTCTGGCTCAAAAAGAACGGCTTCCGAGCCGACCAGGTGCAAACCTTCTACCCCAGCCCCATGGCCACGGCCACGGCCATGTACCACTCCACCCGCAACCCGCTGCGCAAAATCACCCGTGACAGCGAAAAAGTGGACGTGGTCAAAGGCGACAAACGCCGCCGCCTGCATAAAGCGTTTTTGCGCTACCACGACTCGAACAACTGGCCGCTGCTGCGCGAAGCCCTCAAAGCCATGGGCCGGGCTGATTTGATCGGCAACGGCAAACATCACTTGATCCCGAATTGGCAACCGCTGGCCGAAGACGGTTACAAAAGCGCCCGCCGCAAAAACAGCACGGGCGCGGGGGCGAAGTCGTCAGTGTCTTTGTCGACGGCGCCCAAGCGCATGGGGCAGCCTAAGAAGGGGCAGTTGCTGACGCAGCATACGGGGTTGCCGCCACGCAAAAAAGGCTGACTTTCAAGTTCCGTTGATTGGGCACTGATTATTCTGGGGTCTCAGGCGGTTATTGATTTGCCTATTTTTTAGGCGCTCCTCGCCAGCACAGTCCCCATGCGCCTTGGCGCAGTTGTCCTAGGGCTTATCCACAGGCTTGAACACGCTGGGTGTGGATGCTTTTTTCACGGTCTCCGCCATGGTTTTTTGAGCGATGCATGGCCGTTTTGGCTGTTTATGGCGCCAAATGCGCCAAAAGAAGAGCCTCATGTCCGCATCGTCATCTTCGTCCTCATCCGACAAGTTGTCTTCTGGTTGGGTCAATCAGGCCCGTGACGCTGCCTCAAGCATGCGCCGTTCGGTGGCCGGGCAGATCGGGTATTGGGCGTCTTTGGGCCGCATTGCCGAGGCATCGGGCTTGACGGTCTCTGAGACGCACGAGGCCATCGCGTTCTACGATGTCCGCCAGGCCGCCCCTACGGATGCCGACCCGCTGGACGCTCTGGAAGCAGACTTTTTGGCCGCCAAAAGCGCGGGCCGTCTGTGGCATGCTGTGCGCCAGACCGTGCAGAGCAACCGCCGTCAGGCGGTGAAGGCGGCCTGAGGTGCGCTCAAGTGCAACCCCTTCCATGGCTGCGAATTGCCGCGCATGGCGTCAGGAGCCTTTGATGAGCGAGTTTTTGATTGACCAGACTGAGGGGGGCAAAACCCAAATCTCGGTGGTGCTGGACAACGAAACAGCTATGCAGTGTTTTGCCCTGGGGATTTTTCCAGGCTGACATCAGGTTCGCCATGCAAAGGGGATCGCCATGGGCAACGCAGACAGGCTTTGCAAGGAAGTACATTGAAATGTCTTGTAGCGTAGTGCGCTACAAAATACAATGGGCTTGAATGATCAAAAGCTTTCGACACAAGGGTCTGCAGCGCTTTTTTGAAACCGGTAGTAAGGCGGGTATTCAGGCTGCGCATGCTGCGCGGCTTCGACTGCAGCTGGCGGCTCTTGACCAAGCGTTGAAGCCCGAAGACCTGTCAGCACCAGCATGGGGACTGCATCCCCTCAAAGGCGACTTGAAAGGTCATTGGGCCATTACCGTCAATGGCAACTGGCGCATGGTGTTCGCGTTTGATGGAACAGACGCCGTGCTTGTGGATTACAAAGACTATCACTGAGGCAAACATGACTCGCATGCACAACCCCCCGCATCCAGGGGAAGTCCTTCGGGAGTATTTGGGTGACATCACGATCACAGAAGCGGCGGTCAAGCTGGGCGTCAACCGTGTCACGCTTTCGCGTGTGGTGTCGGGCGCATCCGGTATTTCTGCGGACATGGCCTACCGCCTCGCCCAGGCATTTGGCACCAGCGCAGAAATGTGGGCGGGCATGCAGATGCAGTACGAGCTTTATCAAGCCAGCAAGATCAAGCGGCCCAAGATTGAACGACTGGCCGCGTGAGCAGATAAAACAGGAATTATCGTTTTGGCTTATGCCATCCTGATAGCCTAGGCGGCTTCGATCACGCGCATTTCAATGTGCAGTCCAGCAGCGGTGGCCATGTTCACCAACGCATCGAGGCCGAACAAGTTGATCTTGCCGCGCATCAGATCTGAGACGCGTGGCTGAGTCACGCCGAACAGCTTGGCGGCCTGTGCTTGGCTCATTTCTGTGCGGGTCAGGTGGTTCTTCAGCGCCGTCATCAGAATGGAGCGCAGCTTCATGTTTTCCGCTTCTTCCGGGGTGTCCTCGATGGCATCCCAGACGCTGGCAAATCGTTGCTTGGTCATTGCCTAGCTCCTTTAATAAGTCTCGATAACGCTTGGCAGCCAAGTCCAGATCGGCCTTGCTGGTCTTCGCAGTCTTCTTTTGGACGCATTGAATCACATAGACGGCGTTGGCGAGTTGGTTTTGTCATGACGGTCTTGGGCCGGGACCCAGTGTCTGTTGCAGGTGTTTGCAAAGGGCAGCGGTTCGCACTGGATCCCGGGTCTTCGTCCGGAATGACAAAAGTTTGGACGTGATGGTTGATTCAACTTCATCGGGTCAGATCAATGTCTTGGCAGTCCATGGCCAATCTGCCTATTTTTTGAGCGCATGACGCCAGCCCAGTCCCCATGCGCCTTGGCGCAGTTGTCCTAGGGCTTATCCACAGGCTTGAACACGGTGGGTGTGGATGCTTTTTTCACGGTTTGCGCCATGGTTTTTTGAGCGTTGCATGGCCGTTTTGGCTTTTTATGGCACCAAATGCGCCAAATGGAGAGCCTCATGTCCGTATCGTCGTCTTCGTCCTCATCCGACAAGTTGTCTTCAGGTTGGGTCAGTCAGGCCCGTGACGCGGCCTCAAGCATGCGCCTTTCAGTGGCCGGGCAGATCGGGTATTGGGCGACTTTGGGCCGTCTGGCCCAAGCTTGGGCCAAAAAGGTTCAGCCAGCCAAGCCGCCCACGCCGTGGGTCGCGCAGTTCTGGCTTGGTGTGAGGTCAGCGCGAGGGTGGCGCGGGCGCTGTTGTGGCCTCAGAGGGCGTCATGTGCATCCGGCGGCTGCTTTGGCACAGCGGCCAATGCAGCCTTGAACTTGTCCACGCTGGCCCGTTCGGCGCGTTCTTTGAGGTAGGTTTCTGTGGCCAAAGCCGAGACTTTTTCTGCCACGGCGCTGGCGATGAACTGGTTCATGGACACATGGTCCTGGCTGGCCATGGTTTTGGCCATGCTGTGCAGCGAGTCGGGCAGGCGAATGCTGATGGTGCTCATGATGATTTCTCCAGAATTTCTAGCAGTTGTCGGGGGCTCATGACTTGAACATGGAGGCTCGCAGCTTTTTTGAAGTCAGCCACGTTCCAAGTCACGATGCTGGCTTGGGCCTTGACGGCCAGCTCCAAGATAAAGTCGTTGTTGGGGTTTTTGAGCAAGGGTCGCCAGAGGTAAAAAATCCGGTGGTGTTCACTTTGGGCGCATAAGTAGTCGATGACATCGTCAATTTGGGCGTGGCTCAATGCCAGTTGCCCGCGCTTGAGGACGTCTTCGTATTCGGCAATCAGTGGCGCTGACACCTGCGGCAAAAATCGCGCTTGCCTCACCATGCTCAACAGCCGATAAGACACCCCCAGCTGTGAACGCAACGCGCTGTAAAGCACATTCGTGTCGATGACGATGCGGGGGTTAAAAGTCATATTGGTATTATCAGAGATACCAAAAATCAGGCCAATCAGGTTCCATCGGGGCTTAGCCACTTGGCGATATGCTGATCTCACATTCCAGTCTGAATACCTGGTCGTCGTCATTCGTCACTCGATTTTGCATGGGCTCAAGGACGAGGCGGTGTACCTGCGGCGCTACGACATCGCGGTAGGCAGCCTGAAGGAAATCATTGAGGGCCGCGACGAGGACTATGCGACGATCATTCGATCCTTGGTGACGAACCTGAAAGTCAGCGCCAAGCTGCGCAAGACCTACCCTGGGGTTTTCAGCGACGAAGGTTTGGTCAAGCGCGTTGAGCGCGCGGTCTTCAAGGCCTTTGAGTTGCTGCACGACGATGGCGATGATGACGATGAGGTCGTTCCCCGCCTTGATGTGGTGGCCCGATGAGTTCAGGAGGGGCATCGCGGCAGTCCCGCTCACTGGCCGCATTCAATCTTCATTCTTGCCTGTTTTTTAAGCGCACGCCGCCAGCCCAATAGGCATGCGCCTTTGGGCACTTGTTCCGGGGTTTATCCACAGCCTTGGGCACGGGTGGTGTGGATGGATGCAGGTGTTTTTCCCGTGTCGATGAGGATTTGTTCACGCCAGATGGCCAGATGCGTCCGTTTTGGCGCAAAATGCGCCATAAAGGAGCGTCTCATGTCTGCATCACCTTCTTCGTTTGCATCTGTCAAATTGCCTTCCGGTTTGGTCAGCCAAGCCCGCGAAGCGGCCACGCCCATGCGCCGCTCGGTGGCGGGGCAAATCGAGTACTGGGCCACGCTGGGGCGCATTGCCGAAGCTTCGGGTTTGACCATCTCTGAGGCCCGAGAAGCCATCGCACTCTACGATGTGCGTCAAACCACCACGGTGTCTGCGGCCGACCCACTGGACGCCATTGAGGCGGATTTTGTGGCCGCCGAAAGCACCGGCCGCCTGGCCCAGGCCGTGCGCCAGACGGTGCAGAGCAACCGCCGTCAGGTGGTCAAGGCCGCCTGAGCAACGGCCTCGTTTGAAACCCGTTTTTTATTTGCTGGCCGGCCCCAACGGGGCGGGCAAATCCACGCTGTACCGCTCTGCCGTCTCATCGGGCTTGCTTCCGGCCGGGGCGGAGTTTGTGAATGCGGACCTGCACGAAGCCGCTGCCTTGCAGCACATCACCGATCCACAAGCCCGTTCGGCTCAGGCGCGGACTTGGGCCGATGCCCGTCGTGCGGCTTGTTTGGCGCAAGGGCTGTCGTTTGTGAGCGAGACGGTGTTTTCTCACCCGTCCAAGCTGACTTTGATGCAAGAGGCCCGAGCCGCAGGCTTTGCGGTGGTGTTGCTGGTGGTGTGTGTCAACGATCCGCGCCAGTTGCTGGGCCGGGTGGCGCAACGGGTGGCCGAAGGTGGGCACGATGTGCCGCCAGAGCGCATCTTGGCACGCTATCCACGCACCTTGCAGCATTTGCAGCAGGCCATGCCTTTGGCCGATTTGGCTTTGCTGTACGACACATCCGGTGTGGGCCGCAACGGGATTTCCGGCCCCAAACTGGTGGCGCGCTGGCGTCACGGTGTGTGGCATTGGCAGGTGCCCCGGCCTCCTGCTTGGGCTAAAAAGGTGCAGCCATCTGCGCCACACGCACCGCGATCCTTGTAGTCTGTGATGCTTGTCTGGGGGCCTGGCCTGAGCACAACGGTGACAAGTTATAGATTCGGCCGCATGAAGTTTGAATTGCAGAGTTCGTCATTCCCGACTTGTCCCGGAATCCATGTTCAATCAGCCATGGACCATCGGGTCAAGCCCGAGGATGACAAACCTACAAGGATGAAAAGCGCTCGAGGATGAGCCACACAGGCGATCGGAAAACGTTAAAAGCCAACAAATGTTCGATCAAAAACGCCAAATCAAGCCGACTGCAGCGCCCCCAACAACTCTGTCTCGATTTCGATTTGTGCTTTGTTTTGTTGCAACTCAGCTCCGCTGATGAGGAAGGTGTCTTCCACGCGTTCGCCCAGGGTGCTGATTTTGGCGAGCCGCAAATGCAGGCCGTGTTTGGCCAGCACGCGCGCGATGTTGTAAAGCAGGCCGATGCGGTCACTGGCCGAGATGCTGAGCAGCCAGCTTTGGGCCTTGTCGTCGGGGTTCAGGCTCACGCGCGGGGTGACCGGAAAGCTTTTCACGCGGCGTGACACCCGTCCGCGGGTGGGGGCGGGCAAGGGGCCTTGTTTTTCCAGGGTTTGTGTCAGGCCGGACTCGACCATGCTCAGCAGTTCACGGTAGTGCTCGGGCAGCATGGGCGTGACGATCTGGAAGGTGTCCAGCGCCCAGCCGGTGCGGGTGGTGTGGATCTTGGCGTCCAAAATGCTGAAGCCTGACTGGTCAAAGTGACCACAAATGCGGGCAAACAAGTCGGGTTGATCGGGCGAGAAAACCAGCACTTGCAGGCCTTCGCCTACTGGCGATATGCGGGCACGCACAATGGGTTTGCCCGGGCCATCGGCGGGTTTGGCCACATGGCGCGAGAGCTGGCGGGCGTGCCAGGCGATGTCCGACGCGTCGTGGCGCATGAAGTAGCCCACATCCAGCGTGTCCCACAGGGCTTTTTGGCCTTCGTGCGGTTCGCTGTGGCGGGCCAGCTCGATCAGGGCGTCGCGCTTGCGGGCCTCGACTTCGGCGTTGGCGTCCGGTGCGCGGCCGCCCAGCACACGCAGGGTGGATTTGTACAGGTCTTCCAGCAGCTTGCCTTTCCAGGCGTTCCACACCTTGGGGCTGGTGCCGCGAATGTCGGCCACGGTGAGCAAATACAGCGCGGTCAGGCGACGCTCGTTGCCCACACGCTGGGCAAACCGGGCAATGACTTCGGGGTCGCTCAGGTCTTCTTTTTGGGCCACATGGCTCATGGTCAGGTGCTCGCCCACCAAAAATTCAACCAACTGGGCGTCGGCTTTGTCGACCCCGTGCTGGCGGCAGAAGGTGCGCACCTCGGCAATGCCCAGCTTGGAGTGGTCGCCGCCCCGGCCTTTGGCAATGTCGTGAAACAAGGCGGCGGTGTACAAAATCCAGGGCTTGTCCCATCCCCCGGCCAGTTGCGAGCAAAACGGGTATTCGTGGGCGTGCTCGGCCATGAAAAAGCGCCGCACATTGCGCAGCACCATCAGGATGTGCTGGTCCACCGTGTAGGCATGAAACAGGTCGTGCTGCATCTGTCCCACGATGCGCCGAAACACCCACAAATAGCGCCCCAGCACCGAGGTCTCGTTCATCAAACGCATCGCGTGCGTGATGCCCTGAGGCTCTTGCAGGATTTGCAAAAATGTCTGGCGGTTGACCGGGTCGGCCCGAAAGCGCCCGTTCATGATGGACCGCACGTTGTACAGCGCCCTGAGCGTGCGGGCCGACAAACCCTTGACACCCGGCGTGGCTTGGTAGAGCAAAAAGGTCTCCAAGATGGCGTGCGGGTGTTTTTGGTACAGGTCGTCGCTGGCCACTTCAATCAGCCCGGCTTTTTCAAAAAACCGTTCGTTCAGTGGCCGGAAATCGGTGACCGATTCACCCCGGTCGGCTTGCAGCCGGTCTTCGATGTTGAGCAGCAAAATCTGGTTGAGCTGGGTCACCGCCTTGGCGGCCCAATAGTATTGGCGCATCAGCTTTTCGCTAGCGCGCAAAGCCAAGCGGCCCTCGGGCGTCACGTCTGACGCATAGCCAAACGATTCGGCCACATTGGTCTGCAGGTCAAACACCAGCCGGTCTTCGCGGCGCTTGGCTTGCAGGTGCAAGCGGGCGCGGATCAGGCCCAGCAGGGCTTCGTTGCGTTTGATTTGCCGCGCCTCCAGGGGCGTGGCCAGCCCTTTGCGGGCCAGTTCGTCCCAGCTGTGGCCCAAGCCTGCAGCGCGGGCCACCCACAAAATCACCTGCAAGTCGCGCAGCCCGCCGGGCGATTCCTTGCAGTTGGGCTCCAGGGCGTAGGGCGTGTCTTCGTATTTGGTGTGGCGCTGGCGCATTTCCAGGGTTTTGGCCACCCAAAAAGCCTGCGGGTCCATGGCCGCCTGGAATTGCTTTTGAAATTCGGTGAACAAGCGGGTGTTGCCGGTCACGCGGCGCGACTCCAGCAGCGAGGTTTGCACCGTGATGTCTTTGGCCGACTCGGCCAGGCACTCGCTCAGGGTGCGCACGCTGGAGCCGATTTCCAGGCCCGTGTCCCAGCAGCTGCCAATGAAGCGCTCCAGCTGCGCTTGCAATTCGGGCGAGGACTCGGGCGATTGGCCATCGGGCAAGAGCACCAAAACATCCACGTCCGAAGAGGGAAACAGCTCGGCCCGCCCAAAGCCCCCCACGGCCACCAAGCACACATCCGGCGCAAATCCCGCGTTTTGCCACAACTGAATCAGCAGGCCATCGGCCAGGATGGACAGTTGACGAAGGGTTTGCTTGAGCCCACGCGCCACGGCCCCACTGTGCGCCAAGCCATGCAAAACGGCGGCTTTGTCGTGCTTGTAGGTCTCGCGCAGCTGGGCCAAGTCGGCCAAAGGCGAGAGCCCCTCAGGGCTTGCTGGGTCTGTGGAGGAGGCCTGAACGCTCATCTCAGGCGGTGGCTTGGTCGATGATGACGGGCTGGATGAATGCCGGGACGGCGGGGCTGCCTGCAGACAAGGTCAAGACCTCGTAGCCGGTTTCGGTCACCACCACCGTGTGCTCCCATTGGGCCGACAGCGAATGGTCTTTGGTCACGATGGTCCAGCCGTCGCCCATTTCCTTGATGTCGCGCTTGCCCGCGTTGATCATGGGCTCGATGGTGAAGACCATGCCGGGCACCAACTCGACCAGGGTGCCGGGCTTGCCGTAGTGCAGCACTTGCGGCTCTTCATGAAAGCCCCGGCCAATGCCGTGACCACAAAACTCACGCACCACCGAAAAGCCGTGGCCTTCGGCAAACTTTTGAATGGCATGGCCAATGTCGCCCAAATGGGCACCGGGCTTGACTTGCTCAATGCCTTTCCACATGGCTTCGTAGGTCACGCTGGCCAGGCGTTTGGCCGCAATCGAGGCCTCGCCCACATGGAACATCCGGCTGGTGTCACCGTGCCAACCGTCCTTGATGGTGGTGATGTCGATGTTGACCGAGTCGCCTTTTTTGAGCGGCTTGTCATTGGGAATGCCGTGGCAGACCTGGTGGTTGATCGAGGTGCAGATCGACTTGGGATAGGGCTTGTAACCCCCCGGCGCGTAGTTCAGCGGGGCGGGAATGCAACCTTGCACATCGACCATGTAGTCGTGGCAGAGCTTGTCAATCTCGTTGGTGGTGATGCCCGGCTTGATGAACGGTGCGATGTAGTCGAGGACTTCGGAGGCCAGGCGGCAAGCCACGCGCATGCCTTCGATGTCTTGGGCGGTTTTGAGGGTGATCGTCATAGGGCTCGATTATCCCATTGAGGCCTTTGTGTGCGTGTCGCAAGCGTCAATCATCCCTGCGGGGGGTCTTTACAAATGTGGCCCTTGGGTCTGTGCACAGCCCCTTAATTTGTAGGAGCGACGCCCCCGCCCCGAAAAGCCTCGCAAACCACGACCCATCGCCCCGGGGGCGGGGCTCCCACAGCCTCCTGTAGGAGCGACGCCCCCGTCGCGAAAAGCCTCGCAGACCACCACCCATCGCCCCGGGGGCGGGGCTCCCACAAAATGCAGGCAGCCTCCACGACCCATCGCCCCGGGGGCGGGGCTCCCACAAAATGCAGGGCCCACAAAAAATCGGGCACCCACAGAATGCAGGGAACTTACACGAATGGGGCTCGGTCAAACACGGGTCTTCGCCCAACGCGTTCATGCCAAAGAAGCCGTTTCAGCGTTGAACTTCGGGTAAGCACCCATTCTAGGTCGCTTTGAATCTTTGTATTCTGTATACAGACATGAGCCCGCAACCCCTTCAACTGACCACAGCCCCCGATCTGGTGGAGCAAATTTATGCCCGTTTGCTCGACGCCATCAGCGAGGGCACTTTGGCCCCGGGCGAGCGATTGACCCAAGACGATTTGGCTCAGCGCTTTGCCGTATCGCGCCAACCCGTCTTGCAAGCCCTGCGATTGCTCAAAAAAGACGGCTTTGTCGAAGACGCCCCCGGCCGAGGCGTGCAAGTCACGCAACTCGATGTGAACTGGATTGCCCAGGTGTACCAAGTGCGTGGCAGTCTGGATGCCTTGGCTGTGCGATTGGCCGCCGAGCGGGGCGCAAAGATCGACCCAGAGGTCATGCGCCAGGGCAGAGAGGTCCACCAAACGCGTGACGTGCAGGCCATGATTCAGGCCGACCTGGCCTTTCACCGCGCCATTTACCAAGCCTCTGGCAACCCCCTCATCGCCCAAAGCATTGAGCTGCATTGGCACCATCTCAAACGCGTCATGGGCGCGGTGCTGCAGTCATCGCACCAGCGCCAAACCGTGTGGGACGAACACGAAGCCATAGCCCAAGCGATTGCCAGCGGTGACGCCGATGCGGCAGTGCGCCTGGTGCAAGAACACGCCCACGAGGCCAGCGTGCAACTCACGGCCCGACTTTCCGAACAAATTCAACACCTCAAAACAGGAGCACAAGCATGAGACTGACCCCCGAACAACTCGAACAATTTGACCGCGAGGGTTATTTGTTCTTTCCCGGCCTGTTCACGCCCGAAGAAACCAAAAACCTGACCGATGCCGTGCCCGAGTTGTACAGCCGCCGCGAGGCCTACAACGTGCGCGAAAAAGGCAGCGACGCCGTGCGCACCAACTTTGCGGCCCACATGTACAGCGAGCCCTTTGCCAAGTTGGCCCGCCACCCCCGCATGATCGAGCCCGTGCAAGACCTGTTTGGCGAAGAGCTGTACATGCACCAGTTCAAGATCAACGGAAAGATGGCTTTTGAAGGCGATGTGTGGCAGTGGCACCAGGACTACGGCACCTGGCTCAACGACGACATGATGCCCACCGAACGGGCCATGAACGTGGCGATTTTCTTGGACGACGTGAACCCCTTCAACGGCCCGCTGATGTTCATCCCAGGCAGCCACAAAAAAGGCGTGGTCGAGGCCAAACATGACCTGTCCACCACCAGCTACCCCCTGTGGACGGTGGACAACGACCTGATTGCCCAGTTGGTCGAAAGGGCGGGCGGCAAAGAAGGCGGCATCGTCAGCCCCACCGGTCCAGCCGGCTCGATGATCTTGTTCCACAGCTGCTTGGTGCACGCTTCGGCCAGCAACCTCTCGCCTTGGAACCGGGTGAGCGTGTACCTGAGCTTGTGCGCCGTGTCCAACCACATCCGCCGCCACAAGCGCCCCGAATACATCGCCCACCGCGACTTCACCCCCATCAGCTGCTTGCCCGACGACTGCCTGGTCAACAGCTACCCGGTGGACTTGCCCTGGAAGAGCGGCATGCCCGAAAGCGCCCTGAAAACCTCGCTCGATGTGTTGAAAGAAGCCGCATGAACCTGCACGCCAAACTCCTGCAACGCGCCGCTGAAAACCGCCCCATCCGCATCGGCCTGATCGGCGCGGGCAAATTCGGCTCCATGTATTTGGCGCAGATTCCCCGCACACCCGGTGTGCACCTGGTGGGCATTGCCGACCTGTCACCCGACAACGCCCGCACCAATCTGGCCCGCGTGGGCTGGGAGGCCGGGCGCCTCACGGCCAGCAGCTTGGACGATGCCGTCAAAAACGGCACCACCCATGTGGGCGACGACTGGCAAAGCCTGGTGCGCCACCCGGCGGTGGACGTGATCGTCGAGTGCACCGGCTCGCCCCTGCACGCAGTGGACCACATTCTGGAAGCCTTTGCACACCGCAAACATGTGGTCAACGTCACGGTAGAGGCCGACGCCTTTTGTGGCCCCTTGCTCGCCACCCGTGCCCAGACGGCTGGCGTGGTCTATTCGCTGGCCTTTGGCGACCAGCCTGCTTTGATTTGTGATTTGGTCGATTGGGCCCGCACCTGCGGATTTCCGGTCGTGGCCGCAGGCCGGGGCCACAAGTGGCTGCCGCACTTTTGCGAATCCACACCCGAGACGGTGTGGGGCTATTACGGCCTCACGCCCGAGCAGGCCGAGCGCGGCGGGCTCAACCCCAAAATGTTCAACAGCTTTCTGGACGGCTCCAAGCCCTCGATCGAGAGCACGGCGGTGTCCAATGCCACCGGCTTGGGTGTGCCGAGCAATGGCTTGCTCTACCCACCCGCCAGCGTGGAAGACATCCCTTACGTCACTCGCCCGATCTCGGAAGGCGGCGTGCTGGAGCGCAAGGGCATGGTCGAGGTGATCTCCAGTTTGGAAACCGATGGCCGAAAAATCCCCTACGACATCCGCATGGGCGTTTGGGTCACGGTGGAAGCCGAGACCGACTACATCAAAAACTGCTTTGAAGAGT
Source organism: Limnohabitans sp. 2KL-3 (assembly GCF_001269405.1). NCBI lineage: Bacteria > Pseudomonadati > Pseudomonadota > Betaproteobacteria > Burkholderiales > Comamonadaceae > Limnohabitans > Limnohabitans sp. 2KL-3. Next base: position 18,574 of record NZ_CXON01000031.1, read on the forward strand.
ACAACGCCCACACTGACCCTTCGGGCCGTTACTTCACGCTTTACAAGCGCTGGCATTTGATTGGCCTCGAAGTGGGCGTGAGCGTGGCGAGTGTGGCCCTGCGCAACGAACCCACGGGTGTGGCCATCGGCTGGAACGCCGACGTGGTGGCCACGGCCAAGCGCGACTTGAAACCCGGTGACATGCTGGACGGCGAGGGCGGCTACACCGTCTGGGGCAAGCTGCTGCCGGCGGCCACCTCCAAGCGCATGGGCGGCGTGCCGCTGGGCCTGGCCCATGGCGTCAAGGTCATTCGCCCCGTGGCCAAAGGCCAAAGCCTCACTTGGGACGACGTGGCCATGGACACCAGCACCCACGCCTACCAAATCCGGCGCGAGATGGAGGCGACTTCGGTGTTGGGGTGAACGAGGATGTGACCAGACAAGCCGTGCCGCGTGAGCTACACGGCTTTTTTGGGGCAGTTCGTTTCAGCAAGACCTCGGTTTTGAACTTGCATGCCATGAATCGACCAGGAGATCATTTGTTTTGCGCAGTGTGCAAGATCGTCAGAACTTGCACTTGATCCGCTTTGATCCGGTAGACCGCCAAATAGTTGGGGTGAAGAACCAGTTCTTTGGTCCCGAATACACGACCTGCTCGGCCCAAACTTTGGGTTTTCAACACTTCCAGCTTGTTGCGCAGTTCAACGACAAAAGTCTGCGCACGAAGCGGGTTGTCTCTTGCAATGAAATCGGCAATATCGTCGAGCCGTTTCAAAGCGCGGTTCGTCCAAATCAGATCACGCACCGTATTTGGCCATCACGGTTTGGACTTGCTCTCGTGAGGCGAAATCTCCGCTGTCGGCTTCTGAAATCGCCGCTTCGATGTCTGTGATTTGCCAGCTTTGCTCGTTGAGGTAACTGGTCAAGGCCTCCAAAGTGACAAAACTTTTCGTGCGAGATGTGGCCTTCGCCAAGTCCTCGAGTTGCTCATACACGCTGGCTGGCAACCGGACATTGATGGTTCGGGTCGTGGCTTCTTTGGCGGAGGGTGAAGTCATGGCGTGGGTGTGTTGCATGTAATACGCTGTATTGTATGAATGACGTTGCGATGGTCAAGTTTTGGTCGACTTGTTTCACTTTGGCAGGAGGACCGCTCAGAACTGTTCGGCCAGCCTCAAATCAGGGTTTCCCCCGTTAAAATACCGCCTTTGCCGGACAGCCCCAGTCAGCGGCCCCGGAACAACGGTTTTCCGTCTCTTTACAAGGCCACCCCGTGTCCCTGCACATCACGACTTTTGAAGGCGCCAGCGCCCTCAGCGACTTTCGCATTGCCCAGCTTTTGCCACGATTGGCAACCATTTCGCCGCAAATTCAGGGCATTTCAGCCAGATTTGTCCACTTGGTCGCCACAATCGCGCCTTTGGCCGAGGCCCAAAAGAAGACTCTTGCTGCATTGTTGACTTACGGCGAACCCTATGCCGGACCGGTTGACGGCCCCGTGATCGTGGTCAGCCCCCGCTTGGGCACCGTGTCGCCTTGGGCCTCCAAGGCCACCGACATCGCCCACAACTGCGGTTTTGAGGTGCGCCGGGTCGAGCGCCTGACCGAATACCGTTTGACGCTCAAGTCGGGCTTGTTCAGCAGCGCTAAACTTTCCGCCGAACAACTGGGCCAAGTCGCGTCCGTTCTGCACGACCGCATGACCGAGTCGGCCATGCCCAGCCGCGATGAGGCTGCGGCCTTGTTCACGGCACTTGACCCTGCACCGATGGACCATGTGGACGTGCTGGGCGGTGGCCGCGCTGCACTTGAAACAGCCAACAAGACCTGGGGCCTGGCCCTGGCCGAAGACGAAATCGATTATTTGGTCACGGCGTTCACGAACCTCAAGCGCAACCCCACCGATGTGGAATTGATGATGTTTGCGCAGGCCAACAGCGAGCACTGCCGCCACAAGATTTTCAACGCCGAGTTCACCATCGACGGCGTGGCCCAGCCCAAGAGCCTGTTCGGCATGATCCGCAACACGCACCAGCTGAGCCCCCAGCACACGGTGGTGGCCTATTCGGACAACGCCTCGGTCATGGAAGGCCACACGGTGGAGCGTTTTGTCGCCAGAACTTCGGGGCAGGGCGCGGCTTACCAAGCCGAACAAGCTTTGCACCATGTGCTGATGAAGGTCGAAACCCACAACCACCCGACCGCGATTTCGCCATTCCCCGGCGCATCCACAGGCGCGGGTGGCGAGATCCGCGACGAAGGTGCAACCGGTCGCGGCTCCAAGCCCAAGGCGGGTTTGTCGGGCTTCACCGTGTCCAAACTCTGGGGCGGCATGTCGGATCAAGCGGGCGGCAAGCCCGAGCACATCGCCAGCCCCTTGCAAATCATGACCGAAGGCCCCTTGGGTGGCGCGGCGTTCAACAACGAGTTTGGCCGCCCCAACTTGCTGGGCTATTTCCGCGAATACGAACAAACCGTGGACGGCGTGGTGCGGGGTTACCACAAGCCCATCATGATCGCGGGCGGTCTGGGCCAGATCGACGCCGATCAAACCCAAAAGATCGAATTCCCTGCCGGCAGCTTGCTCATTCAATTGGGCGGCCCCGGCATGCGCATCGGCATGGGCGGCAGCGCGGCCAGTTCCATGGCCACCGGCACCAACGCCGCCAACCTCGACTTTGACTCGGTGCAGCGCGGCAACCCCGAGATCGAGCGCCGGGCGCAAGAGGTCATCAACCATTGCTGGACACAGGGCGCGGCCAATCCGATTCTGGCCATCCACGACGTCGGCGCGGGTGGTTTGTCCAACGCCTTCCCCGAGCTGACCAACGACGCAGGCCGAGGCGCACGTTTTGATTTGCGCGCTGTGAAGCTGGAAGAGTCGGGCTTGTCGCCCAAAGAAATCTGGTCCAACGAGAGTCAAGAACGCTATGTCATGGCGATTGCGCCCGAGTCTTTGGCGCAGTTCACCGCCTTTTGCGAACGCGAGCGCTGCCCGTTTGCGGTGATCGGTGTGGCCACCGATGAGCGCCAACTGGTGTTGGAAGACCAAGGTCATGAGTCGCCCGTCGACATGCCCATGGACGTGCTGCTGGGCAAGCCGCCCAAGATGCACCGCGATGTGAGCACCGTGACGCGCCAATCGCCGGCCATGGACCTCACAGGTGTGTCGCTGCAAAAAGCCGTGATCGATGTGCTGAGCCACCCCACCGTGGCCTCCAAGCGTTTCCTCATCACCATTGGCGACCGCGCCGTGGGCGGCCTCACGCACCGTGACCAGATGGTCGGCCCGTGGCAGGTGCCCGTGGCCGACGTGGCCGTGACCCTGGCCGACTACCAAGGTTTTGCCGGTGAAGCCATGAGCATGGGCGAGCGCACGCCGCTGGCTTCGCTGAATGCCGCAGCGTCCGGCCGCATGGCCGTGGCCGAGGCCATCACCAATTTGCTGGCCGCGCCCATCGAGCTGCCCCGCGTCAAGATGTCCGCCAACTGGATGGCCGCTTGCGGTGAGCCGGGCGAAGACGCGGCACTCTATGAAACCGTCAAAGCCGTGGGCATGGAACTGTGCCCGGCGCTGGACATCTCGATCCCCGTGGGCAAGGACAGTTTGTCGATGCGCACGCAGTGGACCGTACCGAAGGGCGATTCAAGTTCCGACGGTGAGACCCGCAAAGTCACCTCGCCCGTCAGTTTGATCATCACCGCCTTTGCCAGCCTGAGCGACGTGCGCGGCACGTTCACGCCGCAACTGGATGCAAAAATCGATGACACCAGCTTGATCTTGATCGACCTGGGCCAAGGCCGCAACCGCATGGGCGGCAGCGTGCTGGGCCAAGTGCTGGGCCAATTTGGCGACAGCGTGCCCGATCTCGAAGACCCGCAAGCGCTGGTCCATCTGGTCAAGGCCATCAACATCTTGCGTGCGCAAGGCCAGATCCTGGCCTACCACGACCGCAGCGACGGCGGCTTGCTGGCCGCAGTGGCCGAAATGGCATTTGCCGGTCATGTGGGCGTGGCGCTCAATGTCGACATGCTGGTCACCGAAGGCGACGGCATTTCTGACAGCCGCGCCGACCATGGCGACGCCAAAAATTGGGCAGGCCAGGTCAGCGCCCGCCGCGAAGAACTCACGCTCAAGGCGCTGTTCAACGAAGAGCTGGGTGTGGTGCTGCAGGTGCGCACCGCAGACCGCAACGCGGTGCTGCAAACCCTGCGCGAACATGGTTTGTCCAAGCACACGCATGTGATCGGCAAGACCCGCCCCGTGCAATCGACCATCCAAAAAGGCGTGGGCGAACTCAGCATCTGGCGCGACACCAAAGAGGTGTTTGCCGCCAAGCTGGAAGACCTGCACCAGGTCTGGGACAGCGTGAGCTGGAAGATTTGCCAGCAGCGCGACAACCCCGCTTGTGCCGACGCCGAACACGCCGCCGCTGGCCGCGCTGATGACCCCGGCATGCATGTGTCGTTGAGTTTTGACCCGACTGACAACGTCGCCGCGCCGTTCCTCAATTTGTCACGCCCCAAAGTGGCCATCCTGCGTGAGCAGGGCGTTAACTCGCATGTGGAAATGGCTTACGCCTTCCACAAAGCAGGCTTCGAGTCGCACGACGTGCACATGACCGACCTGCAATCGGGCCGCGCCAAGCTGGCCGACTTCCAGGGCTTGGTGGCTTGTGGTGGTTTCAGCTACGGCGACACGCTGGGCGCAGGCATCGGCTGGGCGCGCTCCATCACTTTCAACCCGGCTTTGGCCGAGCAGTTCAAAGGCTTTTTTGGCCGCACAGACACTTTTGGTCTGGGCGTGTGCAACGGCTGCCAGATGTTTGCCGAACTGGCCGACATCATCCCCGGCGCCGAAGCTTGGCCGCGCTTCACCACCAACCAGAGCGAGCGCTTTGAAGCCCGTCTGTCCATGGTTGAGGTGCTGGAATCGCCCAGCTTGTTCTTGCAAGGCATGGCGGGCAGCCGCTTGCCGATTGCGGTGGCGCACGGCGAAGGTTTTGCCAACTTCAAACACCGGGGCAATGCGGCCCAAGCCTTGGGGGCCATGCGCTTTGTGGACAACCACGGCCAAGCCACCGAGCAGTACCCCTTCAACCCCAACGGCAGTGCGGGCGGCCTGACGGCCGTGACCACCGCCGACGGACGTTTCACGGCCATGATGCCGCACCCCGAACGCGTGTTCCGCAACGTGCAAATGAGCTGGACCAGCGGCAATGTGGCCGACACCAGCCCTTGGCTGCGCGTGTGGCAAAACGCCCGCAAGTGGGTCGCTTAAGCGTCTGAATGCATGAAATCCGTGGTTTCTGAAAAGTGGTTCCCGCCCTCGCAGCTGGCGTTTTACTTTGACTCCAACTCTTGGGCCAAAGGCACGTCGCTGTACCTGCAAAATGAGGTGGTCTCGGCCAAAATGACGAGTGAAGCCGAGGGCTGGTCGCTGCAAGCCCAGGTTCAAGAAGGTCGCGAGCCGACCCCTTTTCAGGTCAAAGCCCATGTGCGGGTGTCCGATGGCGGCAATTTGCAGGCCTGGCGCTCGACCTGCACCTGCGCGGTGGGCCGAATGTGCCGACACGGCGCGGCTTTGGGCATTCACGCGGCAATGCAGGGCTTTCACATGCTGGAACAGCCCTCCGATGAGGCCCTGTCTGACGAAAACGCCGAGTTTCAACACCAGCAGCGTTTGGAAAACGCCTTGCAGCAGTCTGAGCAGCAAGTGCAGGAATGGCTGGACCGGCTTGAAACGGCCAACATGTCGCACGGCTTCAGTTTGCCCTCTGGCACGGCAGAGCACTTTTTGTACATCTTGTCTGCGGCCACACTGGGGCACAGACCGGTCTTTCATTTGACCATCAACCGGGCCAGCCTCAAACGCGATGGCCTGTGGAGCAAGCCCAAAAAAGTCAGCAGCGAACCCTTGCCGCATGACCCCGTTTGGCGCACCTCTGCCCCGATGGAGCGGGGCATTTTTGACCTGTTCAAAGCCTGCCCGGCCATCAACAGTTTCAGCTCATATGGCTTTCACAGCGCCGTCAAGTTGCAGGGACTGGCCGCTCAATTGCTGCTCAAAATGTGCAGCCAAACCGGACGGTTGATGTGGGATGGTGAGCGGCATTTGCAGGTCTTGCACTGGACCGATGTGAGCTTGCCTGTGGTGGGCCAGTGGCAAGCCACGGCGGCGCAAGACCCCCAACCTTCGGGTTGGCAGTTGCAATTGCGTGCCGAAAAACACGGTGTGGTGCATGCTTTTAATGAGCCGCCCATGTATGTGGACCCTGAACTGGGGGTGTGCGGTTTGTTGGACACCCAGGGCATGAGCGCGGACCAACTGGTCTTGTTGAGTCAGTCTCCCGTGGTGCCCGAGCGCGTGGCAGTCAAGTTGCAGCAACAGTTGATCACCCGTTTGGGCTCTTTGCCCTTGCCCCCGGTGATCGAACAAATGCCTGAAATTCGGGGTGTGCTTCCTCAAGGCGTGCTCACCTTGACGGCCTTGCCTGCTGCACGGCGCTCAGAAAAAGGCTTGTTTGAGGCGCAACTGGCCTTCAATTACGACGGCGTTGAGGGCCGCTGGCCAACTCAACCGACACGCGTGGTGGTGCGGGTGGCTGGGCAGTCGCAGATTTTGGTGCGTCACTTGGCGGCCGAACAAGCCATTTGGGACCAGCTGAATGCTCTGGGCCTTGAGCGCCAACAAGACGACGTGTTGACCATGAGTGGCCCGCAAGCTGAGGATCTTTGGCTGCAATGGCTGGAGTCTGATTTTGCCGTTTTGCGCCAAGCGGGCCTGCAGGTGCACCAGCGCGATGGCATGAGTCATTGGCTGCGCCAAGCCCAAGACGTGCAGGTCAGTTTGACCGACCCGAATGAGCTGGACGACACATCGCCCTGGTTTGACTTGTCTTTGGGCATGGATTTGGACGGGAAAAGGGTGAACATCTTGCCTTGGGTGCCGGCCATTGTGGCGGCACTGGCCCGCACGGCGGCGGTGGCAGCAGAGGCCTCCGACGGGGCCGATGCCCCTGAGTTGGCCCCCTACCTTTACTTGCCCGATTTGCAGGGACCGGGCTATGTGAAGCTGCCCACCGCCAAAATCCGACCTTGGCTGGCCACCTTGATGGAGCTGCATGGCGAGCGCGGTCGGGATTGGGACGGTGATGTGCTGCGTTTGTCGCGCATGGATGCTTTGCGCTGCGCCGCCTCTTTGGGGGAGGGGGCTGTTTGGCAGGGCGCTCAACGCTTGCAGCACATGATGCTGCAAATGCGCGGCCAAAACACGCTGCCCGATGTGCCTTGCCCGGAAGGCTTGCAGGCCACGCTTCGGCCTTACCAACAGCAAGGCCTCAATTGGCTGCAGTTTTTGCGCGAGCACCGTTTGGCCGGCATTTTGGCGGACGACATGGGTCTGGGTAAAACCTTGCAAACGCTGGCCCACATCCTGACGGAAAAGCAGGCGGGTCGATTGACCGAGCCGGCCTTGATCGTGGCACCGGTGAGTTTGTTGGGCAATTGGCAGCGCGAGGCCGCACGCTTTTGCCCCAGCTTGACCACCCATGTGCACCACGGTTTGACACGGCACGGCGAAGTGGCCGACCTCCGGGCTTACGACGTGGTGATCACGGCCTATTCCTTGCTCTCGCGTGACCGCGAGTTGTGGGTGTCCATGGCCTGGCATGTTTTGGTGCTGGATGAAGCGCAAAACATCAAAAACGCCAACAGTTATGCCGCCCAGACCGTCTCCGAAATTCCAGCCCAACACCGCTTGTGCCTGTCGGGCACGCCCATTGAAAACCATTTGGGTGAGTTGTGGAGTCAGTTTCACTTTTTGATGCCGGGTTTTTTGGGCAGCCAAAAACGTTTCACTGAACTGTTTCGCAACCCGATTGAGCGCCACGGCGACGCCGGGCGAATGACCCAGCTGCGTGACCGCATCACGCCCTTCATGCTTCGGCGCACCAAAGACCTGGTGGCCAGCGAACTGCCACCCAAGATCGAGACCTTGATGCCGGTCTTGTTGTCTGGGCCACAAGCGGACCTGTATGAAACCATTCGCCTGGGCATGGAAAAAACCGTGCGCGAGGCCTTGAGCACACAAGGTTTGGGTAAATCGCAAATCACCATCCTCGATGCGCTGCTCAAATTGCGTCAGGTCTGTTGTGACCCACGGCTGCTCAAAATGAACACCGGTCTGCAGGTCAAGACCTCGGCCAAGTTGGCGCAATTGCTGGACATGTTGCCGGAAATGGTGGCCGAAGGACGCAAGATTTTGTTGTTTTCGCAGTTCACCGAAATGCTGGCTTTGATTGAAGAAGCCCTGCCGGCCTTGAACATTCCATGGGTCAAACTGACCGGGCAAAACAAAAACCGCGATGCCATCATTGACCAGTTCACCACTGGCCAGGTGCCCTTGTTTTTGATCAGTCTGAAGGCAGGCGGCGTGGGCTTGAACCTGCCGCAGGCCGACACGGTGATCCATTACGACCCTTGGTGGAATCCGGCTGTCGAAAATCAAGCCACTGACCGGGCGCACCGTCTGGGGCAAACCCAAAGTGTGTGGGTGGTCAAACTGGTGGCTCAGGGCACCATTGAAGAGCGCATGCTGGCCCTGCAGGAGCGCAAAGCCCAATTGGCCAAAGACATGTACGAGGGGGCTGTTCAGCGCAAAGAACCCCTGTTTGGCGAAGCCGATTTGAACGAACTGTTCAAGCCTCTCGGGGATTGATCGGGGTCATTGTCGTCGGCAGATGCGCCGTGCCATGGCATGGCCATCGATTGACATGGCCCAGTGATGTTTGATGAGCACAGCGATTCTTGTGTGAGCCCCGCCCTCGGGGCGATGTGGGGGTCTGCGAGGCTCAATCGCGGCGAGGGCGCCGCTCCTAGTGCGCCCGTGAAGGCGCGTACACAGCATGGTGAGAGTCCATGTCGGGGTAAGCCAAGGCCCCGTAGTCGAAGGTAACTGCGTCGCTGCGAAGCGGGGTGGAGAGCAACCGGAGGCGAACTGGCGGTGCGCAGTAAAGCGAACTCGATTCGGCAGGGAGTGGCGGCGAGCTGGCTGGGAGAAGGCGAAGCCTGAAACACATCGCATGCGTTGTTTTGGTGGATAAAACGACATGCGGGCC
>NZ_CXON01000032.1:0-18820 GCF_001269405.1 Limnohabitans sp. 2KL-3
GCATGCGATGTGTTTCAGGCTTCGCCTTCTCCCAGCCAGCTCGCCGCCACTCCCTGCCGAATCGAGTTCGCTTTACTGCGCACCGCCAGTTCGCCTCCGGTTGCTCTCCACCCCGCTTCGCAGCGACGCAGTTACCTTCGACTACGGGGCCTTGGCTTACCCCGACATGGACTCTCACCATGCTGTGTACGCGCCTTCACGGGCGCACTGGGAGCCCCGCCCTCGGGGCGATTCTTGGTGGTCTGCGATGGTTTTCGCGACGGGGGCGTCGCTCCTACAGGGGAAATGTGGAGCCCTGCACTTGGGGCAATGGGGGCCTGGCTCTTTGTGGGAGCCCCGCCCTCGGGGCGATTCTTGGTGGTCTGCGAGGCTTGATCGCGACGGGGGCGTCGCTCCTACAGAGGGGGCGGGGGTCAAGGGGTTTTATTGAGGGCGGGCAGGGACAGGGTGAACGAGGACGGGCCGGTCGGTGCGGCTCCTACTTGGGCTTGGCGCTGGTTCAGGCTTTGCAAAAACAGCCCCTCAGCCAGGGCCTGTCCTGCGCGGTAGGCCTTGGGTGCTTGGCCATCGATGGCGATCAAGGCACTGCCTTGGCCTGAAGCACCGGCCACCACACCCAACAATTGGTAGCGACTGGACTGCGCCACACTCATCACCGGTGCGAGGCCTTTGACGCCCCAGGCACGCTGCAAGTGAGCGGTATCTTCAGCGCCTGCCGGGCGGGCCATGGAAGCAGGGTTGGACACCAGCGGCACAGAGGATGCGGTCCCGCCCGATGGGAACTGGAGCACCCAATAAACCACGCTGGCCGCTGCGGCACACCCCATGCAGGCGCTCATGAATGCGGGCCACCAGGGGCGGGCTGCAAATGCAAAGTTGGACAGTAACATGGGCGCATTATGATCGACGCCATGAAAACACCTGCCACCCCTTCAGCCCGCCGTCAGCGGGGCTTCACCCTGATCGAACTCATGGTCGTGCTGGCCATCATTGGCGTGCTGGCCGCGCTCATCGTGCCCAATGTATTGGGCCGGGCCGACGATGCCCGCATCACGGCCGCCCGCACCGATGTGGGCAACCTGATGCAGGCCCTCAAACTTTACAAGCTGGACAACCAGCGTTTCCCCACGGGGGCTCAAGGCCTGGGTGCACTCACCCTCAAGCCCACCACCGAACCCGTGCCCGGCAACTGGAAGCCCTACCTGGACAAGCTGCCCAATGACCCCTGGGGACGCCCCTACCAATATATGAACCCCGGCATCAAGGGTGAAGTGGATGTGCTGTCCTTTGGCGCTGACGGTCAAGCCGGCGGCGAGGGCAACAATGCAGACATCGGCAGCTGGCAATAAGCCCACACTGCGCCCCCTGCGACACGTTGGCCCCGCCGCCCCGTGCAGGGGCTTCACCTTGCTCGAACTGCTGGTGGTCATGGTCTTGATGGTGCTGGCCATGGCGGGTGTGAGCCTGTCGCTGCGTGACAGCGCAGACAGTGCCTTGCAACGCGACGCCGAGCGCCTGGCCGCACTGCTGGAAACCGGCCGTGCCCAAGCCCGTGCGAACGGCTTGCCCGTGGTTTGGCGGACGCCAGGTGCCGAATCTGGCTCGGCCTTTGTTTTTGAAGGCCTGCTGCCCCCCGGGCTGCCCCGCCAATGGCTGAGCGACACCACCCGCACAGCACCTGGCCAAACCCTGATTTTGGGGCCGGAGCCCCTCATCGGACCCCAAGCTTTGGCCCTGAGCAGCAGCGAACGTCCGGACCAGCGCTTGTGGGTGGTCACCGATGGCCTGCGCCCTTTTCGGGTACAAAACCTTCCCCCCAACGGCAGCACCCCGCCATGAGTGCCCCGCGCAACAGCGGCCCCCACAGGCCTGAAACAGCCCGCCGCAGCGGTGGACGCTTTGGCCCATCGGCGCAAGGCTTCACCCTGATCGAGGTGTTGGTCGCTTTGGGCATCACGGCTGTGGCCCTGTTGGCCGGGCTGCAGGCCACCGGCTCGCTGCTGCGCAACGCCGATCGCCAGACCGTCAGCATGCTGGGCCAAATTTGCGCCGAGAACGAACTCATTGCCCTGCGATTGCGACGACAACTGCCGGACAACGGCAACCGCAGCATCGAATGCCCCCAAGCCGGTCGCCAGCTGCAAGTGGAGGTGTCGGTGCGCCCCACCCCCAACCCGAATTTTCGGCGGGTCGATGCCCGGGTGCTGGACGAAGGCCGCTATGTGCTTCAACTGTCCACCGTGATGGGGCGCAACTGATGGCACCCCTGTCCTCCCGTGCACGCGGCTTCACCCTGATCGAAGTGCTGGTGGCCATTGCCATCATGGCCTTGATGAGCCTGATGGCCTGGCGCGGAATTGATGGCATGCTGCGCACCCAAAGTGGTTTGCAAACCCGTGCCGACGACATCCGCACCTTGCAAGCGGGCCTGGCCCAATGGCAAACCGACCTGGACCAATTGGCCGAATTGGCCGGCACCCCCAGCTGGGACTGGGACGGGCAGGTGCTGCGCCTGACACGCCGCAGCGCAGACGCCCCCCCATCACCCAACGGCCCTGTGCCCAGTGTGCAGGTGGTGGCCTGGACGTGGCGCATCGACCCAGGTCGGCCCGGTGGCGGCGACTGGCAACGCTGGCAATCGCCCCCACTGACCCAAAGCCAGGACTGGCAAACCGCCTGGGATGCGGCCCGGCAATGGAGCCAAACACCTGACGATGCAGCCCGCGCCGGGCAAATTCAAATCCACCCTTTGGCGGGTTGGCAAATTTTTGTGCACCGGGGCGGCGCGTGGACCAACCCTTTGTCCAGCGATGCCGTGACGGCAGGCCCCAACACCCCACCCCAGTCACCCCCACGACCCAACACGCCTGCCGCCGCCCCCACCCAAGCAACCACCAGCGCCAGCACAACACCTGATGGTGTGCGTCTGGTGCTGAGCTTGCCCCCCGGACCTGCGGGGGCAGGCCCCCTGACGCTCGATTGGGTGCGCCCCACCTTGTCTGGAGCCCCCTCATGAAGCGGCCCCACACCCTTGGTCACGCCCCAACAGCGCGACACGCCAAACAGCCAAGCCAAGCCGGTGCCGCCTTGTTGGTGGCCATGCTCACCGTGGCGCTGGTGGCCACGCTGGCAAGTGCCGCCCTGTGGCAACAGTGGCGGCAAGTTGAAATTGAAGCCGCTGAACGGGGTCGCAGCCAAACCGCCTGGATGATGACCGGAGCCCTGGACTGGGCCCGACTGATTCTGCGCGAAGACGCGGTCTCTGCCCAAGGTGCAGGCGTTGACCATTTGGGTGAACCTTGGGCTTTGCCGGTGCAAGAATCCAAACTGTCTTCGTTTTTGTCACAAGACCAGCAATGGCGCGAAGACGATGCCGAGGTCTTTTTATCGGGCCGAATCACCGATGCCCAATCGCGCATGAACCTGGCCAATCTGACCGAAGACGGCAAACCCTCGCCCTTGGCCCTGGCGCAATTGGCTGCGCTGTTTGACCGTTTGCAACTGCCCGCGTCCGAGCTGCAAAAGCTGGTCGAGGCTTGGCTGGCCACAAAACCCCAAGCGGTTCCCCCGACCACCTCGCGCAATGCCACAGCCGCGCCCTTGGTGCCGCAACAAACCGCCCAACTGCGCTGGATGGGCCTGAGCGCGGCCACCTTGCTTGCCTTGCAAGATCACATCACCGTGCTGCCCGAGCCCACGCCCATCAACCTCAACACCGCCTCAGCCGAAGTGCTCTCGGCCAGCCTGGTCGGTTTTGACCTGTCCTCAGCACGTCAAGCGGTGGCCTTGCGGGCACGGGGGCACTGGGCCAGCCTGAACGCGGCCCGCGAGGCACTGGGACCGGCTGGTTTGCAGCTGAATGAAAAACAGCACAGCGTGCAAAGCCGTTACTTTGAGGTGCTGGGGCGCATGCGCATCGACAACGTGGTCCAGCAAGAGCTGGCCTTGGTGCGTCGCGAAGGCAACCAAGTGCGCATGCTGTGGCGGGTCAAAAGCCCCCAGCAAAGTCACAGTGCCCCTCTACAATGAATCGCACATGCGCACCCTGATCATTCAATTGCCCCCCGGCCCCGCCGGCCCCGCCACGGTATACCCCCACGCCTTGGTGCAGCCCGAGCGTGAAACGGCCTCTGTGCGCCTGCAGTGGTCGGGCATCACCTTGTTGCCCAGCGCTGACCGACAGACCGAAGTGCTGGTTTTGTTGCCCGCTGCCTGCCTGTCGTGGCACCGGGTTGAGTTGCCCCCGGGCCTGCACAAACAAGCCTCGCGCCTGCAAGCGGCCTTGCAAGGCCTGCTCGAAGACCGCCTGCTCGACGACCCCGCCCAGTTGCACATGGCTTTGCAAACCGGCTGGAAAGACTTGCCCCAGCCCTGGGTGGGCGTGTGCCAACGCCAATGGCTGCGCGAACACCTCCAAGCGCTCGAACAAGTCGGTCTGCAGGTGCACCGCATCGTGCCCGAAATCGCACCGGGCAAGGCGCCTCTTCAACTGCTGGCTTTGGGCGATGCCCCAAGCGGCTGGCTGTGGGCCGCGCACCCCGAACGCGGCGTCTGGGGCATGCCCCTTGAGCCCCTGCGCACGCTGGCAGAACGCTTTGGACTGAGCCCCCAAGCGCTGCAAAGCGCCCAGCTGCTGGCCGAGTCGGCCGTGGTGGGCCCCATCACCGAAGCCTTGGGCCGCCCGGCCCAACTCATGCCCCCGGGACAACACTGGCTCCAGGCGGTCGCCTCCGATTGGGATTTGGCGCAGTTTGACTTTCGGGCCAACGCCCAAGCACGTTACCTCAAACAGGGCCAAAAGGGCCTCAGCACCCTGTGGAACAGCCCCGCCTGGCGACCCACCCGCTGGGCCTTGGGCCTGTTGCTGCTGAGCCAACTCGTCGGCCTGAACGCCTGGGCCTGGAAAACACGCGCCAACTGGCAGGCCGAAGAACAAAGCTGGGCCCGCATGCTCAAAGACAGCTTCCCACAAACCCAGCTTGTGGTGGACGCCCCGGTCCAGATGGCGCGAGAAGTCGAACGCTTGCAACAAAATTCTGGCCAACTGGGGCCTGCCGACCTGGAAACCATGCTCGCCGCCCTGGGCCAGGCCCTGCCGGCAGGCACGGCCGCGCCGCGCCAATGGGCCTACCAAAACGGCCAGCTGCGACTGCAAGGCTTTCAAGCCGGTGCCAGCGAGCCCTCTGCCCTGAAAACCGCCCTGCAAGCCCGGGGCTACCTGCTCACGCCAGAAGGCGAAGGCTGGTTGATGTCTGTGACCCCCGCCAAGGAAAGCACCCCATGAGCCGCACCCACTTGCCCCTGCAAGCGCTGCAACAGGCTTGGCAACAACGCAATCCACGCGAAAAAAAGGGCTTGGCCTTGGTCGCCCTGTTGCTGACTCTGACTTTGCTGTGGAGCCTGGCCCTGAACCCCGCCTGGCGAACCTGGCAGCAAGCCCCCGCCAAGCAAGCCGAGCTGGACCGGCAAACCCAGCGCATGCGCGAACTGCAAGCCCAAGCCAAACAACTGCAATCGGCCCCCGCCAACACCGCCGCCCAAGCCCGCCAATGGCTGGAAGCCAGCGTGCGCGATCTGGGCACGGGCGCACGCATTCAGCTGCAAGGCGATCGCGCCACCTTGAGTGTGGAATCGGCCCCCGCCGAAAGCATGGCCCGCTGGCTCAGCCAAGCCCGGGAACGGGCCCAGGCCCTGCCGGTGCAAGCCCAGCTGCAACAGGTGCTGCCGACGCAAAAACTGCCCCCCCCCGCAACAGCCCTCACAACCGCCCTCACATCCCCCGGCGCTGCGCCCGCCGACGCCAACGCTGTGCATTGGCGCGGCAGTGTGGTGCTTCGCTTGCCCGCCACGCCATGAACCAGCGCATCACCCCTGCCCTGCGCTCGCGATGGCGTCATGCACTTTGGGGCGCATGGCTGGGCCTGCTGGTGGCCATCTGCGTGTGGGCCCCCGCACGCTGGCTGGCCTGGGGCGTGGCGCAAGCCAGCCAAGGACGCGTGCAACTGATCGACCCACGCAACAGCCTGTGGGCCGGATCGGCGCAAGTGGTGCTCAGCGGGGGCAGTGGCAGCCGCGACGCACAAGCCCTGCCCGGTCGGCTGCGCTGGCGCATTCAACCCACCTGGACGGGCATGCGCGTGCTTTGGCGTGCCGAATGCTGCATGGCACAAACGGCCAGTGTGACGCTGCAGTTTGGCCTGTCCACCCTGCAACTGAGCCTGAGCGACCACCTCTCGCAATGGCCAGCCGCCTTGCTCAGTGGACTGGGTGCCCCCTGGAACACCCTGCAACCCGAAGGCCAGCTGCAATGGCGCACCGAAGGCCTTCAACTGCGCTGGAGCGAAGGCCGACTGCAAATGACCGGCCAAGTTGAGTTGCAAGTGCAGCAACTGTCCTCCCGCCTGAGCACCCTCAAGCCCATGGGCAGTTACCTCATTCACCTGAACGGCCGCCCCGAAGGCACCGCCACCCCCGAGCTGCTCTTGAGCACCCTGCAAGGGCCCTTGCTCTTGAGCGGTCAAGGCCAATGGGTCGGTGCACGCCTGCGCTTTACAGGAGAAGCCAGCGCCCAAGAGGGGCACGAAGCGGCCCTGTCCAATTTGCTGAACATTGTGGGCCGCCGCCAAGGCCCACGCAGCCTGCTGTCTTTGGGCTGAATCCCACACCACCGATTGAACCCGCCCACACCATGAACGCCACCCCTTTCTTTGCCCGCTTGTCCCAGCCCTTGCCATCCACACGCCTGTGGCAGCCTCTGGCACTGAGCTGGGTCTGCCTGTCCAGCGCACTGGCCCAGGCCCCCAACACCGAGCCCGCCCAGGCCCCCAGCGCGGCCCTGAACTCGGCCACCACCACAACCCAGCCCCAAGCCAAGTCAGCCACCCGCAAAGCCAAGCGGCAAGAGCCGGTCACGCTCAACTTTGTCAACGCCGACATCGAAGCTGTGGCCCGCACCTTGGCCACCTTGTCTGGGCACAACGTCGTGGTGGACCCCCGGGTCAAGGGCACCGTCTCGCTGTCCAGCCAACTGCCCGTGCCCCCCGCCCAGGCCTTGCGCCTGTTTGCCGTGCAACTGCGCACCCAAGGCTTTGCCCTGGTGGAGTCGTCGGGGCTGTACACCGTGCTGCCTGAGGCCGAAGCCAAGCTGCAAAGCAGCGCCGTCTCGGCCGGTGCCGTGCCCGCCAGCAGCGGCCAAATCATCACCCAAATTTTCAGGCTGAACCACGAAAACGCCAACAACCTGGTGCCGGTGCTGCGCCCCCTCATCAGCCCCAACAACACCATCAACGTCAACCCGGGCACCAACGCCTTGGTGATCACCGACTACAGCGAGAACCTGCAACGCCTGGCCCGCATCGTGGCGGCACTCGATGTGGCCAACGCCACCGGGGTCGAGATGATCCGGCTGCAACACGGCGTGGCCAGCGACCTGGCCCCCATGGTGCTGCGCCTGCTCGAATCCACGGCCGCTGCCGCCGTGGCCAGCCAAGGACAAACCGACAACTTGTTCAAAACCACCGTGCTGCCCGACGTGCGCACCAACGCCTTGATCGTGCGTGCCGCCAACCCGGCCCGTCTGGCCTTGGTGCGGGGCCTGGTCAGCCAACTGGACCAACCCAGCGCCACCGGGGCGGGCGCGGCCAGTGGCAACATCCATGTGGTGTACCTGAAGAATGCCGACGCCACCAAGCTGGCCATCACCTTGCGTGCCGCCTTGGCCGGCGAATCGCGCAGCACACCCAGCAGCCCGGCCAGCACGGGCAACCCGGCACCTGCGGGTCCGGCATCGGCTGCCACAACCAGCCTGAACGCCAGCGCCAGCCCCTCCACAGGCGGCCAAATCCAGGCCGACCCGGCCACCAACTCGCTCATCATCACCGCCCCCGAACCGCAATACCGGCAACTGCGCTCGGTGATCGAGATGCTCGACCAACGCCGCGCTCAGGTGTTTGTGGAAAGCCTGATTGCCGAAGTCAGCGCCGACAAGGCCGCCGAGTTTGGTGTGCAGTGGCTCAGCGGCACGGGCAACAGTGGCAGCGCCGTGGGCCTGTTGGGCACCAACTTTGCGGTGGGCGGCACCAATTTGTTCAACTTGGCGGCCAACGCAGCCACTGGCAACTACACCCCCTCCACAGGCCTGAACGTGGCGGTTGGCGAGCGGCGCAACGGCGTGCTGGCCTTGGGCGCGCTGGCGCGTTTTTTACAGTCCAATGGCGACGCCAATGTGCTGTCCACGCCCAACTTGCTCACCCTGGACAACGAAGAAGCCAAAATCGTCATTGGCCAAAACGTGCCCTTTGTGACCGGCCAATACACGTCCAACAACACCAACGCCGGAGCGGTCAACCCGTTTCAAACCATCGAGCGCAAAGACGTGGGCCTGACCCTGCGCGTCAAGCCGCAAATCAGCGAAAACGGCACGGTGAAGATGCAAATCTTCCAGGAAGTCAGCAGCATCGACAGCAAAAGCTCGTCCACGGCGGGGCTGATCACCAACAAGCGTTCGATCGAGTCGAGTGTGCTGGTCGACGATGGCTCCATCGTGGTGCTGGGCGGCTTGCTGCAAGACGACACCACCAACACCCAAGAAAAAGTGCCCGGCTTGGGTGACGTCCCGATCCTTGGCAACCTGTTTCGGGCCGAAGCCCGCAGCCGCAAGAAGACCAATCTGATGGTGTTTTTGCGCCCGGTGGTGGTGCGTGACGGTGCGGCCACCGAAGCCCTGTCGCTGGGCCGTTACGAACAAATGCGGCTCAACCAGATGAGCTTTCAGCCCGCCGCCAGCGGTGCGCTGCCCGTGCCCGGATCGGCCGTCCTTCCCCCATTGACCGGAAGCAACCCAGCCACTGCTCCGGCCCCCGCCCCAGCCAAGCCCTGAGTTGCCCATGCGCTACCCCCTGCCCTATGCCTTTGCCCGCACCCATCGTTTGCTGCTCGAAGACGATGCGCAGGCCCTGAACCTGTGGTTTTGTGACGAGAGCGATCGCTCGGCGCTGTCCGAGGTGACACGCCAGTTTGCCGGGCCCCATTGGCAGATGCAGCACAGCAGCGCCACCGAACTGGCCCAACGCATCCACCAGGCCTACTCGGGTGGCCAGGCCAACAGCTCATCGAGCGCTGCCGCCGTGGTCAGCGAGGTCGAATCCGAAGCCGACCTGTCTCGCATGATGCAAGACCTGCCCGCCGTGGAAGACCTGCTGGAGGCCAGCGACGACGCGCCCATCATCCGCATGCTCAACGCCTTGCTCACGCAGGCGGCACGCGACGGGGCCAGCGACATCCACATCGAGCCCTATGAACGCCATTCGAGTGTGCGCTTTCGCATCGACGGCACCCTGCGCGAAGTTGTACAACCGAACCGGGCGCTGCATGCCGCATTGATTTCGCGCCTGAAAATCATGGCCGAACTCGACATTGCAGAAAAACGACTCCCCCAAGACGGCCGCATCAGCCTGCGCCTGGGCTCCCGCGCGGTCGATGTGCGTGTGTCCACCCTGCCCAGCGCCCATGGCGAACGGGCCGTGTTGCGTTTGCTCGACAAAAGTGAAGCGCGCTTGACACTGGAAGCGGTGGGCATGCAGGGCCGCGTCTTGCAGCAAATTGACCAGTTGATCCACCAACCGCACGGCATTTTGCTGGTCACCGGCCCCACCGGCTCGGGCAAAACCACCAGCCTGTATGCCGCGCTGCAGCGCCTGGACGCCACGCGCAACAACATCATGACGGTGGAAGACCCCATCGAATACGAGCTGCCTGGTGTGGGGCAGACGCAGGTCAACGCCAAGATCGACCTGAGCTTTGCCAAAGCCTTGCGGGCCATCCTGCGGCAAGACCCGGACGTGATCATGATCGGCGAGATCCGCGACTTTGAAACCGCGCAGATCGCCATTCAAGCCTCGCTCACAGGCCACCTGGTGCTGGCCACGCTGCACACCAACGACGCCGCCAGTGCCGTCAACCGCCTGATCGACATGGGCGTGGAGCCGTTTTTGCTCAGTTCGTCCCTGCTGGGTGTGCTGGCCCAGCGCCTGGTGCGCAAGCGCTGCACCGCCTGCCATGGTGCGGGCTGCGAGGCCTGTGGCCACACCGGTTACGCCGGGCGCACCGGGGTGTTTGAGCTGCTGGTGGCCAGTGATGCCATCAAGGCGCAAATCCACAACCGTGCTGCCGAAGCCGACTTGCGGGCCACCGCGTTGGCGCAAGGCATGGTGCTGATGCGCGACGATGGCCAGCGTCTGGTCGATGCGGGCATCACCAGCGCCGAAGAACTGCTGCGCGTGACACGCGACTGATGCGCATGCACCCCACACCCTGGCCGCATCGCAGCGCCCCTCTGAAGACCCCGCCCAAGCCCATAGGCTCAGCCATGGGCCTTCGTCTGCGGGCACTGGCATGGGCTTGCTGGCTGCTGGCGACCATGGCGGGTTGGACAGGGCTGGTGGGCGCAGCGCACGCTCAAACTCAGCCACCTGAACCATCCACTCAGACCGCACCCACGGTGGCCCCTGATGCAGTCCAGGGTACGGTCCAGGCTGTGGCCCCAGATACGCCCCATGATGCGGCCCCCGACCGCCCCGCCACAGCAGACCCGGCCCCCGCACAGGCCCCTGCCCAACGCTGGCAGTACACCCTGGGGCTCAAACTCAAGTCCAGTGAACAAGCCGATGGCCGCAAAAGCTTGGCACTTCGCCCGGTGCTGGGCCTGCGCTACGGACGCTGGCGACTGGGCCATGCCACGGGCGACGAATGGTTCAAATTCAGCGGCTACCGCGAAGCCACCAATTTGGCCTACGACCTGCGCGATGACGATCGGCTGCACTTGTCCTTGTCTGCACGCATCCAGAACATCCAGGACAACAGCAGTTTTGATGGCTTCAGCTCGGGCAAAAACACCGTGCGCGGGCGCGTCAGTGCGAGCTACCAACTCGACAAACACTGGTCGCTGGGCAGCGATGTCACACAAGACCTGATGAACCGGGGCGATGGCACCACCTTGTCCATGGGCGTGTCTTATCTGTGGCCCTTGAGCGAGCGCAGCGCCCTGAGCCTGAGCAGCGGTGCCTCGTGGGCCACGGCCCGGCATTGGGCCACCCAACTGCGCTTGAGGCCCACACCCGAAGGCGGTTGGCAAGCCGGCCTGGGCGATTGGGGCTGGGGCATGAGTTACCGCTACGCCATCACCCCACAGTGGGCCTGGTTTGGCACCCTGGGCACCTCGCGACACTTGGGACAAGTCAACGAAGTCAGCCCCAGTCACTTCAGCTGGAACGGCCAGCTGGGCCTGCTTTACTTCAGCCGCTGAGAACACGACATGCCCGCTTACCGTTTTGAAGCCCTGCAAACCAATGGCAGCACACGCAAAGGCACCCTGGAGGCCGACAGCCTGAAAACCGCCCGCGCCCAACTGCGAGCGCAGTCGCTGGTGCCCCTGCTGGTCGAGGCGATTGCCTCGGGCAGCGGCAGCGACGCAGAGTCCGCCTTGCCCTGGTGGCAAAGACCGATCGGCCCAGGCCGGGTGTTCAGCAGCAGCCAACGCGCCGTGTGGACGCGCCAACTGGCCAGCCTGGTGGGCAGCGGCCTGCCCATTGAGCGCGCCTTGTCGGCCTTGGCCGAAGAAGCCGACCACGACAAACAAGGCCAGCTGATGGCCGCCATCCGGGCCGAAGTCAACTCGGGCAGCACCTTGGGCCGGGCTTTGGCGCAGTTTCCCAAGGAGTTTCCCGCCATTGACCGCGCCGTGATTGCCGCAGGCGAACAAAGCGGGCACCTGTCCGATGTGTTGCACCAACTGGCCGCCGACCTGGAAGACCAGCAGGTGCTGCGCTCCAAACTGCTGTCGGCCTCGTTGTACCCCGCCATCGTGAGCCTGGTGGCCTTGGCCATCGTGGTCTTTTTGGTGACCTCGGTGGTGCCGCAAGTCGCCGGTGTGTTTGCCGGCACCCAACGCCAACTGCCCGGCCTGACGGTGGCCATGCTGGCCCTGAGCGATTTGGTGCGGCATTGGGGCTGGCTGATGCTGCTGGTGCTGGTCTGCTCCGGGATGGCGTTTCGCTTGGCCATGCGCCAAGAGGCCTTGCGCCTGCGCTTTGACGCCGCCTGGCTGCGACTGCCCTTGATCGGGCGACTGGCCCGGGGCTACAACAGCGCCCGCTTTGCCTCCACCTTGGCCATGCTCACCGCCGCAGGCGTGCCCATTCTCAAAGCGCTGCAAGCAGCGGCCGACACCTTGTCCAACCAAGCCCTGCGGGCTGACGCCCTGGAGGCCCTGGTGCGCGTGCGCGAAGGTGCGCCCCTGGGCACCGCCTTGGCACAAAACGCCCGGTTTCCGGGCTTGTTGTCGATGTTTGCGCGGCTGGGCGAACAAACCGGGCAACTGCCCTTGATGCTGCAAAGGGCGGCGCAGCAGCTGTCCAGCGAAGTGCAGCGCCGCGCCATGGCCCTGGCCACGGTGCTCGAGCCCTTGCTCATCGTGACCATGGGGGGTGTGGTCATGTTGATTGTGCTGGCCGTGCTCATGCCCATCATGCAACTGAACCAATGGGTCAAGTGAGGGCGTACGGCCGCTGCGCCACGTAACGCAAGCGACCCTGGCCGCGCAGGGCTGGCCTTAAGATGCGCGGGTGATAGACCTTTTGCACACGCCTTTGGCATGACGCCTCCCCAAACCCCGCTCTCCTGGATTCGGCGCTGCGCCAACGCGCACCAGCGCAGCCTGCGCCTGTTTACGGCCTGGCCTGTGGCGGTGCAAGGCATGGTCTGGATGGTGTTGGGCGGCTTGTTGTTTTCTTTTTTGAACACCATTGCACGGGAGTTGACCCTGCACTTGGACGTGTACCAGTCACAGTTTTTGCGCTATCTGTTTGGCCTGCTGTTCATCTTGCCCTGGGTCTGGCGCGAAGGTTGGAGGACTTACATGCCCGTCAACATGGTGGGCCAGTTCTGGCGCGGCGGGGTGCACACCCTGGGCCTGATTTTGTGGTTCACGGCCCTGCCCAAAATTCCCTTGGCCGACGTCACGGCCATTGGTTTTACCGGGCCGATTTTCATCATGCTCGGGGCCGCCTGGTTTTTGGGTGAACCCATGCGCAAAGACCGCTGGATCGCCGCCATCGTGGGTTTTGCCGGGGTGCTGGTGGTGGTTTTGCCCAAAATGTCGGGCGAAGGCGGCTGGTTCAACCTGATCATGCTGGCTTCTTCACCGGTCTTCGCCGCATCCTTTCTCATCACCAAAGCCCTGACCCGATACGAAAAAGCAGGCGTCATTGTGCTGTGGCAAGCCTTGACGGTCACGATTTTGAGCCTGCCCATGGCATTGCCCAACTGGCAAGCGCCCACCTTGATGCAATGGCTGGGCTTTGCCGCCACGGGCGTGTTGGGCACGCTGGCCCACTATTGCCTGACGCGGGCCTTCGCCTTGGCCGACATTTCGGCCACCCAATCGCTGCGCTTTTTGGACCTGGTGTGGGCCTCGTTGCTGGGCTGGCTGGTGTTTGGCGACGTGCCCAGCCAGTGGACTTGGGCAGGGGCCTTGGTCATCCTGGGGGCCACTGTGTGGATTGCCCGCCGAGAAAGCCGGAGAAAGGTCCCCACATCCCACTGAGGGGGTATATTGCCGCCTCTAAACAGGGAGAGTGTTGTGATCGACATCGAGCCATTGCGCTACGCATGGACCCCAGGGGGCCAAAACACCCTGACACTGGGGCGCTTGCAAGTCAGTACCGGACAAACCGTTTTTTTGCATGGCCCCAGCGGCTGTGGCAAAAGCACCTTGCTCGGGCTGCTGGCCGGTGTGTTGACACCCCAACAAGGCCGTGTGTCTTTGCTCGGGCAAGACTGGGCTGCCTTGAAAGCGGGCCAGCGCGACGCCTTTCGGGCCGACCATGTGGGCGTGGTGTTTCAGCAGTTCAACTTGCTGCCGTTCTTAAGCGTGCTGGACAACGTGACCCTGCCTTGCCGCTTTTCCAAGCTGCGGCGTTCTCGCTGCCAAGCCAGCGGTGGCCCCGAGGCCACGGCCCAAAGCTGGTTGCAGCGCATGGCCCTGCCCGAGGCCCTGTGGAGCCGCCGCGCCGACGCCTTGTCGGTGGGCCAGCAGCAGCGTGTGGCCGCTGCCCGCGCCCTGATGGGCCAGCCCGAATTGATCCTGGCCGACGAGCCCACTTCGGCGCTCGACGCAGCCTTGCGCCAGGGCTTCATGGGCTTGTTGCTGCAGGCGACACGCGCGGCGGGCAGCACCTTGGTGTGTGTGAGCCACGACGAGCAGCAGGCTGTGCGTTTTGATGTGCAATGGTCCTTGCCCGCCTTGCAGCAAGCGGGGGTGAGCGCATGAACAGCCTGCTGAACATTGCCCGGCAAAGCGCCTGGAACCGCCGCAGCACCCTGGTGTGGGTGGTGGTGTCGCTGGCGCTGGCCACCGCTTTGTTGTGGACTTTGGAGCGTTTACGCCACGACATCCGCAGCAGTTTTTCACAATCGGTCAGCGGCGTCGATTTGATTGTGGGTGCCCGCAGCAGCCCGGTGCAGTTGATGCTGTTTTCGGTGTTTCACATTGGCAGCGTGCCGCAAAGCATGAGCATGGACAGCGTGAACAAACTGGCGCAGCACCGCTCGGTGTCCTGGGTGGTGCCCTTGAGTTTGGGTGACTCGCACCGGGGCTTTCCAGTGTTGGGCACCACACCCGCTTACTTTCAGCACTTTGCCTATGGCGACAAACAACCGCTGGTTTTGCAACAAGGCGCGGTATTTGCAGACACGCTGGACGGTTTGTACGAGGCCGTGATCGGAGCCGAAGTAGCGCGAAAGATGGGTTATGGCCTGGGCCAAAGCATCACGCTGGGCCATGGCCTGCACGATGACCATGACCTCGAAGGCGGGCAAGCCGATGAGCACGCCGACAAACCCTTCAAGGTGGTCGGCATTTTGGCCCCCACAGGCATCCCGGTGGACCGCACGGTGCATGTGAGCCTGCAAGCACTGGAAGCCCTGCACCTGGGCTGGGTGGCGGGCACCCCCATGCCGGGCGGGCACATCCCGGCCGATCAGGCGCGTAAATTCAACCTACAGCCCGAAGAAGTCACCGCCGCCTTGGTGGGCCTGAAAAGTCGGGCAGCGGTGTTCAATGTGCAGCGCTTTGTGAATTTTCACGAAGAAGAAGCGCTGATGGGCGTGATGCCCGGTGTGGCGCTGGGTGAGCTGTGGTCGGTGCTGGGCCTGGGCGAAAACGCCTTGCTGGCCGTGTCGGCCTTGGTGGCTTTGGTGAGTGTGGTCTCGCTCATGGCGGTGGTGCTGGCGGGCCTGAACGAGCGCCGCCGCGAACTGGCCGTGCTGCGTGCCGTGGGCGCTGGGCCACGCCATGTACTGGGCCTGCTCACTTTAGAGGGGCTGTGGGTCACCTGCGCCGGGGTTGTGTTGGGTGTACTGCTGGCCTACGCAGGCATGGCCCTGGCCACACCCTGGCTGCAGCAGTCGCTGGGCATCCGTTTGCAACTGGCCGCGCCTTTGCCCACACAACTGGCTTTGGCGGGCGCGGTCTTGCTGGCCGGTTTGCTGGCCAGCCTGGGGCCCGCCTGGCGGGCCTACCGCCTGTCTTTGGCCGATGGCTTGTCACCCCGCGTGTGAGTCCTGTCAAACAGCAACGTGTTTTTTGCAGGAGCGACGCCCTCGTCGCGATCACCCTCGCAAACCATGCCCCATCGCCCCGAGGGCGGGGCTCCTACAAAATGCAGGGCATCTCCCCCTGTAGGAGCGACGCCCTCGTCGCGAAAAGCCTCGCAAACCACGCCCCATCGCCCCGAGGGCGGGGCTCCTACAACATGCAGGGCATTCCCCCCGTAGGAGCGACACCCTCGTCGCGATCACCCTCGCAGACCACAACCGATCGCCCCGAGGGCGGGGCTCCCACAACATGCAGGGCATCTCCCCCTGATAGGGGTAGGAAAGGCCAAGGCCTCCCCTCCCTCCGAACCGTGCGTGCAGTTTTCCCGCACACGGCTCTCCAGTCAGTGGTTTCCTCATCGGGATTGGCTCGCTTGCATTCGGGCCTGCGTCATGGTGAACAGCCCCAACTGCGCGAAGTACTCGTTTGGCCAGCGTTTGTGATCAACTTGGCTCTTCCCCATCCCCGGGCTCTTTTGCTGCTTGCGCAGCATCGCCCTCAACCTCCTGCGGATGAATCCGTCTATGCTGGGGAATGTGCTTTTATAGGCGTGCTTGAAGTAGCCAAACCATCCCTTGAGCATGGGGCCAAGCTCTTTAATGACAACGCGCAGACTCTCGCCTCTCGTGCGCTTGGTCTTTTCTCGCACCTTGTCTTTCAAGCTCTTGAGGCTCTTGCCCCGCACCCAGCGCCTGCCCGCCTCAAATCGGTAGCCCAGGAACTCAAAGCCCTGTCCCCTTTGCGTGCAGTCCCCTACATGGGTCTTGTCCGGGTGCAAGCTCAGCTCGTTTTGCCCTACCCACTGCTTGACCTGCTCCAGTGCCTCTTGCGCTTGTGACGCCGTCTCGCACAGGATCACGAAGTCGTCCGCGTAGCGCACCATTCGGTAGCCCTGCGCCTTCATCTTCACATCCAGTGGATGCAGGTAAACATTGGCCAGCAACGGACTGATGACCGCCCCTTGCGGGGTGCCCGCCGTCGGCGTCCATCTGCGCATCTCTTGCACGATGTCTTGCTGCAGCCAGCCCTTGAGCAAGGCCAGCAGCCTTCCATCGCTGATGTGCGCTGCGATCCTGTCCATCAAGCCCTCGTGCGGGATGCTGTCGAAGTACCCCTGCAAGTCAGCATCCACCACATGGGTGTAGCCTTCCTTCAAAAGTGCATCAACTTGCCGCAGCGCGTCTTTGCAGCCCCTGCCGGGTCGAAACCCGTAGCTCGTGTCCTCAAACTCTTGCTCAAAGATCGGCTCTATCACCCGCTTGACCGCCGTCTGCACGATCCTGTCCTTGACCGTCGGGATGCCCAAGGGCCGCGTTTTACCGCCCGCTTTGGGTATCTCTACCCGCCGCACCGCTTGGGGCCTGTACTCTCCTTGCTCCAGTTGTCGGCACAGCTCACTCAGGTACCGCGCTTCATGCGCCGCAAATCCTTCTATGCTTTGCCAATCTATCCCCGCTGACCCTTTGTTCCCTTGGACTTGTTGCCAAGCCGCTTGCAAGGTGCTCAGCCGGTAAACCTTGTCGATCAAACTGAACCACTTGTTTCCTTTGACGCCGTTGCCCAGCGCCGCCAACATACGATCCGTCCAGACTTCACGGTCCACCCACGCCCATTGGGCAGGGTCTGACTCGGCTTGTTTAGCCCTAAGAGGCACTGCCACCGTTTCGCTTTCGCTCTCGTTCATCTCTGTCCTTTTCGTATCCACTTTCCTGCCACCCTTGGCTCGTGCGGCTTTCCTACTCCGCATTTCTCAGGCTGCCGTCTGCTCGGTTTAGGCTCAAGGGGCGCACCCCGGTCATTGCAAACTCTCGTTTGCCCACACCGTTTCCGGTGCAGTTTGGCCCTGTCTGCTCTGGCAGCCCATCGCTACTACGATGGCTCTGACTGCTGCAGCCCGTCCCCTCGGGCCACAGCTCTCCCCGCTTATCTCACGCACACTTCCTGACGTTGCGCCTCCAACCACATGGGTGGCCCGCATGTCGTTTTATCCACCAAAACAACGCATGCGATGTGTTTCAGGCTTCGCCTTCTCCCAGCCAGCTCGCCGCCACTCCCTGCCGAATCGAGTTCGCTTTACTGCGCACCGCCAGTTCGCCTCCGGTTGCTCTCCACCCCGCTTCGCAGCGACGCAGTTACCTTCGACTACGGGGCCTTGGCTTACCCCGACATGGACTCTCACCATGCTGTGTACGCGCCTTCACGGGCGCACTGGGAGCCCCGCCCTCGGGGCGATTGTTTGTGGTCTGCGAGGCTTATCGCGACGGGGGCGTCGCTCCTACAGGGGACATTGCCCTGCATTTTTTGTGGGACAGGGGCCTTAATGCCATTTGTGGGAGCCCCGCCCTCGGGGCGATGGGTGGTGGTCTGCAAGGCTTATCGCGACGGGGGCGTCGCGCCTACAGGGGACATTGCCCTGCATTTTGTGGAACAGGGCCTTCATGCCATTTGTGGGAGCCCCGCCCTCGGGGCGATGGGTGGTGGTCTGCAAGGCTTATCGCGACGAGGGCGTCGCTCCTACAAGGGGACATTGCCCTGCATTTTGTGGGAGCCCTGCCCCCGGGGCGATGGGTGGTGGTCTGCGACGCTTATCGCGACGAGGGCGTCGCTCCTACAGGGGACATTGCCCTGCATTTTGTGGGAGCCCTGCCCCCGGGGCGATGGGTGGTGGTCTGCGACGCTTATCGCGACGAGGGCGTCGCTCCTACAGGGGACATTGCCCTGCATTTTGTGGGACAGGGGCCTGCATGATTTTGATAGGGGTAGGAAAGGCCAAGGCCTCCCCTCCCTCCGAACCGTGCGTGCAGTTTTCCCGCACACGGCTCTCCAGTCAGTGGTTTCCTCATCGGGATTGGCTCGCTTGCATTCGGGCCTGCGTCATGGTGAACAGCCCCAACTGCGCGAAGTACTCGTTTGGCCAGCGTTTGTGATCAACTTGGCTCTTCCCCATCCCCGGGCTCTTTTGCTGCTTGCGCAGCATCGCCCTCAACCTCCTGCGGATGAATCCGTCTATGCTGAGGAATGTGCTTTTATAGGCGTGCTTGAAGTAGCCAAACCATCCCTTGAGCATGGGGCCAAGCTCTTTAATGACAACGCGCAGACTCTCGCCTCTCGTGCGCTTGGTCTTTTCTCGCACCTTGTCTTTCAAGAGATCGGAAGAGCGTCGTGTAG
>NZ_CXON01000033.1:0-24896 GCF_001269405.1 Limnohabitans sp. 2KL-3
GCCGTCAAAACCCAAATTTGGTGCGCTGTATGCACCTACGTGGTGGTGGCCATTGTCAAAAAAAGACTCGCGTTGGAGGGGTCAATGCACGCCATCTTGCAGGTCCTCAGCTTGTCCTTGTTCGAGGTCAAGCCGCTGGCCGAACTGCTCGGTGAGCAGTTGCTAAACGATGAAACCGGGGAGCCTGAAGCCCAGTTTTGTCTTTTCCCAGAAATCTCCGGACAGTAGTGGATCTGACCCCAATTAAACGGGATCTGCCCCCTGTAGGAGCGACGCCCTCGTCGCGATCAGCTTTGCAGACCACCACCCATCGCCCCGAGGGCGGGGCTCCTACAAAGGCAGCAGACCATCGCCCCGAGGGCGGGGCTCCCACAAAGGCAGCAGACCATCGCCCGGGGCTCCCACAAAGACATGAAGACCATCGCCCACAAAAATGGGGGCAGACCCCCATTCACTCCCAGGTATTACAAAAAAACACATCAAATAGAAAATTAGTTCATATAGGAGTATCTATAATCTTCCTATATGAATAATTTTCTGCGCATCCCGCTGAACACCACAGCCGCTCAATTTGAGCGGCTGTTGTCGTTGCAGAAGGTGTTTTCGCAGGCGTGTAACCAGTTGGCGCCCGAGGTGTCGCGCAGTCGGGTGTGGAACCGGGTGGCTTTGCACCATTTGCATTACCGGGCGTTGCGCGATCAGTTTCCGGCGCTGGGCTCGCAGATGGTGTGCAACGCGATTTATGCGGTGTCGCGCACGGCCCGCTTGATTTACCAAAGCCCCAGCAGCCCGTTTCAGGTGCAAAAGATGGGCGACCGGCCGTTGCCGTCGCTGCGTTTTGCCGAGACCTGCCCGGTGTACTTTGACCGCCACACCTTGAGCCTGAAGCAGGGCAAGTTGTCGCTGTTCACGCTCGATGGGCGCATGCAGTTTGAGTTGACCTTGGTGCCCGAGCAGTTGGCGCTGTTTGAGCAGGGCAAGTTGCGCGAGATTGTGCTCAGTCGGGGCTCCGACGGGGTGTTTGTGTTGTCGTTTTGGTTGGCGTCTGAGTCGGCTTTGGAGCCGGTTGACCAGGCGGCCGAGCTGCCTGTGGTGTTGGACCCGGGCGCTTTGATTCCGGATTACGTTTCTGTAGAGGTTGCTTGATGAAGCCCAATTCTTCTCCCTCAGAGCTCAAGTTGGCTCTGGCTCAATTTGCCCCGGCGTGGCGAACGGCTGTATTGATCAGCTTGGTCATTGGCCTGCTGGGTTTCACGTCCACGGTGTACATGCTGGAGGTGTACGAGCGCGTGGTGAACAGCCGCAATTTGATGACCCTGGCCTCGCTGACGGTGGTGGCTTTGGGCGCTTATGCGGTGATGGAGGTGCTGGAAAAGCTGCGTTCGCGCCTGTTGTGGGGCGTGGGCATTCAGCTGGAGCTGAAGATGTCGCAGCGCATTTACAACGCGATGTTTGATGGCATTCAGCGCAAGCAAATGGCCGGTGCCATTGGGGCGCAAAACGATTTCCGCTCGGTGCGCGAGTTTTTTTACAACCCGGCTTTGTCGGCGTTTTTTGAGTTGCCCATTGGCCTGGTGTCGATGTTCTTGATTTTTGCGATCAACCCTTGGTTGGGTTGGGCGGCGGTGGTGGGGGCGGTGGCGCAGACCTCGGTGGCTTGGTTGCTGCAAAAGGTGTCGCGCCAGCCTTTGCTGGAGGCGCAGCGCCGTTCGCAGTTTGCCCAGACCTATGCCGAGACTTCGCTGCGCAATGTGCAGGTCATGGAGTCGATGGGCATGGTGGCGTCGGTGCAGCGGCTGTGGCAAAAGCGCCAGGATGCGTTTTTGGCTTTTCAGGCCAAGGCCTCAGAGGCTGCGGGCGGGCTGAATGCGGCGTCGAAGTTGTTGCAGCAGTTGATGGGCTCGGTGTTGTTGGGCTTGGGGGCGTGGTTCATGTTGCGCAACGAGCTCAATGGCGGGGCCGCGATGATGATCATCAGCTCGGTGCTGGGTGGGCGTTTGCTGGCCCCGCTGACGCAGATCGTGCAGCAGTGGAGCGCGATTGTGAATGCGCAAGCGGCTTGGCAGCGCCTGGAGACCTTGCTGACCGAGGTGCCCGAGCGGGCGCAAAACATGCCTTTGCCCGCACCGCGTGGGCATTTGACGGTCGAGGGTTTGGTGGCTTCGGCACCTGGCCAGGCGACAACCTTGCTCAGCGGCCTCAAGTTCGATGTGCCGCCAGGTTCGGTGTTGGCGGTGGTGGGGCCGTCGGCTTCGGGCAAAACATCGCTGGCCAAGTTGCTCATGGGCATTTGGCATCCCGTAGCAGGCAAAGTGCGCCTGGATGGCGTGGACATGCATGTGTGGGACAAGGCCGAGTTGGGCCCGTATTTGGGTTACCTGCCGCAGGGCGTTGAACTGCTGGAGGGCACGCTGGCCGAAAACATCGCCCGCTTTGGCGAGGTGGACATGGTGCGTGTGCAAGAGGCGGCGCAGCAGGTGGGTTTGCACGGTTTTATTCAGGCTTTGCCCAAAGGCTACGACACGCCCGTGGGCCGTGATGGTGGCTTGCTGTCGGGCGGGCAGCGTCAGCGTGTGGCCTTGGCTCGGGCGCTGTATGGCAAGCCGGTGTTTGTGGTGCTCGATGAGCCCAATTCGAGTTTGGACGAGGCAGGCGATTTGGCCTTGAACCAGGCGATTGCGTCGCTCAAGGCGCAGGGCACGTCGTTTGTGGTGATCACCCACCGCACCAGTGTGCTGGCGGTGTCTGACCGCATGTTGGTGTTGCGAGATGGGGGGCAGCAGGTGTTTGGCCCCACGGCCGATGTGTTGCAAAAGTTGCGGGGCGCACCCGCGCCGCAAGTGCCCCCGGCTGCGCCCGTGGCGGCGGTGTCTGCCCCGGCAGGAGAAGGAGCGTGAGTGTGTCGATGAAACCCATAAATCCAGTGTTGCGCGATGAGTTGCAGGCCGTGTTGTGGAGCTTGCGCCGCGAGTTTGCGGTGGTGGGGGTGTTCAGCATGGTGGTCAACTTGCTGATGCTCACGCCCACGATTTACATGCTGCAGGTGTACGACCGCGTCATGGTCAGCCAAAGTCACATGACGCTGTTGGTGGTGTCGGTCATTTGTTTGTTTTTGTTTGGGGTGATGGCGTTTTCTGAATGGGCGCGGTCTTTGTTGTTGGTGCGCACAGGGGTCAAGCTGGACCAGATGCTGAGCCAGCGGGTGTTCAAGGGCACGTTTTTGGCTTACCTCAACCCCAGCGATTCGGCCCCGGCCAAGGCGTTTGGCGACTTGACGGCGCTGCGCCAGTTCCTCACGGGCAATGGGGTGTTTGCCTTTTTTGACAGCCCTTGGGTGCCGATTTATGTGGCAGTGCTGTTTTTGCTGCACCCGGCTTTGGGGGTGCTGGCGCTGGTGTTTGCCGTGGTGCAAGGCTGCATTGCCTGGTTTGGCCACGGCCTGAGCAAAGAGGCGCAGCGTGTGGCCAATGGGGCGCAGTCCGAGACGCAGGGGTTTTTAAGCTCCAAGCTGCGCAATGTGGATGTGTTGGTGTCGATGGGCATGCTCGATGGCCTGTACCGCCGCTGGCGCGACAAGCAGGTCAAGGCCTTGCTGTTGTCGGGCGATGCGCAGCAAAAAACCGGTGTTTTGACGGCGGTGAGCAAGTTTGTGCGTTACACGCAGCAGTCGCTCAGTTTGGGCGCGGGGGCGTGGTTGGTGGTGGTGGGCGAGATCAGCCCGGGCGCCATGATCGCGGCCAATGTGTTGATGACCCGCGCCTTGGCCCCCATCGATTTGCTGGTGAGCACTTGGCCGAACTTTTTAAGCACCAAAGAGGCCTATGAGCGTTTGCGCACTTTGCTGCAGCTGTCGCCGCCGGGCCGCACCGATGTGCTCAAAACCCGCCCGGTGGGGCAGCTGAGCCTGGAAAACGTCACGGTGCGTTTACCGGGGTGTGCCAAGCCGGTGCTCGATGGGGTGAGCTTTGTGGCCTTGCCGGGAACGGTGACGGTGGTGTTGGGGCCTTCGGGTTCGGGCAAGTCGACTTTGGCCCGCGCCATGATGGGCATTGGCCTGTTGCCCGAGGGCCGGGTCTTGCTCGATGGCCGCCCCATCACCGATTGGACCCGCGAGAGTTTGGGGCCTTATGTGGGTTATTTGCCGCAAGACATCGAGCTGTTCGATGGCACGGTGGCCGAAAACATTGCCCGCATGGGCGAGGTCAATTCGGACGCGGTGATTGCGGCGGCCGAGGCGGCCGGTTTGCACCAGATGATTTTGCGTTTTCCCAAGGGCTATGACACGCCCATGGGGCAGGCGGGTTCGTTCTTGTCGGGGGGGCAGCGCCAACGCATTGGCCTGGCCCGGGCCTTGTATGGCGAGCCTTCGCTGGTGGTGCTGGACGAGCCCAATGCCAATTTGGACGACGAGGGCGAAAAAGCCTTGCTCAACGCGATGCATTGGCTCAAAAGCAAAGGCGCCAATGTGGTCTTGATCAGCCACCGCCCCGGGGTGTTGTCGGTGGCCGATCGGGTGGTTCTTTTGCAAGACGGTCAGCTGGTGGCCAGCGGCCCCCGCGACGGGGTGTTGCAGGCCCTGAAAGAACAACGCGAGGCCGCTGCACTGTCTGCCGCCTCTGCGCCTGCAGCCGGTGTGTCGGCTTAACTATTTATCTTGAGGTCTGGTGATGTCGAATCAAAAATTATCCAAACAGTTGGGCTCGCGGGTTGAGGATGCGCAGTGGGTGCGCCCTGGCGATGAAAACGCTTTGCGGGCTTCGGCCGATACGCAGGGCATTGCCCGCAAGGGTTTGTGGGTGTTGGCGCTGAGTTTTGGCGGCTTTTTGCTGTGGGCCGGTCTGGCCCCGCTGGACGAGGGCGTGCCCAGTGCCGGCACGGTGGCCATCGACACCAAGCGCAAGTCGGTGCAGCACTTGACGGGCGGCATTGTGCAAGAGGTGTTGGTGCGCGAAGGCCAAGAGGTCAAGGCCGATCAGGTGCTGATGCGCCTGGATGCGTCGGTGAGCAAGGCCAATTTTGAGGCGGTGCGCCAGCGTTATGTGGGCTTGAGCGCCATGCAAAGCCGCTTGCAGGCTGAGCAGCGGGGCTTGGCCAAAATCGAGTTCCGCCCCGAGGTGCAGCAGGCCATGAGCGACCCGCAAATCATGGCGCAGGTGAACAACCAGCGCCAGTTGTTCGAGTCGCGCCGCCAGGCTTTGCAGGCCGATTTGCAGGGCATGGAAGAGGCCATTGGTGGCCTGAAGGCCCAGCGTGATGCCTCGCAAGAGGTGTTGGCGCAGCGCCAAAAGCAGCTGGCCATTTTGCAAGACGAGTTGAAGAACATGCGCGAGCTGGTCAAAGACGGCTACGCCCCGCGCAACCGCCAGATGGAGATCGAGCGGCAGGTGGCCGATGTGCAGGCCTCGATGGCCGATTTGTCGGGCACGGCGTTGCGCGCCACCCGCTCGATTGCCGAGCTGAACCAGCGTTTGTTGGCCCGCTCGTCAGAGTACCGCAAAGAGGTCGAGACGCAGCTGGCCGAGGTCTCGCGTGAGGTGCAAGCCGATGCCGAAAAGTTTGCGGCCCAAAAGCAAGACCTGGAGCGCATCGACATTCGCTCACCCGCCGCAGGCCATGTGATGGGCCTGGCGGTGCAGACAGTGGGCGCTGTGGTGCAGCCCGGACAAAAGCTGATGGATGTGGTGCCGCAAGAGCAAGACTTGTTGCTGGAGGCGCACATTGCGCCGCACTTGATCGACAAGATCCGTGTGGGTTTGTTGGCCGATGTGCGCTTCAACACCTTCGCGCATTCGCCCCAGTTGGTGGTCGAGGGCCAGGTGCTGTCGATCTCGGGCGACCTGGTGACCGATCCACAAAACCCACAAATGGCGCATTTTCTGGCCCGTTTGCAGCTCACCGAAGCGGGCAAAAAGACCTTGGGCGCACGCCAGTTGCAGCCAGGCATGCCGGTCGAAATCGTCATCAAGACGGGCGAGCGCTCGATGTTGACGTATTTGCTGAACCCGTTGACCAAGCGTTTGGCTGGTTCGATGAAGGAAGAATGATGCGCACGACATTTCAAAAAACCGCGTGGGCGCTGGCCCTGAGCGCTGCCAGTTTGGGCGCGCAGGCCATGGGTTTGCTGGACGCCTACAAGCTGGCCTTGGAACAAGACGCCACCATTCGCGCCTCGCGTGCCGCGCTGGATGCCGGGCGTGAGCGCCTGCCCCAGGCCCGGGCGCAGTTGCTGCCCTCGGTGTCGGCCAATTGGGCACGCAGCAGCAACCGGCTCACCACCACCAGCACCAATGTGCTGGGGAACGAGTCGGTCTCGCGTGACGACTATTTCAGCTTCAACAAGACGCTGTCTTTGCGCCAGCCCTTGTTCAACATGCCCAAGTACATCCAGTACCAGCAAGCCACGGACATGGTGGGCGAGGCCGAGGCGGTGTTTGAGCGTGAAGTGCAAAACCTGTCGGTGCGTGTGGGCGGTGCGTATTTCGAAGCCCTGATGAGCAGCGAGCAGCTCAAGTTGGTGCTGAGCCAAAAGCAGCAGTTCACCACCGTGCTGGCGGCGGCCGAAAAAGCGCTGGCGCTGGGCACCGGCACCCGCACCGACATGGACGATGCCAAGGCCCGTTTGGACATGGCCCTGGCGCAAGAGTTGGAGGCGCGTCAAAACGAGGACTACACGCGGCGTCAGCTGGAAATTTTGCTCAACCAGCCCGTGCCGCAGTTGCAGCCTTTGCACCCCACCGGCTTGCAAGCCTTGCCCGCCTTGGGCCTGGACTTGAACGCCTGGCTGGACAAAGCCCTGGCCCACAGCCCCGAGGTCAAGTCGCTGCAAGCGCGTTTGCAGGCGGCCGACAAAGAGATCCAAAAAGCCAAAGCTGGCCATGCCCCCACCTTGGACGCGGTGGCGCAGTGGTCGGACAGTGGCAGCGAAAACGTGACGCGTTTGAATTCGAGCTTCGAAAACAAGACCCTCGGTTTTCAGCTGACGATTCCGCTGTACCAGGGCGGTTACGTGAGCTCGCTGGAGCGCCAGGCCGTGGCCGAAAAGCTGCGCCAAGAAGAAGCCCTGGAGGCCATGCGCCGCGATTTGGGTTTGCGCATTCACCGGGAATACCGTGGTGTGACCGAAGGAGTTTTGAAAATCCGCGCCCTGGAGCAAGCCGTGCGCTCGAATGAACAGCTGCTCGACTCCACCCGCAAGTCGGTGTTGGCCGGTGTGCGCACCCAACTCGATGTGCTCAACGTCGAACAACAACTGGCCACCACCCACCGCGACCTGATCCAGGCCCGCTACCTCTACCTGATGTCCCGCCTGCGCCTGCAAGCCCTGAGCGGCCACGACCCCCTGACCGCCCTGCAAGACATCCACACCGCCTTCTAGGGTTTTGTAGGAGTCAGCCCAGCAAGCGATCAACCGTCGCACCCCTAACAACCGTCGCCATCGCCAGCAGGGCTGGCTCCTACAAAAACCTTGACCGTTGTGCCCTTTGTAGGAGCCAGCCCTGCTGGCGATGGACGCGACAGCGTCCTGCGGGGGGTGATCACTTGCAGGGCAAGCGCCTACAGGGAGATGGTCGTTGGCCCGAGCAGATGCCGTGTCATTTCAGCAAACCCCGCGCCGCGTTCACTGAGGGTGATGTAGCGCGGCGGGTGCGTCAGCTGCGCCTCAAAGCGCCGGATGTTGGCCACGCCCACGCTGTGCGCAAAGTGCTCAAACATCACCTGGTCATTGGTCGAGTCGCCCACATAGGCCCAGCGCTCGATTTCGGCGTCCAGATCGCGGCCCCACAGTTCGCGCACGATCCAGCGGGCACCTGTCAGCTTGCTGTGCTCGCCAAACCAGCCGTTGATGTGGATGCTGCTCACCGTCGCCGTCATGCCTGCTGCTTGCATCATGCGCACCACGCTGTCGATGGCCGTTTGCGGCAAGTGCGTGAATTCACTGTGGTCAATGGCGATGTCGGTCTCGCGCCCGACGCTGTCTTGTGAACGTCGCGCACCCGGCACGTTGTTTTCAATGTGAGTCAGGACCGTTTGCATGCGGCTGAAATTGGCACTGCGTGTGGCCGCGTCTTGCTGGTAGAGCTTGCGTAAACCCAAGCTGGCCGAGTGTTGCAGCCCCACCGCTCCGTTTTCGGCCACGATGGCGTCCACCGGCCAAGTGGCCGCAAAGGGCTCGCTCCAGCCCACAGGCCGCCCGGTGATCGGCACCACATGCAGGCCAGCGGCTTTCAGAGCGGCCAGGGCCTGCAAGGCATCGGGGGTGATCGCGCCATCGGTGGTCAGTGTGTCATCGATGTCGGTGAAGACGCCAATGAGGCCTTGCGGCGTATGCCAGTCAGAAAGTGGTTTCATGAAAACCTTTTGTAGGAGCCCCGCCCTCCGGGCGATTCTTGGTGGTCCACAAGGCTTATCGCGGCGGGGGCGTCGCTCCCACAAGGGAGACGCCCAAGGTCAAACCCATTCAGCCTGCGCTGCCCAAGGACAGCCCGGCATGCTCGCGCAGCGGGTGGAAGTGGATTTTGGGAAAGCGCTCTTGCGCCAGGCGCACGTCGTAAGGGCTGGTGCACAAATACGCCAGCGTACCTGCCGCGTCCAGCGACATGCGTTGCGGGTAGGCGTTGGTGAATTCGCGCAGCTCGGCCGGGGTGTCGGCCGTGATCCAGCGAGCACCGGTGTACTGGCAGCCCTCCAATCGCACATCGCAGTCGTATTCGGCTTTCAGGCGGTGTTGCACCACTTCAAACTGCAGCTGACCGACCGCGCCCAGCAGCATGGGGCCACCGATTTCGGGTTTGAAGACCTGGATCGCGCCTTCTTCGCCCAACTGGTCCAAGCCGGTTTGCAGTTGTTTGGTGCGCAGCGGGTTCTTCAGGATCACGGTCATGAAGAGTTCGGGCGCAAAGAAGGGCAGGCCGGTGAACTGCAAATTCGCGCCGTCGGTGATGGTGTCGCCCAGCTGCACGCCGCCATGGGTGGTAAAGCCAATGATGTCGCCTGCAAAGGCCTCTTCCACAGCTTCGCGACGTTGGCTCATGAAGGTCACCACGCTGGTGGGCCGCAGCTCTTTGCCGGTGCGCTGCACCTTGAGCTTCATGCCGGGTGTGTATTTGCCCGACGCCATGCGCACAAAGGCGATGCGGTCGCGGTGGTTGGCGTCCATATTGGCTTGCACCTTGAACACCACGCCCGAGAACGCGCTGTCTTCGGGCTGGATTTCTTTGACCACGGGCTGTTTGTTGACCAGCAGATTGCTGGTGCGGGGCTTGGGCGCGGGGGCCAGGTCGACCAGCGCGTCCAGCACTTCCATCACACCGAAGTTGTTCACGCCGGAGCCAAAGAACACGGGCGTTTGTTTGCCCGCCAAGAACGCCGCTTCGTCAAACGCGGGCGATGCGCCAGTGGCCAGCTCCATGCTGTCCATGGCGGTTTGCCATTCCAGGCCAAAGCGCTCGGCCAATTGGGCTTGCTCGGTCAGGGGGATGGTTTCGAAGTCTTGCGGCAGGCGTTCGCTGCCCGAGTCAAACACCGTCATGGCCTGCGTGCGCAGGTTGATGATGCCGCCGAAGCTCTTGCCCTGGCCCACGGGCCAGGTCATGGGCACGCAGGGCATGCCCAGCTCGCGCTCGACTTCGTCCAGGATGTCGAGCGGGTCGCGCACTTCGCGGTCCATTTTGTTGACGAAGGTGATGATGGGCGTGTCGCGCTGACGGCAGACCTCGATCAGGCGGCGGGTCTGCGCTTCCACACCGTTGGCCGCGTCAATGACCATGAGCGCCGAGTCCACCGCCGTGAGCACGCGGTAAGTGTCCTCGCTGAAATCTTTGTGGCCGGGGGTGTCGAGCAGGTTGATGACGTGCTCGCGGTAGAGCATCTGCATCACGGACGAAGCCACCGAGATGCCACGCTGCTTTTCGATTTCCATCCAGTCGGACGTGGCGTGGCGTGAGGCCTTGCGGGCCTTGACCGAGCCGGCGATCTGGATCGCGCCCGAAAACAGCAAGAGCTTTTCAGTCAGCGTGGTTTTACCGGCATCGGGGTGGGAAATGATGGCAAACGTCCGGCGGCGCCGGGTTTCGTGGGCGTAGGTCACAAGGGGGTCCTGATCGGGGTGGCACCGCAGGGGTGCTGAGCGGGCGGCCAAGGGTGGCCGCGATGGGGGAGATTTTAACGGGCCAAGGGGGGTGCCTTCTGGGCGCTGTGAGTGAGGTGAATCCCCTTGTAGGAGCGACGCCCTCGTCGCGAAAAGCCTGGCAGGCCACGAACCATTGCCCGGGGGGCTCCCACAGTTGGCATCCACTTTCGCCACTGTTTGAACTGTTTCATAATGATCGCTTATGAACATCGCGCCTCAACAGCAAGCCCTCATTGCCGATATTTGTCGGCGTTATAAGGTTCGCCGCATGCAAATGTTTGGATCGGCTGCGCAAGGGCAAGAAAGGTCTGATAGCGATGTCGACTTGTTGGTCGAATTCATTCCCAACCAATACCCCACAGGCTTTGCGCTGGTGGACATGCAACATGAGCTGTCCATGGTCTTTGATGGAAAGAGCGTGGATTTGGCTTTTCCCTCGGTGTTGAACAACCCCTTCAGACGCAAGGCCATTGAGCCCCAATTGCGTTTACTTTACCAATGAGCACTGACCGCGCACCTGCGCACTTGGCCGACATGCTTGGTTTTTCTGAGGAGCTGCAATCCTTGGTTGTGGGCTTGAGTCCCACAGAGTTCCAAAGTCAAAGAGTTTTGTGCCTCGCTGTTGAGAAATTGTTCATTAATTTGGGTGAGGCTGCGGCCAGGATAGGGGATTCAAATGTTCAATTTCCTCAAATTCCTTGGCGACAAATGATTGGTTTGCGCAACATCCTGGCACACGGTTATGAACAGGTCGCCCACGAAATCCTTTACCAAACCATTGTGCAAGAGCTGCCAGCCCTCAGCGAGAGTCTGCGTGTTGCGTTGCAGGACCGTGTTCACGGCAGCCCTGTGAGCGGCTCGCTATAATCAGCAACTTCCGAGGAGCGTTGCAGCGCCCACCAGCCCCAAAGCTGGCAGCAGGCGTGAGGCTCGGAACCTTCAAACAGCAACGACGCTCATCCACACGACGTGCGGTGAGCCTGTACCTTCCATTCAGTGCTTTCATCCATGCGTGTGGCTTTTTCACATTGCTTTGGAGCTTTTCTCATGAATGCACGTATGCCTTCCACCGTTAACGCTGATTGCGTGATTGCCGACATCGGCCTGGCCGATTGGGGCCGCAAAGAAATCAAAATCGCCGAGACCGAAATGCCCGGCCTGATGGCCATCCGCGAAGAGTTCAACGCAGCGCAGCCCTTGAAGGGCGCTCGCATCACCGGCTCGCTGCACATGACCATCCAGACGGCC
Source organism: Limnohabitans sp. 2KL-3 (assembly GCF_001269405.1). Lineage (NCBI taxonomy): Bacteria > Pseudomonadati > Pseudomonadota > Betaproteobacteria > Burkholderiales > Comamonadaceae > Limnohabitans > Limnohabitans sp. 2KL-3. The sequence continues at coordinate 11,378 of NZ_CXON01000033.1, forward strand.
GTGCTGATCGAGACCCTGCAAGCCCTGGGCGCTGACGTGCGTTGGGCTTCTTGCAACATCTTCTCGACCCAAGACCACGCCGCTGCGGCGATTGCCGCCAAGGGCACGCCCGTTTTTGCCATCAAGGGCGAGACCCTGGCCGACTATTGGGATTACACCCACCGCATTTTTGACTTTGGCCCCGCAGGCACGCCCGGCGAAGGCCCCAACATGATCTTGGACGACGGCGGCGACGCCACGCTGCTCATGCACCTGGGCAAGCGCGCCGAAACCGACGCGTCCTTGATCGCCAACCCCACCAGCGAAGAAGAGACCTGCCTGTTCAACGCCATCAAGGCCAAGCTGGCTGTGGACCCCACCTGGTACAGCCGCAAGGGTGCGCACATCATTGGCGTGACCGAAGAGACCACCACCGGCGTGCTGCGCCTGAACGAAATGGCCGCCAAAGGCAGCCTGATGTTCCGCGCCATCAACGTGAACGACTCGGTGACCAAGAGCAAGTTCGACAACCTGTACGGCTGCCGTGAATCCTTGGTCGACTCCATCAAACGCGCCACCGACGTGATGATCGCCGGCAAAGTGGCTGTGGTGGCCGGTTACGGTGACGTGGGCAAGGGTTCGGCCCAAGCCCTGCGTGCCTTGAGCGCCCAAGTCTGGGTGACCGAAATCGACCCGATCAACGCCCTGCAAGCCGCGATGGAAGGCTTCAAGGTTGTGACCATGGAATACGCCGCCGACAAGTGCGACATCTTCGTGTCAGCCACCGGCAACAAGAACGTGATCCGCTACGAGCACATGGCCGCCATGAAAGACGAAGCCATCGTCTGCAACATCGGTCACTTTGACAACGAAATCGACGTCGCTTCGCTGGACAAGTGCCAGTGGGACGAGATCAAGCCCCAAGTCGACCACGTCATCTTCCCCGATGGCAAGAAGATCACCTTGTTGGCCAAAGGCCGCCTGGTGAACCTGGGTTGCGCCACCGGCCACCCCAGCTTTGTGATGTCGTCTTCGTTTGCCAACCAGACCATTGCCCAGATCGAGCTGTTCACCAAGCAAGACCAATACGAGTCCGGCAAGGTCTATGTGTTGCCCAAGCATTTGGACGAGAAAGTGGCCCGTTTGCACCTGAAGAAAGTCGGCGCGATGCTGACCGAGCTGAGCGACGAGCAAGCGTCTTACATCGGCGTGTCCAAGAATGGTCCTTACAAGGCCGACACTTACCGCTATTGATGCGCTGAGTGGGTTGAGGGGTTCAGCCTTCGTGGTGTTTTTGCGACGTCACGTCGGGGCTGAACCCGCCGACCTACAGATGCCGCTCCGTAGGTCGGTGGCTTTAGCCCCGACATGCTTGATCCTGCACCATCGCGCGTACATCCCTCCCACCATTGTTTGACTGAATCCAACCGCATGCGCATTGACCAACTTCTCGTCGAACGTGGCTTGGCCGCCTCCCGCTCACAAGCCCAGCGACTCATTGCTGGGGGCGTGAAGTGGCAGCAGCCCGACGGCCAGTGGCGCACCGTCGTCAAAAACCGCGACGAGGTGCCCGAGAGCGCAGCCCTGGAGTTGCTGGACGACGCCGAGTCGCGTTATGTCTCGCGTGGCGGTCTCAAGCTCGAAGGCGCATTGAAGGCCACGGGTGTGCAGGTGGACGGCTTGCGCTGTCTGGACGTGGGCCAAAGCACAGGCGGTTTCACCGACTGTTTGCTGCAGCACGGCGCGGCCGAGGTGGTGGGCATTGACGTGGGCCATGCCCAGGTGCACCCGCGCATCAGCCAGGATGAACGGGTGATTTGCATCGAAGGCGTGAATGCCCGCGAGCTGGAGCCCGGTGACGAACGCATTCCCGATGCGCTGGAAGGCTTTGACCTGATGGTGGGCGATGTGTCGTTCATCTCGCTCACGCTGGTGCTGCCGGGCGTGGTGCATTTGCTCAAACCCACAGGCCAATTGCTGATGCTGGTCAAACCCCAGTTTGAATTGCAACCCGGTCAGGTGGGCAAGGGCGGCATCGTGAAAGGCGACACGCATTTTCCCTTCATCGAAAACCGCGTGCGCACGGCTTTGACCGAGCTGGGCATGAAGGTCACCGCCTGGCTGGACAGCCCGATTGCGGGGGGTGACGGCAACCATGAATTTTTTGTGCAGGCCTGCTGGCCCGACCCGGCGGTCGTTTTGCCCGCTCGCGAGGCCACCCGTGTGGCGCACGAGGCCGATCTGGCCGCCAAGGCCTATGCCAAGGCCAACGACTATTGAATTTTTGAAGGTGTTGTGATGTCTGGTTTGAAACTGCCCATCAGCTTGGAATTTTTTCCACCCAAAACGCCCGAAGGTGCAGAAAATCTGCGCGGCGTGCGCGAAAAGTTGTACGCCCTGAAGCCTGAGTTTTGCTCGGTCACTTACGGCGCAGGCGGGTCGACGCAAGAGGGCACCTTTTCCACCGTGAGCGCCATCCTGAGCGAGGGTGTCGCAGCCGCTTCGCACTTTTCGTGCATTGGCGCGACCAAGGCTTCGGTGCGCGAAGAGCTGGCCACGCTCAAGGCCATGGGGGTCAAGCGCTTGGTGGCTTTGCGCGGCGACTTGCCCAGCGGCTATGGCGCAGGTGGCGAGTTCCACTACGCCAGCGATCTGGTGGCCTTTATCCGGGCCGAGACGGGTGACGATTTCCACATCGAAGTGGCGGCTTACCCCGAAATCCACCCCCAAGCCAAGTCGCCCGAGTCCGACTTGCAAGCATTTGCCACCAAGGTCAAGGCCGGTGCTAACTCGGCCATCACCCAATATTTTTACAACAGCGATGCCTACTTCCGCTTTGTAGACGATGCCTACAAACTCGGCGTGGACGTGCCCGTGGTGCCCGGCATCATGCCCATCACCAGTTCCTCGCAGCTGCTGCGTTTTTCCGACGCTTGTGGTGCCGAGATCCCGCGTTGGATCCGCTTGCGTTTGCAAGGCTATGGCGATGATGTGGAGTCCATCAAGGCCTTTGGCCTGGATGTGGTGAGTGACCTGTGCGAGCAACTCATCAACGGCGGCGTGCCCGCCATTCACTTCTACACCATGAACCAAAGCGCCTCCACCGCCGAGATCGTGCGCCGCTGCAATTTGTAAAAGCGCCACCCTCAGGTCACTGGCTGACGGCCTCTGTGTAGGAGCCCCGCCCCCGGGGCGATGGGGTGTGGTCTGCGAGGCTTGATCGCGACGAGGGCGTCGCTCCTACAGGGTAAATGTGAAGCCATGCATCAGGGTCACCGGCTGACTGCCTGTTTGTAGGAGCCCCGCCCCCGGGGCGATGAGTGGTGGTCTGCGAGGCTTGATCGCGACGAGGGCGTCGCTCCTACAGGGGAAATGTAGAGCCATGCATCAGGGTCACTGGCTGCCTGCCTGTTTGTAGGAGCCCCGCCCCCGGGGCGATGAGTGGTGGTCTGCGAGGCTTGATCGCGACGAGGGCGTCGCTCCTACAAAGCCCCAAAGGCCCAACGCCCCAACGCTCAACCATAATCGCGCCATGGAAACGAAATGGTTGGAAGATTTTGTGAGTTTGGCCGAAACGCGCAGTTTCAGCCGTTCGGCGCAGTTGCGGCACGTCACGCAACCGGCGTTTTCCCGGCGCATCCAGTCGCTGGAGGCCTGGGCTGGGGCAGATTTGGTGGACCGCAGCTCTTACCCCACCAGCTTGACCCCCGCCGGGGAGACTTTGTACGGGCAAGCCTTGGAGTTGCTGCAGTCCTTGCAGACCACCCGCGCCATGCTGCGCAGCCATGCCAGTGCGGGGCAGGATGTGCTGGAGTTCGCGGTGCCGCACACATTGGCGTTGACCTTTTTTCCTGCTTGGTTGGCACGTTTGCGCGAGGGTTTTGGGCCCATCAAAACCCGGCTCATGGCCTTGAATGTGCACGATGCCGCCATGCGTTTGGTGGAAGGGGGCTGCGATGTGTTGATCGCTTATCACCACCCCTCACAGCCCTTGCAGCTGGACCCTGAGCGCTACGACATGGTGGTGCTGGGCCACGAGGAGATGGCCCCTTACGTGAAGGCCGATGCAGCGGGTGAGCCTTTGTTTCGTTTGCCCGGCAGCAGTGCCAGGCCTTTGCCCTATTTGGGTTATGCCCCTGGGGCTTATTTGGGGGCGGTGACCGATTGGATGTTGAAGCAATCGGGCACGGTGATTCATGTGGACCGTGTGTACGAGACCGACATGGCCGAGGGTTTGAAGGGCATGGCGCTTGAGGGCCATGGTCTGGCGTTTTTGCCGCAAAGTGCGGTGACCAAGGAATTGGAGTCGGGTGCTTTGGTGCGTGCTTTTTTGCCGCACGAACCGCCCATGGTGCTGACCATGGAGGTGCGGGCTTACCGCGAAAAGTCACGCCACAAGCCCTTGGCAGGTCGCTCGGTGCAAGATTTGTGGGCCTATTTGGTCCGCACAGCCGTCGATTCAGGCAGCGATGGGGGCCTTGCCACTTGAGCGTTTTTGTCTGGGTGGTGGTCTGCAAGGCTTGATCGCGACGAGGGCGTCGCGCCTACAGGGGGACTGTGGGAGCCCAGTTACAGGGGCATGGTTGACTGCCTGTTTGTAGGAGCCCCGCCCCCGGGGCGATGGGTGGTGGTCTGCGAGGCTTGATCGCGACGAGGGCGTCGCTTCTACAGGGGGAATGTGGGAGCCCAGTTTCATGGTCACTGGCTGACTGCCTTTTTGTAGGAGCCCCGCCCCCGGGGCGATGGGTGGTGGTCTGCGAGGCTTGATCGCGACGAGGGCGTCGCTCCTACAGGGGGACTGTGGGAGCCTAGTTAAAGGGTCATGGTTGCCTGCCTGTTTGTAGGAGCCCCGCCCTCGGGGCGATGGGTGGTGGTCTGCGGGGTTTGATCGCGACGAGGGCGTCGCTCCTACAGGGGGACTGTGGGAGCCTAGTTAAAGGGTCATGGTTGCCTGCCTGCTTGTAGGAGCCCCGCCCCCGGGGCGATGGGTGGTGGTCTGCGAGGCTTGATCGCGACGAGGGCGTCGCTCCTACAGGGGGAATGTGGGAGCCCAGTTTCAGGGGTTATGGTTGACTGCCTGTTTGTAGGAGCCCCGCCATCAGTTCAATGTACCTGCTCATGGCCCTGCATCAGGCACCCCCCCCTTTGGCTGTGAGATTCAAATGCCTTGCGCAGGCCAGCGCAGCACGAACTGGCGCTGGGCTTCGGTTTCGGGGCTGTGGGGTTCTTGGGCATGTTTGTCGACTGCGCGCCATTTTTGGGCCAGCAGGTCCAGCGCCTGTTCGGGCGACAGGCCTTGCGACACCAGCCAAGTGGCGGCCACGGTGCCGGTGCGGCCAATGCCGGCGCGGCAGTGCAGGTACACCTTGCCGCCTTGGTCCAGTGCGGTTTGCACATCGTTCAGGATGGCCTGCATGCCGGCCACGCTGGGCACACCAAAATCGGTGATCGGGTGGGAGAGGCGTTGGGCAGGCCGTGGTGCTGTGGTCTCAGGCCCCGACAGGGGCAAGGGCAGCGGCTGGTAGGGCGGCACCGGGTCGTGTGGCGAGGTCAGGTCCACAAAGTGGGTGATGCCCGCATCGGCCAGGGCCGCCAGCCGCTCAGCCAAGGCCTCTGCGCCCAAAAGCCCCGGATGCTCGCCTGCCAACACGCGGCCGGTCCAGAGCCAGTAGCTGTTGCCAAATGGCCTCGCCGCACCATCGCCCCGGCTTTCTTGGGAGGTGTCAAAGTCGGGTGAGGGCATGGACGGGGCAATGCGTTGAAACAAAGCGCAGGCTCAATGCGCCAGGATCTTGGACAAAAAGTCTTGTGTCCGTTCGTTTTGCGGGTTGTCAAAGAACGCTGCAGCGGTGTTTTGCTCGACGATTTGCCCCTGATCCATGAAGATCACGCGGTCGGCCACCTGGCGGGCAAAGCCCATTTCGTGGGTCACGCAGATCATGGTGATGCCCTGGTCGGCCATCTCCACCATCACGTTCAGCACTTCGCCCACCATTTCGGGGTCGAGCGCCGAGGTGGGCTCGTCAAACAGCATGATGTTGGGCGTGAGGCACAGGGCGCGGGCAATGGCCACGCGTTGCTGCTGGCCGCCGGACAGTTGCAGCGGGTACTTGTGCGCTTGCTCGGCAATGCGCACACGTTTGAGCTGCTGCATGGCGCGTTCTTCGGCCTCGGCTTTGGGCACCTTGCCCACCCACATGGGGGCCAGCGTCAGGTTTTCCAGCACCGTCAGGTGCGGAAACAGGTTGAACTGCTGGAACACCATGCCGACTTGGCGACGTGCCGATTCGATGGACTTGACGTCGTCGGTCAGCTCCACGCCATTTACCGTGAGGTGACCGGCCTGGTGCTCTTCGAGGCGGTTGATGCAGCGGATCAGGGTGGATTTGCCCGAGCCCGAGGGCCCGCACACCACGATGCGTTCGCCACGCGCCACCGACAGGTCGATGTCACGTAGCACATGAAAGTCGCCATACCATTTGTTGACTTTGGAAAATTCGATGATGGGGGTGCTCACGTTACTGTCTCCGGGTTCCGGTGTTGAGGTGGCCTTCGAGCCAATGGCTGTAGCGCGACATGGCAAAACAGGCGATGAAATAAATGGCCGCCACAAACAGCTGGCCTTCGATGAAGAACTTGCGCCAGTCGGCGTCGCCCAAGGCCAGCTGCACCGCACCCGTCAGGTCGTAAAGGCTCACGATCGTCACCAGCGAGGTGTCTTTGAAGGCCCCAATGAAGGTGTTGACGATGGAGGGCACCACCAGGCGCAGGGCCTGAGGCAGCACGATCTTGCGCTGGATTTGCCAGTAGCCCATGCCCAGCGAATGCGCGGCTTCGACCTGGCCTTTGGGCAGCGCTTGCAAGCCGCCGCGAATCACCTCGGCCAGATAGGCGGCGGTGAACAAGGTCATGCCGATCAGCACCCGCACCAGCACGTCGATCTTGCCACCGTTGGGCATGAACAGCGGCAAGATGAAGGAGGCCATGAAGAGCACCGAAATCAGTGGCACGCCGCGCACGAATTCGATGAAGATCACGCACAGGGTGCGGATCGCGGGCAGCTGGGACTGCCGGCCCAAGGCCAGCAAAATCGCCAACGGAAACGCCACCACCAAGCTCACGCTCGACAACAGCAGCGTGAGCGGCAGGCCGCCCCAGCGTTCGGTGTCAATCGGGGTCAGGCCGGCAAAACCGCCGCTCATGAGTCCGTAAAACACCGCGTAAACAGCCACCCAGGCCACCACCAGCGCGGGACGCCAGAAGCTGCGCAGGCAACTCAGCACCAACAGCAGCACCAGCAAGCTGGACGCGATCAGTGGACGCCATTGTTCGTCGTAGGGGTAGCGGCCAAACAGGATGAGGCGACCTTTTTCGGTCACCACGCCCCAGCAGGCCCCCACACCTTCGGCGGCGCGGCAGGCGGCGTTGTCGGCCTGCACCACGGCGTTGAACACGGTCCAATTCAGCATGGGCGGCAAGGCCCAGGCCAGCAGGGCCAGCACCAGCACGGTCAGCAAGCTGTTGGCCCAGCCGTCAAAAAATCGGCTGCGCAGCCAAGGCAGCAAACCGACTTGGTTGCTGGGCGGCTGGCGGGCGGCAATCGGGGTAAAGACAGCGTGGTTCATCAGCGGTCCTTGATCTGCACACGGCGGTTGTAAATGTTCATGAGCGCCGAGGTCAGCAAACTCAAGCTCAGGTAGCACAGCATCACCACGGCGATGCACTCGATGGCGCGGCCCGTCTGGTTGAGCGCGGTGGAGCCAATCGAGACCAAGTCGGGGTAGCCCACGGCCACGGCCAGCGAGGAGTTTTTGGTCAGGTTCAGGTACTGGCTGGTCAAGGGCGGCACGATCACGCGCAGCGCTTGCGGCAGTTGCACCAGGCGCAATTCGGCCGACCGGGGCAAGCCCAGCGCCACGGCTGCTTCGTGCTGGCCATAGGCCACCGACTGCACGCCCGAGCGCACCACTTCAGCAATGTAGCCCGAGGTGTACACGGTCAGGCCAATCAGCAAGGTCAGGTACTCGGGCGTCACCGATCCGCCGCCGATCACGTTGATTTCGGTGGTTTCGGGGATGTTGAGTGCACTGGGTGCACCGCCCACCAGCCAGCCCACAGCGGTGACGAGCAACAAAATCAGCGCCCCGATCAGGTGGGTGCGTGTGGGGTGGTACTGGCCTGTGATTTCAAATTGGCGAATGGCCCGGCGCGCCCAAAAGCGCCACGCGACAGCACCGGCGATCAGGCCAATCACGGTGCCCCAGTGGCCTGTGGACCATTCGGGCAAGGGATATTGCAAGCCGTTTTTGCTCAGGAACACGCTGGCCAGGGGCTTGAAGGGCTCTTCAATCGTGGGCAGCAGTTCGGTCATGGCGAAGTACCACATGAACAATTGCAGCAGCAAGGGCACGTTGCGGGTGACTTCGACGTGCACCGTGCACAGGCCCCGCACCAGCATGTTGTTGGACAGGCGGCCGATGCCGATCAGGGTGCCCAGCACGGTGGCCAGCGCAATGCCCACCAGCGCCACGCGCAAGGTGTTGGACAGGCCGACCAAATAGGCCACCCAGTAGCCTTGGGCTGAGTCGAACTCAAACAGGCTCTCTCCAATGGCAAAGCCTGCGGGTTGCAAAAAGAAATCGAAGCCGCTTTGAATGCCGCGCGTGCGCATGTTGGCAAAGGTGTTGGACAGCAGATAACTGACGGCCAGCACGAGCAGCAAAATGGTCAAAACTTGGTAGACCAGACCCCGAAAGGACTGGCTGCGCCAAGACCAGGCGCGTGATCGGGGGGGAGGGGGGGGAGCAGGTGGGATCATCATCGTGCATCGGCCCGCACGAGGCGGGCCGATGTCCTTTCAGGGGTTGCCGTGTTTGTCTGAATCAGAAAAACACAAGGGGGTCGATCAGCGCACGGGTGGTGCGTACATCAGGCCGCCTTTGTTCCACTGGTTGTTCAAACCGCGTGGCAGCTTCAGGGTGGACTTGGGGCCCACATTGCGCTCGAACATTTCGCCGTAGTTGCCCACGGCCTTGATGGCGCGGTAAGCCCACTCTTTGTCCAGGCCCAGCAATTTGCCGGTGTCTTCCGAGGTGCCCAAGATGCGCTGCACAACGGGGTCGGTGCTGCTCTTCATTTGGTCCACGTTGGCTTGGGTGATGCCATATTCTTCGGCTTCGATCAGGGCGTAAACCACCCATTTGACGATGGCAAAGAACTCGTCGTCACCCCGGCGCACGCTGGGGCCAAGGGGTTCTTTGGAGATCAGGTCGGGCAAGATGACGTGGTCATCGGGGTTGGTGGCTTCTTTGTTGCGCACCGAGGCCAGGCCCGAGGCGTCGGTGGTGTAAGCCTGGCAGCGGCCTGCAAAGTAAGCCTTGTTGGTGGCTTCCTGGGTGTCAAACACCACAGGCTTGATGTTGAGCTTGTTGACCTTGGAGTAGTCGTTCAGGTTCTTCTCGGTGGTGGTGCCCGATTGCACGCACACGGTGGCACCTTTGAGGCTCTTGGCGCTGGTGATCTTGGACTTTTTGGTCACCATGAAGCCTTGGCCGTCATAGTAGGTGGTGCCCGTGAAGTGCAGGCCCAGCGAGGCGTCGCGGTTCAGGGTCCAGGTGGTGTTGCGCGACAGGATGTCGATTTCACCGGCTTGCAACACGGCAAAGCGCTGGGTGGCGTTCAGGGGCGTCCACTTGACTTTGGCGGCGTCGTTCAACACGGTGGCGGCCACGGCCTTGCACACGTCCACGTCCAGACCGGTCCAGTTGCCTTGGCTGTCAGCCGCTGCAAAACCAGGCAGGCTGGGGTTCACGCCGCAGTTCAGCATGCCGCGCGATTTGATGGCGTCCAAAGTTTTGCCAGCAAAGGCTGGGGTGGCGACCGAGCCCATCAGGGCCAGCAAAGAAGCGGCCAACAAAGGGCGCTGGATCAGGGAGCGAACAATTTTCATCGGTGAACCTCAACAATTAAAAAAGCCATTTTGCATCAAAAAAAATGACAACTGCTTCGGGTTATCACCGAGCAAGGGGTGGCCCTGAGAGGGGGCTCAGGCCTTGCACCACAGGAGCGCAGAGGCTGCATCATGGGGGTGCAAAAAGACCAAGCCTGCACTTTTTGTGGGCGGTTCAGGGTTTGCGACAATACGCCCCATGACCCAAGAACTCACCCTCATTCGCCCCGATGATTGGCACCTGCATGTGCGCGACGGCGCCGCCCTGAACGTGGTGGTGCCGCACACCGCCGCACAGTTTGGCCGCGCCATCATCATGCCCAACCTCAAACCACCCGTGACCACCGCCGAGCAGGCCTTGGCCTACAAGCAGCGCATCCTGGCCGCCGTGCCTCAGGGCATGGCTTTTGAGCCCTTGATGACGCTGTACTTGACCGACAACTTGGCACCCGCCGAAATCGCCCTGGCCAAGGCCGCCGGTGTGGTGGCTTGCAAGCTCTATCCAGCAGGCGCCACCACCAACAGCGATGCGGGCGTGACGGATTTGCGCAAAATTTACCCCGTGCTCGAAGCCATGCAGCGTGAAGGCGTGCTGCTGCTGGTGCATGGCGAAGTGACATCTTCCGACATCGACCTGTTTGACCGCGAAGCCGTGTTCATCGAGCAGCAACTCATTCCCCTGCGCCGCGACTTTCCAGGCCTGAAAATTGTGATGGAACACATCACCACAAAAGAAGCTGCGCAGTATGTGACCGAGGGTGACGCCAACTTGGGCGCGACCATCACGGCACACCACCTGCTGTACAACCGCAACGCCCTGTTTTTGGGTGGCATGCGCCCGCACTATTACTGTCTGCCCGTGCTCAAGCGCGAAACGCACCGGCTGGCGCTGGTGCAAGCGGCCACCAGCGGCAACGCCCGTTTCTTTTTGGGCACCGACAGCGCCCCGCACCCGGCGCACCTCAAAGAGCACGCCAGTGGTTGTGCCGGTTGCTACACCGCGCACGCGGCCATCGAGCTGTATGCCGAGGCCTTTGACCAAGTCGGCGCACTCGACCAACTCGAAGCCTTTGCCAGCTTCCATGGCGCAGACTTTTACGGCCTGCCGCGCAACACGGGCACCATCACTTTGCGCCGTGAAAGCTGGACGCCCGCCGAAAGCTTTGCTTTTGGCGACGCCGAACTCAAGCCCCTGCGCTCGGGCGAAAGCCTGCCGTGGCGCATGGTGAGCCTCTGAGCCATCCCGCCAGCCCCAACCGGCCCGGTTGCCGCTGCGAGGCCGTCAGCGCTTTGGGTGTGGCCGACATCGACTGGACCGCGCCCTGGTTGGCCGACTGGCGGCCAGTGGGGCAGGCCATTGCCGAGCGCGTGGTGGCCGGTCTGCCCCAGCCCCAAGCCCTGAGCGAGGCTGGCTTGGCCCCGGTGGCTTTTGTCCCGCAAGCCGATTTGCCAGAGGGGCAAGCTTACGAAGACTTCATCTTGGCGCATGGCCAGGTGCCCACCCGCGAAGGCTTGCACGACTTTTTCAACGCCTTGTGCTGGATGCACTTTCCGCAGGCCAAGCGCCAGCTCAACCGGCTGCAAGGCGCAGAAATTGCCCGCGCGGGCGTGGGGCAGGTGCGGGGCGCGGTGCGTGATGCGGCCACGGTGTTTGATGAAAATGCCTGGCTGATCCAGCCCTCCGACGCGCTGTGGCAAGCCCTGACCACCCACCAATGGACCGAGGCCCTGGTGACGCGGCGCGATGAATGGCACCACACCCGGCTGTGGACCTTTGGCCATGCCGCACTCGAAAAACTGGTGCAGCCCTACAAATCCATCACGGTGCATTTGTGGCGAGTGCCAGGCGAGGTGCCACACGACCAAATCGACGATTGGTTGGCCCATGACCTGACGGCCGGCAAACTGGCCCTCAAACCCTTCAGTCCTTTGCCGATTTTGGGCGTGCCAGGGTGGTGGCCGGGCAACGCCGACCCGGATTTTTACGAAGACCGCAGCGTGTTTCGTCCGCGCCGGGTCAAACGCTCAGCACCCGCCTGAAAAACCGTACGCCAATCCGGAAATCACCGGGTCATCTTGATTTTGGGCAACAAGCCCCTAATATTCGCCACAACGTGCCCGCGTCTTTCGGGTTGAAAGAGAAACCTTCCATGAAACGTATTTTTCTGTTTGTCTTGACCAACATTGCCGTGGTGGTGGTGTTGGGCCTCGTCGCCAGTTTGTTGGGCGTGAACAAATTTTTGACCTCCAACGGTCTGAACCTGGGTGCTTTGCTCGGCTTTGCCCTGATCATGGGCTTTGGTGGCGCCATCATTTCTTTGCTCATGAGCAAGTGGATCGCCAAGATGTCCTCGGGCGTGCGCCTGATCGACCAACCGGCCAACGCCGACGAAGCCTGGATTGTGGACACCGTGCGCAAGTTGGCCGACAAAGCTGGCATCGGCATGCCCGAAGTGGGCGTTTTTGAAGGCGACCCCAACGCCTTTGCCACCGGCGCTTTCCGCGATTCGGCTTTGGTGGCCGTGTCCACCGGCTTGTTGCAAAACATGACCCACGAAGAAATCGAAGCCGTGCTGGCCCACGAAGTGGCGCACATTGCCAACGGTGACATGGTCACCATGGCCCTGATTCAAGGTGTGATGAACACCTTTGTGGTGTTCATTTCGCGCATCGTGGGTTATGCCGTGGACAGCTTCCTGCGCAAAAACGACGAAGAAAGCACAGGCCCCGGCATGGGTTATTTCATCACCACCATCGTGATGGACATCTTGCTGGGTTTTCTGGCGGCCATCATCGTCGCTTGGTTCAGCCGTCAGCGTGAATTCCGAGCCGATGCGAGCGCTGCCCAGTTGATGGGCCGCAAGCAGCCCATGATCAACGCTTTGGCCCGTTTGGGTGGCGTGCACACCGCCGAATTGCCCAAGAGCATGGCCGCCATGGGCATTGCCGGTGGCATTGGTCAGCTGTTCAGCACCCACCCGCCCATCGAAGACCGCATTGCTGCCCTGCAAAACAGCGCTCAGTAAACCGTCACCCCAACGCTTTTTTGTGTAGGAGCGACGCCCCCGTCGCAAAAAGCCTCGCAAACCACAAGCCATCGCCCCGAGGGCGGGGCTCCTACAAAATGCAGGGCATCTCCCCTGTAGGAGCGACGCCCTCGTCGCGAAAAGCCTCGCAAACCACCACCTATCGCCCCGAGGGCGGGGTTCCTACAAAATGCAGGGCATCTCCCTTGTAGGAGCGACGCCCCCGTCGCGAAAAGCCTCGCAGACCACAAGCCATCGCCCCGAGGGCGGGGCTCCTACAAAATGCAGGGCATCTCCCCTGTAGGAGCGACGCCCCCGTCGCGAAAAGCCTCGCAAACCACCACCTATCGCCCCGAGGGCGGGGTTCCTACAAAATGCAGGGCATCTCCCTTGTAGGAGCGACGCCCCCGTCGCGAAAAGCCTCGCAAACCACAAGCCATCGCCCCGAGGGCGGGGCTCCTACAAAATGCACAGCATCTCCCCTGTAAGAGCGACGCCCCCGTCGCGATAAGCCTCGCACCCCACCACCCATCGCCCCCCGGGCGGGGCTCCTACCAAAAAACCA
>NZ_CXON01000034.1:0-25217 GCF_001269405.1 Limnohabitans sp. 2KL-3
GCAGAGGGGCTCAAACGAGAACATGAATGGCTTGGTGCGGCAGTACCTGCCCAAGGGCACGGATTTGTCTGTTTACAGCCAAGAAGAACTGGATGCAATTGCAGATGAAATCAACAACCGCCCGCGCAAAGGTTTGGGGGTACGATCACCGCTGTCTGTTTACAGGGAACTGCTCCTGAACAGTCCGCAACACTCCACTCTCATCCACTGAAAAAAGGGTGTTGCACTTCGCTTTTGAATCCGCCCATCCTATATTTTTAAACGTGATTATTTCGTGCGCAAAAATCACCATCAAAGCCATGAAACCACGAAACTGCCCCCCAGTCTGTGCGTTGACCCACCGTCCCATCAGACAAGCGCAGTCGCCAGCACCTCAAACAGGCTCAATCGCCGCTGACTTGACTGACAGACGGTCTGTCAAAAGTCGTCTCTGTCCTGAACTTGGAATTTGGCCAACTGCCACTGCTCTTTGAGCCAGCGCTTGAGCGCAGCATCGTTTTGAATGCGGCGCAAATCGGCCTCCAAGCTGTCCGTGATGTGGCGCTGATCGGCCTGAAGGCGCTGCAACGACTGGGTCATCGCTGCTTCGTCGGCTTGAGCCAGCACGGGCACGCACAACTCACGACTCAAGCGGTTTTGCAACTGGTCCAAATCTTCTTCCAATGCCACGACCTGCTCTTTGAGCAACACGGACATGGCCATCAACTTGTCGTCGGCCATGCGTGCTGCATTTTGCGGATTGACCTGTGTCACCTGCATTTGCAGACGCAACAAGGTGGTCAGGTCGTTTTTTTCATAAGCGGCATTGACCTCGCTCATCAGACCGGTTTTGCGCAGACGTTCTTGTTCATCCGGCTCACGATCCGGATGCAGTGCGCTGGCCAGCTGCCTGAATATCGTGCGGATGGCACTTTGGGCATCGGCTGCACGCAAGGCTTCAGGGGGTATTTCGCCTTTTTCTGCCGCTGCATTTTTCTTTTGCGCATCTTTTTGCGCCTTGCGGGCCGCCCGTTTGGCCGATTTGCGGGCCTCGTCGGCCTCTTGCTGTTGTTGCCACTGGCGCATGCCCGCCTGCATCATCTCCTCGGGCGTTTGGTATTGCTTGGGTTTGTTCAAGGGCTGGCCCAGCGCTTCTTCGATGCGTTCGCGCAAGCGCTGCGCCGCCTCGGCCTGCTCTTGGGCCGCTTCTTGGGTGTCCTCTTCCCTCACATACAAATCGGCCAGGGCCTGCACTTGCGGGTCGGCACTGGCGGCCAGTTGATCGATCAAACCGCGCACCAGTCCCCTGGCCATGCGTTGCTGGCGGTCGGTGAAGTCTGCCGTCTGCAGGCGTTCATGCACAAAGAGCAGCAGGCTTTTGCGGTGCGTCTGTGCCTGCTGCACCGATTCGCGCAGGGCCTGAATGTGCGCATAACGGTGCCGGTCCGACCACGTCTGCAGCCGCTCGATGTGACCCGAAAGCTGCTCGATGCGGGCCAGCAAGGCGTTGAAGCGCTGCTGCGCGGGGGTGAGCGGGGCAAGACCGGGGGGCTGAACCATCAAGGCGGACAGAGAGATGGCAGCGCCTTGAGTCGCTTCGGGCAAGGGGTTCATGTGAAAAACAGCTGGGATAAGGCGAGAAGAGCGGCTGAATGTTAACGCCCCTGCGGCCCAATACAGGAAGGGGCTTCATCCGTCGATAATCATCCCACCCAATCAAAAACCGTCCGCCTGATGCCCAGCCCCACCCCGTTCAAAGTGCTCAGCCTCATCCCGCCGATGACGCAGCTCAACACGCCCTACCCGTCCACGGCCTACTTGACGGGTTTTTTGCGTTCGCGGGGTTTTGATGCGGCACAAGTTGACTTGGCGCTGGCCACCGTGCTGGCCTTGCTGAACAAAAAGGGGCTGAACGATCTGCGCGACGTGGCACTGGCTTTGCCCGTCGAAGAGCGCTCGGGTCCGGTGAACTTTTTCCTCGACCACTTCAACGATTACGCCGTCAGCATCGACCCGGTGATCGCCTTTTTGCAGGGCCGCGACAGCACGCTGAGCCACCGCATCGCAGGCCGGGGCTTTTTGCCCGAAGGCCCTCGCTTTGCAGCACTTGACGCTTATGAGGACGACGGCACGGGCGACCCGATTGGCTGGGCCTTTGGCGCTTTGGGCCAGACCGACCGCGCCCGACACCTGGCCACCCTGTACCTGAATGATTTGGCCGATGTGCTGCGCGACGCCGTGGACGAAGGCTTTGAATTTGTGCGCTATGCCGAACGCCTGGCCGCCAGCCAGCCCAGCTTTGATGCGCTGGCCCAGGCCTTGGCCGAACCACCCAATTTGATCGACCGCACGCTGGAGCGTTTGGCCTTGCAGGCTGTTGAGCGCCACCAGCCCACGCTGGTGCTGCTGTCGGTGCCCTTCCCCGGCTCGGTCTATGCGGCGTTTCGCATCGCCCAATGCATCAAGCGGGCTCACCCGCACATTCGCATCGCTTTGGGCGGTGGCTTTGTGAACACCGAGCTGCGTGAGCTCAAAGACGCCCGCGTCTTTGAGCATGTGGATTTCGTGACGCTCGACGGCGGCGAGCGCCCGCTGCTGAGCCTGATCGAGCACCTCAAAGGTCAGCGCAGCATGCAGCGCCTTCAGCGCACCTTCATCTGCAATGACGCAGGCCAGGTGCAATACATCAACTTGGCTGAGCCCGACGTGCCGTTTGAAGACGTGGGCACACCCACCTGGGACGGCCTGCCGCTGCACCAGTACTTGTCGCTGCTGGACATGCTCAACCCCATGAACCGGCTGTGGAGCGACGGGCGCTGGAACAAGCTCACCGTGGCGCACGGCTGCTACTGGAAGAAATGCAGCTTTTGCGACGTGAGCTTGGACTACATCAGCCGCTACGAAACCGCGCAAGCCAGCACGCTGGTGGACCGCATCGAGCAGATCGTGGCCGAAACAGGCCAGACCGGCTTTCACTTTGTGGACGAAGCCGCGCCGCCCAAAGCCCTCAAGGCCTTGGCCGAAGAACTGCTGCGCCGTGGCGTGCAAATCTCGTGGTGGGGCAACATCCGTTTTGAGAAAACCTTCACGCCCGAGCTGTGCGACTTGCTGGCGCAAAGCGGGTGCATTGCCATGTCCGGTGGGCTCGAAGTCGCATCCGACCGTTTGCTTGCCCTGATGAAAAAAGGCGTCTCGGTCGAGCAGGTGGCGCAAGTCACCAAAGGTTTTGCCGATGCGGGCGTGCTGGTGCACGCCTACCTGATGTACGGCTTTCCCACTCAAACCGTGCAAGACACGGTGGACGCGCTCGAATACGTGCGCCAGTTGTTTGAAAACGGCTGCATCCACAGCGGCTTTTTTCACCGCTTTGTCTGCACCGTGCATTCGCCCGTAGGGCAAAACCCCGAGGCTTACGGCGTGACACTGCTGCCCCTGCCCGAGGGCACTTTTGCCAAAAACGACGTGGGCTTTGTCGACCCCACCCGCATGCCCCCCGGCGTGGACCACGACCTGCTGGGCCAGGGCCTTAAAAAAGCCATCTACAACTTCATGCACGGCGTGGGGGTGGACAACGATGTGCGCCAGTGGTTTGAACTGCCCAAAGGGCAGTGCCCCAAAACCACCGTGCCGCGCCACAAAATCGCCCGGGCCCTGGGCTGATCTGAAAGGCATCGACCTGCAAGTCGACACCATCAGGCCCACATTGGAGGGCCTGCTTAATCATTGAGCACACCCCGCCAGACCAACAGGGGTGCGGGTTTCAAGGCTTGTTCATGGGCTTATCCACAGCTTGACGCACAGTTACCGGGGGTAAACCCGAGCCCATGCACAGAGCGTGTCTTCAACGGCTGATGGCCATCAAAGCAGCAAAGCCCACAAACACGCCCCCTGTGACGCGGCTGAAATTTTGGATGACGTGGGTTTGCTGCAAGTAGCGTGACAGCTTGTGGCCACTGAGGGCGTAAATCAGGTACCAACTGACTTCGATGACGCTGAAAGTGGCCATCAAAACCCCAAATTGCACCAAAGCGGGCCGATCAGGATGGATGAATTGGGGGAAAAAGGCCGCGCAAAACACGATCGCCTTGGGATTGCTGGCCGCCACGGCCAAGCCTTGGCGGAAAAATGATGCGCCGCTGCGCGTGGGCTCGTCGGCATTGACAGGGCTTGCTTCAGGGCGGCGCACGGTCGATGCCCACAATTTGTAGCCCAAATAAGCCAAATAGGCCGCACCCAGATAACGCAGTGCATCAAACACCACCGGAAAGTGGGTGAGCAAAGCGCCTAAACCTGCGGCCGAAAGACTCATCATGCACAGCAAAGCGCTCATGCAACCGGCCATGGTCAAGACAGCCGCACGCAAGCCCGATCTGGCCCCATGGCTCATGACCAAGAGCATATTGGGTCCGGGTGTGGCCGACACCACAAAAGTCATCACGACAAAAAGCCACCAAGTTTGAAACGTCACATCCATCCCTTTGTTTGTTGTTTGGAAATTCAGGGCTCGATTGTGGCGGTTCAGCCTTGAGCATCAGAGCCTAGGCGTCTGGTGCACTGCCTGCTGTGTTCTCAATAAGCACCCACAGGCCAAACCGTCAAGGGGGCTGCTCGGGGCGGGCTTTTGAATGCGGTCATTTCATGCAGCATTTGGAATACAAAATCATGACCAAAAAACACCAACCATGCCGCCGTCCTCCTCACTGCGTCCCCCCACGGGACTTTTTTCATGGTTCAAACGGGTCCAACCTGCGGATGGCAAAGAGCGTGAAGGCTTGTTTTTTTCCTTCCTGCTCATCCTGGGCTTGGGCTATGGTGCTTTTGCCTTGGTGTCATGGAGCCTGGGATTTGGAATGGGCGTGGGGGGGCCAATCCGAGGCCATCGCGAAGTCCATCGCGGCGAGGGCGCCGCTCCTACAAAAACCCGGCACCCTGCCCGCTCAACGCTCATCGCTTGACACCCACCAACACCTCACCAAGCCAAGTGCTGACCGAGGTGGTCCACAAATTGGGCCCGACCGGTGGGCAACAAGGCGTCCAGCACCGCCAACAGCCGCTGGGCTGCTTGTTCGGGGGGCAGTGCGTCTGAGCCCACAAAAGGCTGGCTCAACGGGGATTGCACGGTGCCAGGCTGCAAAGCGGCCACCACAGCCAGTGGCCTGCGTCGGGCGATTTCAATGGCGGCGGTTTGCAGCAACATGTTCAGCGCCGCCTTGGCCGACCGGTAACCGTACCAGCCGCCTTTGTGGTTGTCTTCGATGCTGCCCACCCGTGCCGACAGCTTGCCCCAAATCACCCGTTGACCGGGGGCCAGCAAAGGCACAAGGTGTTTAAGCAAGAGACTGGGACCCACGGCATTGAGGTGCATGGCACTCAGCAAATGGGTCGCCTCCAATTCGTCCAGCCTTTTTTCAGGGCCACGCCCGTTCAAGGTCAAGGCCCCAGTGGCATCCAGCACCAGATGAAAGGGGCCTTGTGAGGCCAAGTCGCGGGCGCAGTCGGCGATGCTGGTTTCGCTCAACAGATCAAGCCCTGGCGAGCTGTCACGCGACACGCCCTTCACGGCGGCGCAGCGCGGATCGTTTTGCAGCTGCAGCAGCAAAGCGCTGCCGATGGCACCACGGGCACCGATGACCAGGGCGCGGTAGCCCTCGGGCAGGGAATTCATCATGGCCTGGACTGGCCCACAGGCATTGGGGCGCGGGCGGGGTTTGCCTGCGCGGGCTTGAGGTCGTAGACGCAACGAAAGCCAATGTAGACCGCGTAAAAGTCAGCCGGTTTGTAGGCCTGCACATCGGCCTTCATGTTGAAGGTGCCGTACCACCAAGAACCACCCACCGTTCGTCGTTCCTTGCCCTGGGCATCGGTGGTCCATTCCCATACATTGGCCCCCATGTCGAACAAGCCGTTCACGCCTTGGCGTGTGGCCCCTGCGGGCGCGGCCCTGGGCCACGGGTCGGCATCGCTGGTGTTGGCGCCTTGCGGGCTGTCGCCCGTAGTCCAGGGGTAGGTGCGGCCCTTGACCCAGGGCGCAGGCGGTGCATCGCGCAGCTCGGTAAACCCGGCCTTTTGCCATTCGGCCCCGCTGGGCAAACGCCCTCCGGCCCACCGGCAGTAAGCCTGCGCCTCGGCAAAGTCCAAATGAACGGCGGGCAAATCAGCGCTCACCGGGGCCACGCCATCGGGCTTGCGCCAAGACCAGCCGGGGCGGCGCTCCCAGCCCGCGCCATATTCAAAACCACCGCCCTCTTTTTCGGCGCGGGTCACGGTGCCGGTGGCCCGCACATAGCGCTCAAACTGGCCGATGGTGACTTCGGTGCGGTCGATGGCCCAGTCGCCCAATGACACGGGGTCCCCCGCCTGAGCCCAAGCCCCTGCACAAACCAGCGCAGCAGATGCCCCCAAACCAGTGCCCACGTTCCTCAAGATGGTCATGTCAAGCGCCCCCGCGCCAGCAATCGAGCTTGTCGATCGACCAAAAAAGCTTCCCCCATGGCCGGATAAGCCTCGGTCAGCGCCGTCATGTTGACTTGGTGGGTGACCCAGACTTCACGTCGCCCGGGTGGCAACTCACGCAAACGGGCTCGCATGGCCAAGGCTTGTGCATTGGCGTCGCCTTGGCCTGCAAAGGTCGAGTTCAAAGGCCACCAGTTGTCATAGGCCCCAAAGGCCAGCCGGGCCGTGTCTTGGCAACGGCACCATTGGCTGCTGAGCACCGCATCAGGCTTGACGGGCTGGGCCTGCATCCAGCGCCCCAGATCGCGTGATTCCTGACGACCTTGCTCGGACAGATTGCGTTGGGTTTGACATTGACCCAAGGCCAACCCAGGCGGATCGCCCAAGCCCGATTCGGTCGTGGCATGTCGAACCATGAGCACCCCACCCTCGCGCTGCCAAATCCGGGCCAAGGCCTCGTTGGCCCATGCACGAGGGCTGGCGGCCAGGTTGGCCAACAACACCCCGGTCCAAAGGCCTGTGGAGCCTTGCAAAAAGTGGCGACGCGCCGTGTTCAGCTTGTGCATGATGCAGACGTGAGGGGTCGGCTCAGGACACTTCGCCCGAAGCGATGCGGCGCAAGGCTTGCTCGAACACTTCGACAGGCTGCCCGCCCGAGATCAAATGACGGTCGTTGATGATGACCGCAGGCACCGAGCGAATGCCGGCTTGGGCATAAAACTGCTGGCGCTCGCGCACCGAGGCGCCATGCGCATCGCTGAGGAGCACTTCGCGGGCAGCAGCCACATCCAAACCCGCTGCGGCCACACTGGCCAGCAAGACTTCGGCGTCTTCGACGCATTCGGCCCGCCCTTGGTAGGACTGCAAAAATGCTTTTTTAAGGGCATGCTGAGCACCAGCGCCTTGACCCTCGGCCCAGTGCAGCAAGCGATGGGCATTGAAGGTGTTGTAGACACGACCGCGCCCCCCGGGGTGAAACTCAAACCCGACTTCGGCCCCTCGGGCGGCAATGGTCTGGCGAATCTGCGCTTGTTGCTCTGCCGTTGAGCCATATTTTTCGCTCAAGTGCTCTCCCAAATCTTGACCACCCGGGGGCATGTGGGGGTTCAACTCGAAGGGCTGGAAATGCAAATCGGCCTGCACTTGGCCTTGCAAGCGCTCCAAGGCCTGCTCCAGGGCACCCAAGCCCACAGCGCACCAAGGGCACGCAATGTCAGAGACAAAATCAATTTTGAGAGGAGTCATCGGTCGTTCCTGGGGCGCAGCCCTTGCTCAGTTAGAAAAATTGACGGCTGACGCAGGGTCCACGAGTGAGCCTCTTGCCCGCCAAAGACCCTGATCTTGCCGCAAATCACCGACAATGGCAGGCGCTCAGGCCAATTGCCCTGATCTTCATCGCGACACCCACCACCATGAAAATCCTGACCCTCAACGGCATCAACCTCAACATGTTCGGCAAGCGCGATCCGGCGCAGTACGGCACCATCACCTTGGCCGAAATCGACGCCCAATTGGTGGCCTTGGGCCAAGAATTGGGCGCCCATGTCGAGTGCTTTCAAACGAACATGGAAGGAGAAATGGCCGAGCGCATTCACCAAGCCCACACCGACGGCACCCAAGCGGTGCTGATCAATGCCGGGGCTTGGACACATTACAGCTATGGCATCCGAGACGCACTGGCCATTCTCAAGTGCCCCATCATCGAAGTGCACATGTCCAATATCCACGCCCGTGAGGAGTTTCGTCACCACTCCGTGATTGCCCCCATCGCCAAAGGTCAAATCGCTGGCTTTGGTGTGAACAGTTATTTGCTGGGATTGCGTGCCGCCATCCGTGCCATTCAGGGCTGAATCTGAGCCAGCGCCCGTCCAATTACTGCCAGGCCTTTGGCCACTCACGCCCGAAGCACTTGGATCAAAGCGACGTTGAACCGTTCGGTGGCCTCATAAGGCACCCAATGACCCACCCCTGGCACGGTGTTCCACTGGCCCCAGCGGGGGGCCAGTTGTTCCATGGCCGCTTGGACCTCGGGCAAACGAGGACCATACAAGGCATCGTTTTCACCGTAAATGGCGCTCACCCTTGCCTGAACCTTTGGCAAGGTGCGGGCCACAATGTCGGTGGACGACAAGCGTCTGCGCGGCATGCGGTCACGCTGAACATTGGCGGCATGCAAAGCCAAAGCCAAAGGGTCCAATGAAGCCTCATGCTGCAGCATGAGCGCCAGCAAATTGTGCCGGTGCACCTCGCGCTGCGCCTCGGGCGTGGGCAAATGCCGCCACCCCTTGAGCACGGTGCGCTGCGATTGCGCCAACCCCATGCCCGGAGCCCCCACCAAGACCAGGGCCTGAGCATCTTCGGGATGCGCGGCCAGCCACAAGGCAGCGGTCATGCCGCCAAAGGAAAACCCCACCAAGCTGACCGGCCCCGAGGGCTGCAGCTGTTGCAAACCCTGGTGCAGGTGCGGCGGCAAATCGGTGGTGTCGGTGCAGCCTTCTGGCAAGTCCGAGTCGCCAAAACCGGGCAAATCGGGCACCAGCACACGCCAGCCGGCATCACGCAAAACGGCGATGTTGCGCACCCAGTGGGTCCAGCTGCCACTGCCACCGTGCAACAGCACAACGGTGGGGTGCTCGGTCCGGCCCCAAGCGTGCCAGACCGTGGTGGATTGCTGGTAGTGTGTTTCTAGACGCACCGCATCGAGCAGTGTTTCTCTCAAAGCCAAGGGCAAAAACTCAGGCAAGGCAGCAAAGGACATACATCAAAGGAACAAAGAAACAGAGGGCAAGAGGCACAGACACTCAAGCAGCGGGGGCATCAGACAAGGGTCTGCGTGGGTGCTGCAAACGCCAGACCCTGTAGGCCGCCGCCGTGGCCACCACACCGGTCAGGCTGCTCAAGGCAAACACACTTTGCAAGCCCCATCGCTCGCTGATGAGCCCGCCCAACAAAGCCCCCAGAACCCCCGGAAACCCATAGGCAATCACGGTGTACAAAGCCTGACCACGGCCCCGCAATCGACCCGCAAAGTGTTGCGAAATCAAGGCAATGCACACCGTGTGGTGCGTGGCAAAGGTGATGGCATGCAGCATTTGCGCCAACAGCAAAATCCACAACACATCGGCCCAAGCGGCCGTCAAGCCCATGCGCAACACCATGACGGCTGAGCAGGCCACCAGCCAGGCCGTCAGGGACAAGCGCGGCAGCCAACGCGATTGGGTAAAAAACCACACCACCTCGACCGCCACCGACACCGCCCACAAGACACCGATCATGGTCTTGCTGTAACCCAAGGAATTGAGGTAAAGCGAGAAAAACACATAAATGCCGATGTGCGAAAGCACATGGAAAAACGTGGACGCAAAAAACCACTGCACAGGTTTTTGGCGCAATACCGGCCCCACCGACACATGCTCGACCACCAAGTGCGCCGCCTCTTTGATGTCGGGCATCCACCACACGCTCAACAGCACCGCGCCCAAACTGAACACCGTCCAACCCGGAAAATGCTTCATGCCAAAGGCCTCGAACCAGGCTCCGGCCACAAACACCGTGAGCAAAAACCCCATGGACCCCCAAAGCCGCACCCGACCATACCGTTTGGTGTCAAAGGCCCCATTTTGGCTGACCAAATGCGCCATGGCCGCTTCGCTCATGGGCATCATGGCGCTGGTGTGGGTGAACATGAGCAGCAACACCACCCCCAGCCCCACTGGCCCCCAGTCACCCCACAAAAAACAAGCGCAGACAAATGCCACGCCCGCACCGATGCGCAGCAGTTTGACGCGCTCACCGGTTCTGTCGCTGATGGCCCCCCAAGCATAGGGCGCGAACAAACGGGTGGTGGCTTGCACCGCCGTGAGCACGCTGATGGTCAACAAGCTCAGGCCCATGTCTTGCAGCCACAGCGGCAAATAGGGGTTAAAAAATCCTATGTGCCCAAAATAACTGGCCGAAAGCGCTGCAAACGGCCAAAGTTGACGGCGGGGCGTCATGCATCAAGTCTTGAACGGGGCAATCGGGGGCAATGCATGTTCGACATCGGCACATTGGGCACGGAACTGCAGGGCATGTTCCATGACCACCAAGGCCAACATGGCCTCGGCAATAGGAGTTGCACGAATACCGACACAAGGATCGTGGCGGCCTTTGGTGATGACTTCGGTGGGCTGTCCGTTGGCGTCAATCGAATCCCGCGCAATCAAAATGGAACTTGTGGGCTTGATGGCGATGGACACTTCGATGTCTTGACCGGTGCTGATGCCCCCCAAAACCCCACCCGCGTTGTTTCCCACAAAGCCCTCGGGTGTCAGTGCATCGCCCGCCGTACTGCCCTTTTGGGTGACACAGCCAAACCCAGCACCAATCTCAACGCCCTTGACCGCATTGATGCCCATCATGGCAAATGCAATGTCCGCGTCCATTTTGTCAAACAGCGGCTGCCCCAGACCGGCCGGAACACCTTGGGCCACCACACGCAGTCGGGCTCCGCAGGAATCGCCCGATTTGCGCAGCGCATTCATATAGTCCTCAAGCGCCGACACATCGGCCACCGGGGCAAAAAACGGGTTGTTGGGCACATGGTCCCAACTCTCAAAGCCAATCGGCAGATCGCCAATTTGGGTCATGCAACCCACAAAGGTGGTGCCCCACTTTTCTTTGAGCCATTTTTTGGCCACCGCGCCCGCCGCCACCATGGGGGCCGTCAGGCGGGCCGAAGAGCGGCCACCGCCGCGTGGATCGCGCAGACCGTATTTGCGCCAGTAGGTGTAGTCGGCATGGCCCGGACGGAAGGTTTGCAAGATGTCCCCGTAATCCTTGCTGCGCTGGTCCGTGTTTTGAATGAGCAGGCAAATCGGCGTGCCCGTGGTCTTGCCTTGGTACACCCCCGAGACAATCTGCACCGCATCGGGCTCGTTGCGCTGGGTGACGAATTTGCTGGTGCCCGGGCGACGACGGTCCAGATCGGGCTGGATGTCTGCCTCGCAAAGCGACAGGCCCGGAGGGCAGCCGTCAATCACGCAGCCAATGGCCGGGCCGTGGGATTCACCAAAGTTGGTGACCGAAAAAAGTTGTCCGAAGGTATTGCCGCTCATGGGTAAGGATTATCCCAGAGCGCAGCCCTTGCCGAGCAATATAAAAAACCCATTCAGGGCTCAGCGCTCGCCCAGGGACTGACTCAATGTCTTGACCACGGGTTTGGCCAGGTACTTGAGCACCGTGTTGCTGCCGGTTTTGATCTCTACCGTGCTGGTCATGCCGGGCTGGATGTCGAGCTTTTGATCGGGCTTTGCACTGAAGCGACGCCCATCGGTCTTGACGTGCACCCGGTAATACGGTTGCTCGCCATGTTGAAGGTTGAGGTTCTCTGACAAGGTGTCGGGGCTGATGTAGGACAGCGTCCCTGACAAATCGCCGTAGATCGTGTAGTCGTAGGCATCAATCTTGACCGTGGCTTTGAGGCCCGTCTTGATGAAGGCGATATCGGCCGGGCTGACCCGGGCCTCGATCACCAGATCTTCTTCGAGGGGCACAATTTGCATGACTTCTTCGCCCGGACGCAGCACACCGCCCCGGGTGGTGACACGAACGTTTTTGACGATGCCATGCAAGGGGGCTTTCAATTCGGTCTGCGTCAATTGGTCTTTGCGCTGCGCCATGACCTGCTGAACGCCCGCCAACTCTTCCAAGGCTTTGCTCAACTCGGCTTGGGTGTCTTGAAAGTATTTGTTTTTCCGGTTGGTGATTTGAGCCTGCGTATCGGCCACCTGCCGCTCAAGTCGCAAAACCTCGGTGGCACTGACGTCACCCGTTTTGAGCAAGGGGCGCGTCATCTGCAGTTCTTTTTGCACAATGGCTTTGATGTTTTCATAAGACCGCAGCTCTTCCTGAATGGCAGCAATGCGCTTTTTGAACAACATGCTTTGGGTCTCACGGAACTCCGGGTAGGCTTTGGCTTCGGGTGGAAAACGCGGTTGACGACCCAAAACTTCGGCCTGCAAACGGGCCACAGTGATGGCCAAGGCGGCTGACTTGGCGCGGGTCTCGAGATAACTGGACTCCAAACGGGTGCCATCGATCTTGACCAAGACCTGATCGCGCTGCACCACATCGCCTTCCTTGACCAGCAACTCTTCGATCACGCCACCGTCTAAAGACTGGATGATTTGCGAACGCGCACTGGAGATGACCGAGCCTGGCGCACGCGTGATTTGGTCAATTTCGGCGTAATAGGCCCAGGTGAAAAAAACGGCGCTGGTCAAAAACAAAGACCACACCGCCCAACGCGGACGCCTGAGTGAACGGGACAGATTTTCTTGCTGAACCTGGGGGTCTGCCGACTCCAAAAACCAGAAAATTTTCATGCTGCCGCTCCCGTTGTGCCCGATGCTTCCAGCGCAGCCGGGCTTGGCGCTGCTCCTGAGGGTGATCGCAGGCGATTGAGTACCTCATCGCGTGGCCCATCGAGCACCACCCGACCCTTGTCGACCACCAAAATCCGATTGACCAGGGGCAACACATTGGGTTTGTGGGTGACCACGACGATGGCACTGTCGGCAGGCATTTCCTTGAAAAGGTGTTGCATCACCGTGTTTTCAAGCTTGGCGTCCATCGATGCAGTGGGTTCATCCAGCAGCAACACCTTGGGGCTGGCCAAGAGCATGCGGGTCAGGCCCACCAACTGGCGTTGCCCACCGGAAAGCCCGCGCCCACCCTCGGCGATTTCAAGCTCCAGGCCCAAAGGATGGTTTTGAATCACCTGATCCAAACCGGTCAAAGCGGCCGCCTTGAGGATTTGGGAATCACTGGGCAAGGGCAAACCCAAACTCAGGTTGTAGCGCAGCGAGCCATTGAACAAACGCACATCTTGAGGCAAGTAACCGATGTGCTCCCGCACGAACTCGGGTGCCAAATGCATCATGTCAATGCCGTCCAGAAAAACATGGCCCCCTGTGGGTTTGTAAAGCCCGGACAACAGCTTGATCAAGGTGGACTTGCCAGAGCCAACCGTGCCCAACACCGCCACCCGGTCACCCGGACGGATCAGCAAAGACGGCACCTCCAAACCCGGCACATCTTTCATGTAGGCAAAAACCGCCTTGTCGAGTTTCAACTCACCCAAGCAATCTTCGGGCACCACCAGTCGATCGATGTCCTGGCGATCACTGGGCATGGCCATGATCCCATCCAAAGAGGTCAAAGCCACCTTGGCATGGTGCCACTGGGCAATCAGGCCCGGTAACTGCGCCACAGGCGTCATGGCGCGGCCCGAAATGATCGAACATGCAATCAGTCCACCCATGGTCAGCTGCCCAGAATTGATGGCGTAGGCCCCCGCGGCCACCATGCAGGCATAACTCAATTGCTGAATGGTCTGGGTCAAATTGCTCGACAAGGTCGAAAACAAGCGCATTTTGAGCTCGCTGCTGGCGATGTTGACCGTCATGGCACGCCATCGATCCAGCAATTTCCACTCTGCATTGGCCGCCTTGACCGACTCAATGCCATCAATGGCCTCGATCAGGAGACCGTTTTTCTCGTTGGACTCCTTCATGTGCATGCCGGTGTATTTTTCAAATGGTTTGTTGAACGCCATACCCGCCAACACCGCCAAGGGCACCGACAACAAAGGAACCAAGGCCACCGGCCCAGCGATCACAGCGATCACCGCCACAAAAAACACTGCAAAAGGCAAGTCGGCCATGATGAACAGACTCGACGAAGTCAAAAAGTTGCGCACCGACTCAAAATGCCGAATTTGCGAAGCAAAAGTGCCCACGGTGCGGGGCCGTGCATCCATGCGAATGTCCAGGGCCTTGCCAAAAAAGACAGCCGACAACTCTTGATCGATCACTTTGCAAGCCCGGTCCACCATGTAGGCACGCACCTGCTTGAGAACCAACTCGATCAAGATGGCGATCACCACCCCGATGGTCAGCACCCACAATGTTGAATAGCCCTTGGTGGGAATGACCCGGTCATACACCTGCATGGAGTAAAGCGCGGCCACCAAACCCACCATGCTGATGACAAAAGTGGCCACCACGGCCTCTAGAAAAACCGAGCGATAACGCCGAATGGAGGTGGTAAACCAGTCAGTGGCGCTCATGGAGCGGTGAGCTGTTTCGCCGGGTCGTGCCGGCATGGTGGTCAGCTGCAAGAGCCGTCCCTGCCGCGCTGCAGACATCTCCAGCATGTGGGTCACGCCATCGGCGTCCTGACATGTCAAGGTGTTTCGACCTGAACCTCCTCGCACCAGCCAGACCTGCGCGTCATTCCCTGCGCCCACCCAAAGCAGTGGAAAGTCTGACGGGGAAAGGTTTTTGGCTTCAATGGTCTGGATATCGGCCATGGGAAAGCGGGACAACCACCAGACTTTGAGCCGTTCTTCACGGCTGAGACTTTCGACCTCCACGCCATCAGGGGTACGAGACAGCATGCCAAAACGGTGAGCCGGGACCGCCTGCCCCAGCAAGCCGGCCAATCGGGACAAGACCGCGGCGAGCGAACTGTCCAGCATCACGCTGTCCCTGTCTTGTGGTTCAGTCATGAAGCGCTGCCAGGTTGTGGGCAGACAATTGTCCCGTGAGCAACATCAAGCGCAGCTGCAATGCATCCTTGTTGTTGCTCACATCCACCGCGCTGTAAGCCGCTTGAGAGCTTTCACGCACTGCATTGAGAACGTCCAACCAGTTTTTCTTGCCAATCTGGTATTGACGCAAATAAGAGTCCACCACCTCGTCGGTCGCGCTGACCAAGGCTTGAGCAGGTTCCAGCTGTTGTTCGATGGACTTTAGATCAGCCATTGATGTGCTGACCTGCTGCTCAAGCAAGCGCTCGGTCGCAGCCGCATTTTGAAGCACGGTTTCCATGCGCAAACGTGCCGCCGCTGCGGCATTTTTGGCAGACAAACCAGGGCCAGGCGAAAACTGCACGGCCAAATAAGTCTTGTTGGGATCAACACCCACCTCGGACGCACCCAAGGCACGGCGATGGGCCAAGACCAAGGTGGGGTAGACCGAGGCATCGGCAATGTCAATCTGGGCTTGAGTGACCAGTTGCTGGGTGCGCAAACGCTGCAACTCGGCTGATGCAGATTTGGCTGAAGCGATGGCCAAGGCTTCATCTTGGGCTTGCCACCTCACAGCACGGGGTTGACGCAAGGACGACGACGGCACACCGACCAGTTGTTGCAAAGCCAATTGGGCCGATTGCAAGGAACGACTGAACTGGATTCTTTCGCTCACCGCCTGTTGCAAGCGGGCATTGGCCAGCACTTGATCGGCAACGGGGCTGATTTGAGACACCACACGCCGATCGATCAAGCTCTTTAACTTGTGATGCTCAGTTTCATTTTTCAGCGCCACTTGAAGGCGCTGCCGCCAGCGCAATACCTCGAAAAACTGCTGCCCTGCCTGGAGCATGAGGCTGTTGCGTGTTTCGCTCAAACCCGCCTCGGACAAACCCACATTGGCCTCGGCCATGCGAATTTGTGCATCGATTTTTCCGCCAGCCCACAGAGGTTGCTGCACAAGCACAGCCCCTTGGGGCCGTTTTCCGGTGGTGGTGACCTCGGTGCTCAAGGTGGGGTAGCGAGCCCACTTGGCAGTTTCTTGATCACCCTGAGCGGCTTGCACATCAGCCTGCTTGGCCCTGACAGAAGGGTGCTGACTGGCCGACAGGGCCAAGGCCTCGGACAAGCCCAACTCTGCCGCAGCAGACATGGAGGGACTGACCAGTAAAAAACCGGCACAGGCCAACCAGGCCCGTCCAAAATTGCAATGAGTCATTTGAGTCCCAAAGCCCGGCTAAAGGCTTTGTATTTTTTGGTACTCAAATATTATGCAATAGAAAACCAAGATGTCTTTTAAGTAATTTTTTGAGTTTTTAGGAACTCAAAAAATCCAGAAAACCATGCTCAATCAGGCGCTTGGCGCAGCGGCAGGCGAATCTTGGCCTGGCCAGTCGCGAATATAGGCTTTGAGCATTTTGTTTTCAAAGTCTTGACTGTCGACCACGGCCTTGGCGACATCGTAAAAGCTGATGACCCCCATGAGCACATGCTCATCCATGATGGGCATGTAGCGGGCATGGCGCTCGAGCATGATGCGGCGCACCTCATCGAGGTCCGTCTCGCTAGTGCAGGTCAGGGGCTGTGTGTCCATGGCCTCTTGGACCGTAGTCTGGCCCACTTGTCCACCGTTTTTGACCACCTGCTGAATCACTTCACGAAAAGTCAGCATGCCAGCGAGTTGGCCCTGCGACATCACGACCAAAGAACCGATGTCTTTGTCGGCCATGGCGTTCAAGGCGGTGGCCAGCAGTTCATCGGGTTTGACCGTGAACAAAGTGCTGCCTTTGACGCGCAGAATATCGCTGACTTTCATGGGGTGTCTCCTCTGGCCAAAATGTGACTTGTGAAGAATTAATATAGCCCACAATGAACCCTGTGCCCAGCCACTGCCCTTGGCTGGTGCGATCTTTTTTTGGAGACATCCCATGGCTGGCTACAGCGATCCCGGTTTTGACACTTTGGCCCTGCACGCAGGTGCGGCCCCCGACCCGGCCACAGGCGCACGGGCCGTGCCCATCCACCTGACCACCTCCTTCGTTTTTGAATCCAGCGACCAGGCCGCAGCCCTCTTCAACCTCGAACGCCCTGGCCATGTTTACAGCCGCATCAGCAACCCCACCAACGCGGTGCTGGAGCAACGCATTTCGGCTTTGGAAGGCGGCATCGGGGCCATCACCACATCGAGCGGCCAGGCAGCCTTGCACCTGGCCATTGCCACCCTCATGGGCGCGGGCTCGCACATCGTGGCGTCGAGTGCTTTGTATGGTGGCTCACACAACCTGCTGCACTACACCTTGAGCCGCTTTGGCATCCGCACCACTTTCGTGAAACCCGGCGACTTGGACGCCTGGCGAGCCGCTGTGCAGCCCGACACCAAACTCTTTTTTGGCGAAACCGTGGGCAACCCCGGCATGGACGTGCTGGACATCGAGGCCGTGAGCGCCATAGCGCACGAAGCGGGTGTGCCGCTGCTGGTGGACTCCACCCTCACCTCGCCCTGGCTCATCAAGCCCTTTGATCACGGGGCCGATCTGGTCTACCACTCGGCCACCAAGTTTTTGTCGGGCCACGGCACGGTGGTGGGCGGTGTGGTGGTCGATGGCGGCAGTTTTGACTGGGACCAATCGGGTAAGTTTGCCGAGTTGAGCCAAGCCTATGAAGGCTTTCACAACATGGTGTTCAGCGAAGAAAGCACCGTGGGCGCGTTTTTGCTGCGGGCCCGGCGCGAGGGCCTGCGCGACTTCGGCGCCTGCATGAGCCCGCACACCGCCTGGCTGATTTTGCAAGGCATCGAAACCCTGCCCCTGCGCATGGCCCGGCACATGGAAAACACGGCCAAAGTGGTCGAGTTTTTGGCAGCCCACCCGCTGGTCAGCCGCGTGGGCCACCCCTTGCTGGAGAGCCACCCGTCTCACGCCTTGGCGCAAAAGCTGCTGCCACGCGGCGCAGGCTCGGTGTTCAGCTTCGACATCAAGGGCAGCCGCGCTCAAGGCCAAAAGTTCATCGAAACCCTCAAGGTCTTCAGCCACCTGGCCAATGTGGGCGACTGCCGCAGCCTGGTGATCCACCCGGCCAGTACCACGCACTTTCGCATGACGGACGAAGCACTGTCCGCAGGCGGCATCGGCCCCGGCACCATCCGCTTGTCGATTGGCCTGGAAGACCCGGCCGACCTGATCGACGACCTGAAAAAAGCCCTCAAGGCCGCAGACAAGGCCTGATCACCATGCAGATTCGCGCCTACCAAACTTCTGACCAAGCCGCCGTGGTGGCTTTGTGGCAAAGCTGTGACCTGACACGCCCCTGGAACGATCCCTACAAGGACATCGCCCGCAAGCTGCAAGTGCGCCCAGACCTGTTTTTGGTGGGCGAAGTGCAGGGCCGCTTGATGGCCAGCGCCATGTTTGGCTACGAAGGCCATCGCGGCTGGGTGAACTACCTGGCCGTCTCGCCGGACCAACAACGACAAGGCCACGCCAAGGCCATGATGCAGCATGGCGAAGCCCTGTTGCTGGCCTCGGGCTGCCCCAAAATCAATTTGCAAGTGCGTGCCAGCAACGCCCAAGTGCTGGCTTTTTACGAATCGCTGGGTTACCGCGACGACCAGGTCGTCAGCATGGGCAAACGCCTGATCCCGGACCTTTGAACTGCCACCCATCATGCACATTCCACTGCCCACCCACACGCTCTACGCCTACACCGGCGGCAAGCCCTTCAACCCCGAGCAGCCCACCGCCGTGTTCATCCACGGCGTGCTCAACGACCACAGCGTCTGGATTTTGCAAACCCGCTACATGGCGCACCACGGCTGGAACGTGCTGGCCATTGACCTGCCCGGGCACTGCAAAAGCGAAGGCACCCCACCCCAAGGCGTGGAAGAAGCGGCCGACACCGTCATCGCCTTGCT
Source organism: Limnohabitans sp. 2KL-3 (assembly GCF_001269405.1). Lineage (NCBI taxonomy): Bacteria > Pseudomonadati > Pseudomonadota > Betaproteobacteria > Burkholderiales > Comamonadaceae > Limnohabitans > Limnohabitans sp. 2KL-3. Next base: position 18,915 of record NZ_CXON01000034.1, read on the forward strand.
CGATGCCCTGAAGATCGAAAAGGCTGCGCTGATCGGCCACAGCTTTGGCTCGCTCATTGCCCTGGAGGCGGCGGCCCGCGACGCGCAAGCCCACCCCGGGCGCGTGAGCCACTTGGTCATGGTCGGCACGGCCTACCCGATGCGCGTGTCGCCCGCCCTGCTCGATCTGTCGGTCAGCGCCCCCTTCAAAGCCATTGACATGGTCAACAGCTTCTCGCATTCCACACTCGCCCCACCGCCTTCGGCTTTGGGCCCCGGCACTTGGCTCTATGGCGGCAGCAAGGCGCTGATGCGCCGGGTGCTGGCCAGCAACACGCAGGTCAATGTGTTTCACACCGGCTTCAAGGCCTGCGACGATTACCGAGGCGCAGAAGCCGCCATGCCGCAAGTGGCCTGCCCCACCCTGTTTGTGCTGGGCAACGCCGACCAGATGACGCCGCCCAAAGCGGCGCAAAGCCTGATTGACCTGTGCACGCAGCCTAAGGTGGTCAAGCTGCCCGCAGGCCATTCGCTCATGACCGAGGCACCCGAAGGCGTGTTGCAGGCGCTCAAGGATTTTTTGAAACCGTGAGCTGGACGGCCGTTCGCGCACAGGAGTGTGCTTCTACAAGATGAACCCATTGACTGACCACATCACACCGCCCTTGTCGGCTGAGCGGGCCCGCGAGATGGCCCAAAACCTGGACCTGCGGGCCTTGCCGCGCGACTTTCTGGACAACCCTTACCCGGTCTATGCGGCACTGCGCGAGTCCGAGCCCTTCAAGCGCATGCCCGATGGCTCGTATTTCCTGACGCGCCACGCCGATCTGGTGGCGGTGTACCGCGACGCCAAGGTCTTCAGCTCTGACAAGCAGGTCGAATTCGGCCCCAAATACAACCACGCGCCTTTCAACCAGCCGCCCTTCGCCACAACAAGCGGTGTCTCCCCGCTGTTCGAGCACCACACGAGCAGCCTGGTCTTCAACGACCCGCCCCTGCACACCCGGGTGCGCCGCTTGATCATGGGGGCGCTCACCCGCCGCGCCATTGAAGCCATGGAGCCTGGCCTGGTGCTGCTGGTGGACAGCCTGCTGGACAAGATCGGGGCGCAAGGCGGTGGCGACCTGATCGAAGACTTTGCCTCGGCCATCCCGGTGGAAATCATCGGCAACCTGCTGGGCGTGCCGCACGCCGAGCGCGAACCGCTGCGCGGCTGGTCGCTGGCCATTTTGGGGGCGCTGGAGCCCGCCCTCACCACCGAGCAAGAAGCGCTGGGCCACCGCAGCGTGAGCGAGTTTCTGGCCTATCTGCGTCAATTGGTGGCGCAACGCCGCCAGCACCCCGGCGACCCGGAGCACGACGTGCTGACCCGGCTGATCCAGGGTGAGGAAAATGGAGAAGCGCTGAGCGAAGTCGAGCTGCTGCAAAACTGCGTGTTCCTGCTCAATGCCGGGCACGAAACCACCACCAACCTGATCGGCAACGCGCTCATCAGCCTGCAGGAATGGCCTGAGCAGCGCGAACAACTCAAGGCCGACCTGAAGCAAGCGGCCAGCAACGCAGAACGCGAACAAATCATGGGCCTGGCCGTGGATGAGTTTTTGCGCTTCGAATCGTCCAACCAACTGAGCAACCGCCGCGCGGTTCAAGCCACCCAAGTCAATGGCGTCGACTTGCCCGCAGGTGCGCTGGTCACGCTGTGCATTGGCGCGGCCAACCGCGACCCGGCTGTGTACGAGAACCCCGAACAACTGGACCTGCGCCGCACCGGCAACAAGCACCTGGCCTTTGGCTTTGGTGTGCACCAATGCGCGGGCCTGAGCCTGGCGCGTTTAGAAGGCCGCGTGGCCATCGGCCGCTTTTTGCAGCGCTTTCCAAATTACCAGCTCACGCAAGCACCCCAGCGCGGCGGCCGCGCCCGGTTTCGCGGCTTTTTGCACGCGCCGTTTTCAATCCAATAAGCACCAAGAGACACGCCATGAACACCACTGAAACACAAGCGCCTCAGCACAGCAGTTTTGCCGAGTTCTACCCCTTCTATTTGAGCGAGCACAGCGACCGCACCTGCCGCCGCATGCATTTTGTGGGCAGCACTTTGAGCCTGATGTGTTTGGCCATGCTGGCCGTGACCGGCAAACCCCAGTACTTTTTGTATGGTTTGCTGTGTGGCTACGGCTGCGCCTGGATCGGGCATTTTGTGTTCGAGAAAAACAAGCCCGCCAGCTTCAAGCGCCCGCTCTACAGCTTCATGGGCGACTGGGTCATGTACCGGGACATGTGGCGCGGGCGTGTGAGTTTTTGAGCGCTCACCTCGGCAACAGCTGCACCAAGCGGATCTGGTCCAGACCCGTTTGCTGCCAAATCGGGTCGGTCGCAGACCCCCGATGCACCAGCAAACGGTCGGCCAGCGGGGCCACCGTGGCCAGCGCAGGGTCGACCAACAAGACCTGCCGGGCTTGGCCCTGGTCGTTTTGCTCGGTCAGGCGTCCTACCCAATCGAGGCCACGCAAAACCTCCAGCACCTGGCGCAGCTCGCTCAACTCCACCCGCAAGCGCTTGGCCAGATCATCGGTGCTCAAACCCCGCCGCTCTGACGCCTTGGCGGCGTTCAACTCGGCCAAGACCTCCAGCGCCAGCCTGAAGGACCAGCCCGAGCCGTCTGGTTTGCGCCACTCTGGGCGACCCAACTCGGGCAAGCTGGCGGCCAGCACCGCGCCCAGCAGCACCAGCAGCCAGGTCACGTAAATCCAGACCAACAAAATAGGCAGCGCAGCGAAGGCGCCGTAAATCAGCGAGTAGGTCGGCACTTGCAGCAGGTAAACGGCCATGCCTTTTTTGGCCAACTCGAGCGCCGCTGCCACCAAAAAACCTGCCGTGATGGCATGGCGCCAGCGCACGCGGGTAAAGGGCACATAAAAATACAAACCACTCACACAGGCCGTGAGCAACACAAACTCAAAACTGTCGAGCAACCACCGAATCGGGCCGGGCAAGACATCCACCACATTTTGCGAGGCAGTGACCACATACGAGGTGATGGCCAGGCTGGCCCCCAAAAACAAAGGCCCCAGGGTGATGGCCGACCAGTACAGCAAGACCCTTTGTGGCAATGGCCGCTGGCGTTGCAAGCCCCAAATCTGGCCCAAGGTGCGCTCGATCGTGACCATCAAAACCACGGCCGACATCAACACCGCGACCAAACCCACCGAACCCAGGCGGCTGGCTTTTCGCGAAAACTGCGTCAAATAGCTCAGCACCTGGCGGGCAATGCTCTCGGGCACCAGACTTTCAACCAACCAACGCTGGATCGTGTCCTGGAACTTGCCAAACACCGGAAACGCCGCAAACACGGCCAGGCCCACCGCAAACAGCGGCACGATGGCCAGCATGGTGGTGAAGGTCAATGAGCCCGCGCTCACCCCCAGGCGAGCATCTCGAAAACGCCGGGCCAAAACACCCGCCATCTGACGCCAGGGAAAGGCACAAAGCTCTTGCCACCACAGGCGGGCATGGTCGTACAACGAGGTCTTGTAGGCGGTAGGCAACATGCCCGGTATGATGCCACCGCAATGAAGCCCCACACCACGCCCCCCCCACAAAACGCCCCCCTTTCTGAGACCGAACGCATCCCGGAGGGCCTTGACTTGACCCGATGGATGGCCGTTGGCAGCTTGCTGGGCCTGATTTTGACGGGGCTGCTTTGGGAGCTGTGGCTGGCCCCCTTGCGCCCGGGCGGCTCTTGGTGGGCCATCAAGGTCTTGCCCCTTTGCCTGCCGCTTGCCGGTTTACTCAAAAATCGCATGTACACCTACCGCTGGGTCAGTTTGCTGATCTGGCTTTATTTCACCGAAGGCGTGGTCCGTGCCTGGGGCGATGCTTGGCCCTCGTCGGGCTTGGCCGGTCTACAGACTTTGCTTTGTGTGGTGCTGTTCGTGGCCTGCGCCCTGCATGTGCGCATCCGCTTCAAAGCCGCCAAGGCGACTGGCTTGTTTGTGCCTGTGACCAAAAATTAAGGCTCCAGTGAGGGCGGCTTTGCGGCCCACACATCAGTCCCCAAAACAAGCCGCTTGTTGCCTTGAACTTGACCCACACCCTGCCCATGACCACGTCCAGCCCCAGCCTCGCTCATACAACCTTGCTCGCGCAACTGCGCCAAATTTGTGGCGATGCCCACGTCTTGACCCATGAAACACCGGGGGTAGACCTGGCCACTTGGGAACAAGACTGGCGCAAACGTGTTCAGGGCCGGGCCTTGGCCGTGGTGCGGCCTGCAGACACCGCGCAGGTGGCGGCCGTGGTCAAGGCTTGTGCAGCGGCCCAAACCTCGATCGTGCCGCAAGGTGGCAACACTGGCTTGGTGGTGGGCAGCGTGCCTGACGCTTCAGGCACACAAATTGTGTTGAGCATGACCCGCATGAACGCTGTGCGTGCCATCGACAAAGACAACCTGACCATCACCGTCGAGGCAGGCTGCGTGCTGCAGAACCTGCAAGCTGCTGCCGACAGTGCCGGATTGCTGTTCCCTCTGAGTTTGGGGGCCGAAGGCAGCTGCACCATTGGCGGCAATTTGGGCACCAACGCCGGGGGCACACAAGTGGTGCGCTACGGCAACACCCGAGAGCTGTGCCTGGGCCTGGAAGTGGTCACCGCTCAGGGCGAGGTCTGGAGTGGCCTGACAGGGCTGCGCAAGGACAACACAGGTTATGACCTGCGCCATTTGATGATTGGCAGCGAGGGCACTTTGGGCATCATCACAGCGGCCACCATGAAGTTGTTTCCGCAGCCTGCTGCACAGCTGACCGCCTGGGCCGCCGTGCCCAGCATGGAAGCGGCTGTGGCCCTGCTGGGCCTGGCGCACCAGCGTTTGGGGCCCAGCCTGACGGGTTTTGAGGTCATGGGGCAATTTGCCCTGAGCTTGGTGGACAAACATTACCCCCAACTGCGCGTGCCTTTGTGGCAAGAAACGCCTTGGTGCGTGCTGATCGAAAACTCGGACAGCGAAAACGAGGCGCATGCCCGCAGCCAGTTTGAATCGCTCCTTGAAGAGGCGATGAACCACGGCTGCGTGACCGATGCCGTGGTGGCCGAAAGCCTGACACAAGCCCGTGGACTTTGGCACATCCGTGAAAGCATCACCTTGGCGCAGCAGCAAGAAGGCCCGAACGTGAAACACGACATCAGCATTGCGGTGTCCTTGATCCCTGCTTTTGTGGCCGAAACCGACGCTTTGCTGGCCCAGACGTTTCCGGGCGTGCGCCTGGTTGATTTTGGCCATTTGGGTGATGGCAACTTGCACTACAACGTGCAAGCACCCGAGGGCCAAGACGGCAAAGCGTTTGTGCTTGCCCATGAAGACGCGGTCAACACCGTGGTGTTTGACCAAGTCAGCCGGTTCAAAGGCTCCATCAGTGCCGAACACGGCGTGGGCGAACTCAAAGCGGGCAAGCTGCCGCTCTACAAAGACCCGACAGCCTTGGCCATGATGCGGGCCGTCAAAAAAGCCCTGGACCCGCACAACCTGCTCAACCCCGGGCGGGTGCTGAGCGCCGAGTGACCTGACCTGCCATGCGGCGGGGCTGCCGCCTGCATTTTGTGGGGCCCTGCCCTCGGGGGGATGGGGGTGGTTTGCTGGGCTTTTCGCGACGGGGGCGTCGCTCCTACAGGGGGGTGCCTGGCATTTTGTGGGAGCCCCGCCCTCGGGGCGATGGGTTGTGGGCTGCGAGGCTTTTCGCGACGGGGGCGTCGCTCCTACAAGGGGGGGTGCCTGGCATTTTGTGGGAGCCCTGCCCTCGGGGGATGCGGGTGGTTTGCTGGGCTTTTCGCGACGGGGGCGTCGCTCCTACAAATCAGTGGACTCTTTGGTGAGGCAAGCCACAGACGGAACAACACGCGGCTCCTATGCTGAAACGGCTGACCCTGCCTGAGCCCTTTGGATTCAGGCAGGGGTCGAGCGTTCCTCTAACCCGTCCAGGAGTTCCATCATGAAAAAAATCCCCCTTCCCTCTTGCGGCTTGCGCACAGCGGCCGCGGTCGCGCTCGTCTTGGGCCTCAGCGCATGCGCTGGCATGACTGAGCAAGAAAAAAGAACCGCCATTGGCGCAGGTGTGGGGGCCGTTGGCGGCTCCATTTTGACGGGCGGCAGCGCGGCAGGCACCTTGGGTGGTGCGGCCGTGGGGGGTGTGGTTGGCCACGAAATCAACAAGAACACAAACTAGGCCCACACCATGCTTGAAACCATTGCGATCGTTTTGCTCTTGCTGTGGGTGGTTGGGCTGGTGTCTTCCTACACGCTGGGTGGCTTCATCCACATTTTGTTGGTCATCG
>NZ_CXON01000035.1:0-23347 GCF_001269405.1 Limnohabitans sp. 2KL-3
GCCGAAGGCGCCAGCATCAACGTCAAGGCCGTGCTCAAAGACAGCGCTGGCAACGCCACGCCCGAGGCCACCGACAGCGCCAAGCGCGACACCTCCAACTTCGGCCCCGTCGACCCCACGGTGGACCCGGCCAATGCCGACAAAAACATCAGCATCGAGATCACCTCCGACCTCGAAGCCGGTGGCGGCAACGCGGTGCTCAGCGTCGCCGAGCTGGCCGCAGGCAAGATCAGCGTCAAAGTCAAGCTCTCGGCGGACGCCAAAGCCGGTGACACCCTGGTCATCGAAGGCACGGGCAACGACGCACAAACCATCACCCTGAGCGCTGCGCAAGTGGCCGCCAAAGAGGTGGTCACTGACTTTGCCAAAGTCCCGGCCAACGGCACCAAGTTCGTGGCCACCGCCCAACTGAGCGATTTGGCCAAAAACATCAGCAACAAGGTCGAAGACTTTGCCGTCATCAACACCGACTTGCCCGGCGCCCCCAAAGTCGTCATCCAAGAAGATGAAAACGACAACTCCTTTGTGAGCCTGGCCGAACTCAAGGGCCTGGTCAACGTCAAAGTCACAGCCCCTGCAGGCGCGGTGGCCGGTGACATCCTCACCGTGACCGACGGTGTGGGCCAGCCGCAAAACATCACACTCACCCAAGCCCAAATCGACGGCGGGGTGGAGCTGACCTACACCGCACCCGCTGACGGCGCCACGCTCACCGTGAGCGCCACGCTCAAGTCCGCGGCCAGCGGCAACATCAGCAACCCCGGCAGCGACAGCGCCAAGTTCGATCTGAGCGACTTCAGCAAAGTGGACCCGGCAAACCCCAACGGCCCGCGCATCAGCGCTGTGGGCGTGAACATCGACACCGACAACAACACGGCTACAGGTGACGGCATCATCACCGCCGCAGAACTGACTGCCACCGGCGGCAAGATCAAAGTCACCATCAGCTTGCCCGCAGGCGCTGCCGTGGGCGACACCCTCACGGTGAACGCCAGCGGCAACAGCCAGCGCTTGATCACCCTCACGCAAGCGCAAATTGACGCCAAGCAAATCGTCATCACCGACTACAACAGCGTAGGCGACAGCAACACCTTTGAAGTCTCGGCCAGCATCAAAGACCAAGCGGGCAACGCCAGCCCCACGCCCGACGCCAAAGACAGCGCCATCTTGCGCACCGTCATCGCTGGCGCCCCCGTGGTCGTCATCACCGAAGACACCAACAACGACGGCTTCATCAACGTGGCTGAGTTCAGCGGCACGGTGGGCGTGAACATCACCATCCCCACCGCTGCCAAAGCAGGTGACACCTTGCGTGTGACCATCAACGGCACGGCGCAAGACATCGTGCTCACGCAAGCGCAAATCAGCGCGGCCAGCATCACGCAAGAGCTGACAGCGCCTGCCAACGGCCAAAGCCTGACCGTCAAGGCCCAGCTCATTGCCCCGGGCAACCAAGCGTCTGCCGAGGGCAGCGACACCGCCGTGGTGGACACCACGCTGCCCAACGGTGGCCAGGCCCTGGGCTTGGCCATCGACGCCGACGTGAACAACGACGGCTGGGTCAACCGCCTTGAGTTGGGCAACAAAACCAGCCTCAGCGTGAGCGCCAGCTTTGACAAGGCACTGGTGAGCGTGGGCGACAAAGTCACCATCAGCCTGGCCGACGGCAGCCAAGCGCAAGTCATCACCCTGGACAGCGCGGCCATCGCTGCAGGCAAAGTCACGGGCAACTTCTCCGTGCCCGCTGAAGGGCAAAGCCTGTCGGTCAAAGCGGTGCTCAAAGACAGCTCTGGCAACACCACGCCCGAAGCCACCGACAGCGCCAAGCTGGACACCTCCAACTTCGGCCCCGACACCAACCCCGCCAACGCCAGCAAAAACGTCAGCATCGTCATCACCTCGGACACCGACAACGGCGGCGTGGGCAACGGCGTTCTGGGCGTGAGCGAACTGACAGGCGGCAAAATCTTCGCCACCGTCACCCTGTCCTCGGACGCCAAAGCGGGCGACACCCTGGTGGTGGAAGGCACGGGCAACACCGCGCAAGAATTCACCCTCAGCGCCGAACAAGTCGCGGCCCGCCAAGTGCTGGTCGTCTTCAACGCCCCGGCCAACGGCACCAACTTTGTGGCCACCGCCGAGCTGAGCGATTTGGCCAAAAACACCAGCGGCAAAGTGACCGACAGCGCCACCATCGACACCAGCCTGGCCGGTGCGCCCACCGTGGTCATCCTCGAAGACGCCGACAACAACGGCTTCATCAACAAAGCCGAGCTCTCGGGCCAAATCGACGTCAAAGTCACCGTGCCCGCAGGCGCTGTGGTGGGCGACACCATCATCGTGACCGACGGTGTGAGCGTGCCGCAAACCTTCACACTCACGGCCACACAAATTGCCAACGGCATCCTCACCAGCTTTGCAGCGCCTGCTGACGGCAGCACCTTCACCGTCACCTCCACGCTCAAAGCCGCTGCATCGGGCAACGTCAGCAACCCCGGCACCGTCAGCGCCAAGCTCGATCTGAGCGACTTCAGCAAAGTGGACCCGGTCAACCCCAACGGCCCGCGCATCAGCGCTGTGGGCGTGAACATTGACACCGACAACAACACGGCTACAGGTGACGGCATCATCACCGCCGCAGAGCTGACGGCCACCGGCGGCAAGATCAAAGTCACCATCAGCTTGCCCGCAGGCGCTGCCGTGGGCGACACCCTCACGGTGAACGCCAGCGGCAACAGCCAGCGCTTGATCACCCTCACGCAAGCGCAAATTGACGCCAAACAAATCGTCATCACCGACTACAACAGCGTGGGCGACAGCAACACCTTTGAAGTCTCGGCCAGCATCAAAGACCAAGCGGGCAACGCCAGCCCCACGCCCGACGCCAAAGACAGCGCCATCTTGCGCACCGTCATCGCCGGTGCCCCAGTCGTTGTCATCACCGAAGACACCAACAACGACGGCTTCATCAACGTGGCTGAGCTCAGCGGCACGGTGGGCGTGAACATCACCATCCCCACCGCTGCCAAAGCGGGTGACACCTTGCGTGTGACCATCAACGGCACGCCGCAAGACATCGTGCTCACGCAAGCGCAGATCAGCGCGGCCAGCATCACGCAAGAGCTGACAGCGCCTGCCAACGGCCAAAGCCTGACCGTCAAGGCACAGCTCATTGCCCCGGGCAACCAAGCGTCTGCTGAAGGTACAGACATCGCGGTGGTGGACACCAGCACCCCCGTCGGCGCCATCCGCATCGACGCCATCACGGGCGACGACTTCCTGACTGCCAGCGAAACAGCCGGCACTGTGACCATCACCGGCACCGTGACAGGCGAATTCAAAGCAGGCGACGTGGTCACCATCACCGTCAACGGCACAGGCACGCCCTACAGCGCCACCGTCAATGCCGCCGGCCAATACAGCGTGACTGGTGTTCCCGGCGCAGCTTTGGGTGCAGGAGCCAACGTGGCCGCCAGCGTGCTGGCCCACGACGGTGCCATGAACAGCGCCACCTACACCAACACACGGCCCTACACCAAGGACACCAACACCGAAGCGCTCAAGACCGCTTTGACGCTGGACCCCGTGGCAGGCAACAACATCATCGACACCACCGAAGGGACCGCTGTCAGCACCACACTCACCGGCAAAGCCACAGGTGCATTTGCAGCAGGCGACGTGGTCACCTTGACGGTGAACGATGTCAAGTTCACCGGCACCGTCAACGCAGCAGGCGTGTACAGCATCGCCGTCAACACTGCTGACCTCAAGGCCGACACCGACACCCGCGTTGAAGCCCGCATCGCGGCTACCGTGCCCGGCAGCGCTGTCAAGCAAACGGCAGAAGCCGCGCAAGACTACGTGGTCGAAGACGCCAACACTGTTGGCAAGCTCACGGCCATCAGCATCGACCCTGTCACCGCTGACAACATCATCAACAGCACCGAAGCGTCAGGCAACATCACCGTGACCGGCAAAGTGACGGGCAAGTTCGCCGCAGGCGACACCGTCACCTTGACAGTCAAAGGCGCAGCCTTGCCTGGCACAGTGCTGGCAGACGGCACCTTCAGCATCCTCGTTTCGGGTGCCGACCTGGTGGCTGACAGCAACACGCAAATCGAAGCCAGCGTCACCGGCACCGGTGGCACAGCGGCCAACGCACTGCAAAACTACGCTGTGGTCCTCAACGTGGCACCGGTCAACACCGTGCCCGCCGCCACCCAAACCGTGGCCGAAGACACCCAGCAAGCCATCACTGGCATCAGCGTGTCTGATGCCGACGGCAACCTGGCCACCACACAAATCAGCGTGCTCAACGGCAACCTGAACGTCACCCTGTCGGGTGGTGCCACCATCACCGCTGGTGCCAACAACAGCGCCACGATGACCCTGAGCGGCACACAAGCGCAAATCAACGCCGCCTTGGCCACCATCAAGTACACAGGCGCTGCCAACTACAACGGCAACGACACCCTCACGGTGCTCTCCACCGACGGCCAAAACGTGACCGACAGCGACACCGTGGCCATCACCGTCACGCCTGTGGACGACAACGCCAGCATCGGCGGCACCACCACCGGCGTGGCCACCGAAGACACCCTGGCCAACGCCAGCGGCACCCTCACGGTCACCGACGGCGACGCAGGCCAAGCCACACTGCAAGCGGCCACCCCCGCCAGCTTGGTGGGCACCTACGGCAACTTCACGCTGAATGCCAGCACTGGCGCGTGGACCTACACCTTGGACAACACCAAGGCCGCCACCCAGGCCCTCAAAGCCGGCCAGCAAGTGAGCGACAAACTCACCGTCACCAGCAGCGACGCCACCGCCAACCAAGACATCACCGTCACCATCACCGGCACCAACGACGCGCCGGTGGTCAATGGCAACGTGAACGTCAATGACGTGATCTTTACGGATGTGTTGGGGGCGGCTGCGTTCAATACATCAAGTGTTGTGACAACTGCCGTTATTGATGGCACGCCTGCAGCGAATTCCGTACCCACGGGCTGGACCGCGACGACGGGTGTGACACCCGATGTCAACAATGCAGCAAACGGTGCTTTGGCCGGTTCATACACTCTGAGCAATGTCAATGGCGCCTCACTCAATGGAGGCTCTTTTGTAGATTTTCTCGGCGCCCTCTCATTTAATAACTACGCTGAATCAATGTATGCGCCAATTACTGGCTTGACAGTTGGTAACACCTATACCTATGGTATTCAGTGGCAGCAAATTACGGTGGTCGGAGAAGTAAACACCTATTCGGGTGGTCAACTGAAAATCACCATTGGCGGCACCAGCAATGTTTATACAAGCACAGCAGCTTTGACCGATGGCTGGCAAACAGCCTTGTTCACGTTCACTGCAACGGCATCAAGCATGAATGTCACCGTCGGGATCAACGACGCACCCGGTAGCACAAACCTTGCTGCAATTGCCGTTGACTCCATGACAGCTGAGCAAATCGCAGCCGCAACGGGTGCGGTAGCCGCCACCGCCTCCAAAACCGTAGACCAACTCTTCGGCCCCACTTACACCGACGTGGACACCGGCGACGCTTTCCGTGGCGTGACCATCACGTCCGCAGGGCAGGGCACAGACGCCACCAGCCTGGGCAAATACCAGTACCAAAAGGCTGGCACCACCACCTGGGTGGACCTGCCATCGGGCTTGACCGACACCACCGCCGTGTACCTGGCCAAAGAAGACGCCATCCGCTTCGTGCCCTCCAGCACCAACAGCTCGGCCTTTGCCAAGCCCGACCTGACAGCTCGCCTGGTTGACAACTCGGCCACCACCGCGCCCGTCACCGGTGACGTGATCGACGTCGCGGGCGTCAAGCACGGCGGCAGCACCCCTTACAGCGGCGACACCGCCACCCTGCGCGTGGGCCCCAACACCGTGGCCACCATCAGCGGCACCAGCACTGGCTCCGCCACCGAAGACAACGGCAGCCAAAACAGCGCCACCGGCACCCTCACGGTCACCGACCCTGACGCAGGCCAAGCCACGCTGCAAACGCCTTCCAACCTGGCAGGCACCTACGGCAACTTTGCGCTCAACACCGCCACTGGCGTGTGGACCTACACCTTGGACAACACCAAGGCGGCCACTCAGGCCCTCAAAGCAGGCCAGCAAGTGTTTGACACCCTGACCGTGGCCAGCGCCGACGGCAGCGCCACCAAACCGATCACCGTCACCATCACCGGCACCAACGACGTGGCCGTCATCAGCGGCCCCGCCACCGGTGACTTGACCGAAGACAGCGCCACCACCGTGGCCAGCGGCACACTGACGGTGGCCGACGTGGACACCGACGAAGCCGCCTTTGCCACGCCCACCACCTTGGCAGGCACCTACGGCAACTTCACCTTCAACACCGCCACCGGCGCTTGGACCTACACCTTGGACAACACCAAGGCCGCCACCAACGCCCTGAACACCGGCGACACCGTGTTTGACACCGTCACCGTCAAGAGCACAGACGGCACCGGCAGCCAAGAGATCAAAGTCACCATCCGGGGTGCCAATGAAATCGTGCTGAACACAGCCCCCGTGCCCGACCCGGCCGACGGCATGGTGAACAACCCGCTGCAAGGGCAAGACGCGGTGACTGTCAGCATCACCGACAACGCCAGCACCAACGCAGGCAACTTCGTGAGCGGTGGCACTACCGTAGCCCAAGGCTTGGTGCGCTACACGCTCAGCTTCAGCGGCGGCATCGACGCGGCCACCCTGACCGAAGCCGACATCAAAGTCAGCAACGGCACCCTCAAGGCCGGGTCACTGACCCGCGTGGGCACCACCAACGAGTGGACCGTGGACGTGCAAACCCCCGCATCGGGCAACGGCGCGACCAGCGTCAGCGTGATGGACGGTGCCTACACCGGAGCCAACGGCTTGGCCGGGCAGGGCAATTCGGCTACGCAGGCTTATGGGACGTTTGGGCAGACCCAAGACGGTGGTACGGTCCGGACTCAAACAGGAAACATTGGTTCTGACAAATCACTGGTTTCAACGCTAGATGGTGGCTGGTTATCTTTGAGTTACGACGGGCAAACAGATAAACATTTCATTGGCCGTTATGACGCGTCTGGTGCTTCCGTCAGCACGTCTGAAATCAATCCGCCCGGAACTGCTGGTACGACAATTACAGGCTTGACGACTGGTGGTTTCGTTATAAGTTCAGTTGTTGATTCAGATGTGTTGGCGCAAATGTATGACAGTAATATGAATGCCATAGGCGCTCAAATCACTGTTAGTACGAATACTACCCAAACAAAAAACAGCCCAGCGACAACAACACTGGCAGGGGGTGGCTTTGTTGTGACCTGGACTTCGATCAACCAAGATGCCTCTGGTGGTGACCGTGTATACGGGCAAGTGTTTGATGCCAATGGAAACAAGGTTGGAACCGAATTTAGAGCCAACACCAGTGCGGGACTTTCCTACTCCAGCAGCATAGATGCGACAAGTGATGGTGGTTTCCTTGTTGTTGCAACAAGCAACAAGAGTGCCAGTGTTTATGACCTTGAGGTTCAACGATTTGACAGTAATGGGGTGCCGATCGGAAGTGCTATTCAAGTGGTCAATGCAACCAGTTCAAATGCACCTAATAGTGCAGTGGTTCGGGTGTTGAAAAATGGTAATTTTGTGGTGGCGTGGCAAGCCAATGACTCATCAAATATTTATCAAGTCAAATATCAAATTTACAACGCGAGTGGCGTTGCAATTGGAAGCACCAAAGATGTCGCTGGGTCTCTTGGTGAAATTTATGTCAGCGCAGCAGCACTTAAAGATGGCGGCTTTGTTTTGGCATGGAATTCATCCGTCGCAACGACGCAAGTGTTTGACAACAATGGTAATGCCGTTGGAAACGCGTACGTCACACCAGCGAATACTCAGCTTATTTACGAGGTGGACGTGGTTGCGCTACCCTCTGGTGGATATTCCTTGTCCTATGAGGACGCAAATCGAACAACCTACAACAAAATCTTCGCCGCCCCCGGCGGTTCCTTCCTCTCCGGCGCTACAGCCGGTGGCACCGACACCTTCACCGGTGGCGACGGCACTGACGTTATTACCGCCAACGGCGGTGCCGATGTCATCTACGCCGGTGCAGGCAACGACACTGTCATCGTCAACGCCGACAACATCACCCAGCTGGCCACTGCGGCCAACATGGTGCTGGACGGCGGCACGGGCATCAACACGCTCAAGGTGGACGGCACGGGCTCCACGCTCGACCTGACCAACGCCACCATCGCGGCCAAGGTCAGCAACTTCAGCGTCATCGACCTCACCGGCACCGGCAACAACACCCTCAAGCTCAACGCCGCATCGGCCAAGTTCTTGTCGGGTGCCAGCGACAACGCGCTCACCGCTCTCAACGAAGCCAAGCTCATCGTGGTCAACGGCAACAGCGGCGACGCCGTGCAGCTGCTCGACCCACAGGTGGGCGGCACCAGCCAATGGACCGCAGCCCTCCTCCCCGAAACCGGCCTTGACCTGATCGCCAAGTTCGGCGCTGCCCAAGGCTTTGTGTCTGGCCAAAGCTACAAGGCCTACACCCTGGCCGGTGCCACGGTGTACATCAACACCGCGCTCAGCGTCACCGACTTTGGCGCGCCCACCACAGCGCCTGCCCCAGTGGCCACCGCTGGCCAGACCGTGCAAGAGCTGTTTGGCACCCGCTTTACCGACGTGGACGGTGCCAGCGTGGCCAACGGCCAATTCAAAGGCGTGGCCATCACCGACGCGGGCACCAGCACCGAGCAAAGCAACCAAGGCGTGTACCAGTGGTCCACCGACGGCATCAACTGGACCCCCCTGGCCGCAGGCTTGGGTGACAGCAATGCCGTGTTCTTGGCCCCCACCACGCTCATCCGCTTCCAGGCGGCAGCGGGTGTGGCCACGCTCAACCTGCACGACCTGAGCGCCCGCTTGGTCGACATGTCGGGCCAGACCAGCACCGCAGGCCTGACCAACGGAGCCACCACCAACGCCAGCAGCAACGGCGGCACCACCGCCTTCAGCGGCACGCCCATCACGCTCAAAGACCTGGGTGCGCCCGCAGCGCCGGCCATCGTCAGCTACTTTGACGACGTGGGCAGCGCCACCGGCAACAACCCCAGCGGCACCACCACCGACGACGCCAAGCCCACCCTCAGCGGCACGGCCGAAGCGGGCAGTGTGGTCAAGCTGTACAACAACAACGTCGAAATCGGCAGCACCACCACCAACGGTGCAGGCGTGTGGACGTACACACCCCAGGCCGATCAGGCCAACGGTCTGTACACCATCACCGCCAAGGCCACGGACGCCAGCAACAATGTGAGTGGGGTGTCGAACACCTTCACTTACACGGTGACTGCGCCCGAACTCAACGCCGCCCCCGTGGCCAACCCCACGGTGGTGAGCAACGTGTTTGCGGCCACGGCCACCGCGCCTAAGTTGACCATCACCGACAACGTGAGCGGAAACGCCACGCTGGGCCAGGCGGTGACCTACACGCTGAACTTCAGCGAAGCCATTGCCGACGGCACCTTGACCGCCAGCGACATCACGCTGCTCAGCGGCGGCGCAGCGACAGGCACGCTGACCAAGGTCACGTCCAGCCAATACACCTTCACCACCACCGCCCCAGCCTCTGGCTCGGGCGTCACGGGCATCAGCGTGGCCGATGGCAGCTACACCAGCGCCGTTGGCAGGGCAGGGCAGGGGAACTCGGATACGCAGGCTTATGGGACGTTTGGGCAGAACGCTTCAACGGCAACAGGTTCTGGTGCGTCGATTACCAATAAGTCAACAAGTTCAGATAAAGCATCTACCTATTTGGCAGACGGTGGCTGGGTGACGGTGGCATCGTCCCAAGGACGTGGGGGCGTTTATGACACGGTTGCTACGAAATTTGATGCGGCCGGTAATGCAGTCAAAACAGTAACTGTCGCGACAGGCGTTGCTGCTGGGGGGCAATTCCCTGATTCAGCGACATCCACGACATTGAGTAATGGCGATGTTTTGGTGTCTTGGCAGGTGACCAAGGATATTTTTGTCCAACGCTTCGACAGCAACATGAATGCCTTGGGATCGACTATCAAGGTCAGTGATCCTGCAGAGACAACACAGAGTAAAAATGTCCCTTCAATTGCCGCGCTGCCTAATGGTGGCGCTGTAGTGACTTGGCATAGCAATAATTTTGACAGTCCAAATTCAGACGGTGTCTTTGGGCAACTCTTAGATGCCCAAGGTAATCGTGTGGGCAATACATTCCAAGTGAATACACGGGTTCTGGGTGATCAGACCTACTCAAGCGTCGAGGCATTTAACAACAATGAATTTGTAGTCACCTGGACCCATTTGAACGGCACAGAAAAGCAAATCGCCGGTCAAATTTTCAACGCAGATGGCACAAAGAAAGGGGCTGAATTCGTCGTCGTCACTGGCAATAGCCCGTCCAACCCATCAGTGACGGTATTGAAGGACAACAGTTTTGTCGTGACTTGGTCCGAGCTCGATGGACAAGGACAACCAAAGATTGGCCGTTGGCAGCAATTTAATTCAGCTGGTGTGGCTCTTGGCGCTATCAAGGATATTCAAACTCCGATTGAAGTTGCGCCACTTGTTGCCAGATTGGTGGATGGCGGTTTTGTTTTGGGTTGGGACACTGGCAGTGCCATTCAGATGCAAGTATTTGATGCTTCAGGCACTGCCGTTGGCTCTTCGACAATAGTGACACCTCCAGGAGGGTCGGTCGGACTGTTTGGCATCAACATCACAGGTCTGAGCACTGGTGGTTATGCTTTGTCATACACGTATGGTCTTTCTAACGGGTCAGTGGTTGCCACCAACCAAGTCTTCGCAGCCCCCGGCGGTTCCTTCCTCTCCGGTGCCACAGCCGGTGGCACCGACAACCTCAACGGTGCCGACGGTGTTGACGTGGTCACCGCCAACGGCGGAGCCGACCGCATCTTCACCGGTGCAGGCAATGACACCGTCATCATCAACGCCGACAACATCACTCAGTTGTCTGCCACCAACACCATGGTGTTGGACGGCGGCTCGGGCGTTAACGCGCTCAAGGTGGACGGCACGGGCTCCACACTCGACCTGACCAACGCCACCGTGTTGGCCAAGGTCAACAGCTTCAACAGCATTGACCTCACCGGCACGGGCAACAACACACTCAAACTCAACTACGCCGCCGTGGTCGCCTTGTCGGGCACCACCGACGTGGTGAGCACCCAGGCCGACGAATCCAAGATGCTGGTGGTCAGTGGCAACGCGGGCGACACGCTCAATCTGGTCAACCTGGCCAGCTGGAACGTGGGCGCGGCCCAAACCGCCGCCAGCCTGAACACCGCTTATGGCAGCGCCTACAACTTCCAGGCCGGTAAAACCTACAAGGCCTACACGCTCAACGGCGCAACCGTGTTTGTGGACCAGGCCATCAACGTGGCCAACGAGGCGTCATCGGCCGCCAACACGCCCGTGGCCTACAGCCAGGCCGTCACCATCGACAGCCTGTTTGCAGCCACCTTCACCGACAGCAACGCCGCAGGCACGGCCAACGCCACCTTCAAGGGCGTGGCCATCACCACGGCAGGCAGCGCAAGCGACGTGACCAACTTGGGCAAATACCAGCTGTCCAAAGACGGTGGTGCCACATGGACCGACGTGGCCGGCGGCCTGACCGACAGCACAGCGGTCTACGCCGACAAAACCGCGCTGATCCGCTTTGCCGGTGCCAGCGGCGTGGAAGCCATCAACCCGCCCAACCTCACGGTGCGTTTGATCGACAACTCGGGCGCAACCGGCACGGGCACACTGACAGCGGCCTCCACCGGCAACACGGTCAACGCCAGCGTCAACGGCGGCTCCACCGCCTTCAGCGGCGGCAACAGCGGCGGCACGGGTGACACCGTGACCATCAACCTGCTCAACCGCGCACCGGTGTCTTCGGATGCGGATGGGATTGTGGTGGGGGATGCGTTTGGGGCGGCTGTGGCGTCTGCAACACCAATAACTACTTCGGCCATTAACGGAACTGCAAGCATACAGTCCATGCCATCAGGCTGGACAGTTGCAGCGGGTACACCTGATTTGAATGATGCGGCTAACTCCACCTGGGGTTACACAGGTTTGACAATTGCCAACCTCAATGGCACTTCTGTCAACGGTGGGAATTTCGTCAACCTTTTCTCGATGAATGCTTCGGCACCGACACAGCCAAATATCGCAGAGGCGATGTCGTCGACTTTGTCCGGACTCGTTGTGGGTCAGAAATACACCTATGCCGTGCAATGGCAGCAGTTCACGTTGGGAGCTGATTACTCTGGTGGTCAGTTGAAAATCACAATCGATGGTGTAAGCAATACATACACCAGTTCGGGATTGTCAGACGGCTGGCAGACTGCCCAGTTCACATTCACTGCGACCAGCACAAGTGCAACTGTGAACTTGTCACCGAATGGTTTGTCGGGTGCTGTAGGCGCGTATGGCGGCATCATCGCAGTGGATTCACTGTCATTGTCGGAAATCACAAGCACTTTAATCACCGCCACCCCAGCCCAATCCGTCGAAGCCCTCTTCGGCGGCACCTACACCGACGCCGACTTCGACACCATGCGCGGCGTGGTCATCACCTCGGCGGGCACGGGCACCGACCTGAGCAACCTGGGCCAGTACCAGTACTCCACCAACGGCGGCACCACTTGGACCAACTTGGCCGCTGGCTTGTCCGACAGCACCTCGGTGTTCCTGGCCAAGACCGACTTGATCCGCTTTGTGCCCTCGGCCAGCAACACCTCGCTGGTCAACAAGCAAGATCTGACCGCCCGCCTGGTCGACGACTCGGCTGCCGTGGCCCCCACTTCGGGTGCCACCGTGGACGTGTCTGGCACCAAGAACGGCGGCAGCACGCCTTACAGCGGCAATGCAGTCACCTTGCATGTGGAGCCCGTGGTCAACTCTGCCCCCGTCCTGGCCGACACGGCTCTGAGCTTTGCCAACCTGGCCCAAAGCGCCACCCCGGCCACGCCCACAGGCGCTGTGGGTGTGCTGGTCAGCAGCCTCTTGGGCGGCGTGACCGATGCCAACGCCACCGACGGCAAAGGCATGGCCATCACCGGTGTAGACACGGCCAACGGCACGCTGTTCTACAGCACCAACGGCGGCACCACCTGGACCGCCGTGGACACCAGCACCGCACTCAGCGATGCACGCGCCTTCTTGATCGGCTCGGACGCCGACAACCGCCTGTACTTCAAGCCCAACGCCAACTACGCAGGCGCCAGCAACGCCCTGACGTTCCGCGCCTGGGACAAAACCGCAGGCGGTACCGAAGCCAGCTTCACCAACATCACCGCCACCGGCGGCAGCACGGCCTTCTCGGCTGCGACCGACACGGTGGGTCAGACGGTGCCTTTGTCCTATGTGGCGTTGACCAACTCCATCGACGGCACGGTGGCGTCTGAAACCAGTGGCCGCAGCGTGTCCAACGCTGGCGATGTCAACGGCGATGGTTTTGACGATGTCATCATCGGTGCATCTCAGGCATCCACCACGGTGGGTGGCAGTTTTGCAGGCCGTGCCTATGTGGTGTTTGGCGGTTCAGCGGGTATTCCTGCTTTCAACCTGTCTTCTGTTGCAGCAGGTGTGGGTGGTTTTGCAATCAACGGTGCCAGTGCCAATGACTTTATTGGCACTTCGGTGTCAACTGCTGGCGACATCAACGGCGATGGCTTGGCGGACTTGATCGTGGGGGCACGCTTTAGCGATCCTTCAAACGTGACGAATGCCGGCAGAAGCTATGTGGTGTATGGCAAGACCAGCACCACAGCCGTAGAGGTCAATGCATTCACGTCAGGCACAAGCACGGACGGTTTTGTGATCAACGGACAAGCGGCAACCGATGGTTTTGGTTCGTCTGTTTCCAATGCAGGCGATGTCAACGGTGACGGCTTGGCAGACCTGATCGTGGGTGCGCCTCAAAACGGTGGTTCTGCAACGGGCAAGAGCTATGTGGTCTATGGGACCACCGGAACGCCATCCATCAATTTGGCCAACGTGGCCTCAGGCGTGGGCGGTTTTGTCATCACAGGACAGTGCGCTGCAGACTGGAGCGGTTTCACGACCTCCAACGCAGGCGACGTGAACGGTGATGGTTTGGCAGATTTGTTGATCGGTTCATACGGCCGCACCAATGCAACGAACACAACCTTCCCCGGCAGCAGCTATGTGGTGTTCGGTCAAACCGGTACAACTGCCGTCAATTTGAACAGTTTGACAGCGGGTTACACCATTCAGGGCGGCACGAGCGATACCAGCAGCGGTTATTCCGTCTCCAATGCGGGTGACGTCAACGGTGACGGCTTGTCTGATTCGATCATCGGTGTATCGAATGCAGGTGCCTCCAACAACGGACGCGCTTATGTGGTGTTTGGCAAGACCAACACCACCACGGTTTCTTTGGACAATGTCTTGTCTGGCAATGGTGGCTATGCCATCAATGGTCAAAGCAACGATGTTGCCGGGTATGTTGTTTCAAGTGCCGGTGACATCAACGGTGATGGCTTGGCCGACTTGATTGTGGGTGCATCCCAGTCAACCAGCAGTTTGACGGGTCGTGTTTATGTTGTGTATGGCCAAACGGGTGGCACAGCGGTCAATTTGTCGGCTGTTGCATCGGGTACGGGTGGATTTGTCATCAACGCACAGTCATTTGCCGATGGTCTGGGGCAAGCCCAAGAAGTCTCTTATGCGGGCGATGTCAACGGTGATGGCTATGACGACTTGATCATTGGCGCGGCTGACGCAGACCCTGTGGTCAATGGCACAGCGCAGAGCGCCGCAGGCAAGACCTACATCGTTTATGGCGGCTCACAATTCATCAGCGGCAACATTGCCACCGCCACGAGCACAGCTTCCGACGAACTGGTCATTGGCACCAGCGGCAACGACACCCTGACGGGCAATGGCGGTGTGGACCGCTTCAACGCAGGCAAAGGCAACGACACCGTCGTGCTGCAAGCCTCTGACGTGAGCAACTTGGCCAACAACGTGGTGGGCAGCGTCAAGGCCATGGTCGACGGCGGCACGGGTTTTGACACCCTGCAAGTGTCGGCCTCAGGTGTGAACCTGGACCTGACCACCATCAGCAATGTGAGTGCCATGGTCAACGAAGGTGCCAGCCGCATCAACAGCATCGAGCGCATCAACCTCGGTGCCGACGCCACAGCCAATACGCTGACGCTGACGGCCAAAGATGTGAACGACATGGCCGACTTCAACAGCATCCGCATTAACTCGCTCAGCGACGACGGCAAGACCTGGAGCAACGTGACGGGCACTGCCCTGAGCGTGACCACCAAGTTCCACCAAGTGGTGGTGGAGGGCACGGCTGCCGACACCCTCAACCTGGGTGCGGGCTTCACGCAAGTGGGCACCGTGAGCAACGGCGCGGCCACTTACAACGTGTACCAAAACACGGCCACCAATTCGCAAGTGATTGTCGACAGCGCCATCTCCAACGTGGTGATGGACCTGCCGCCCACACTGGTGAGCACCTCACCGGCCGACAACGGCCAAGTGGCCGCCACCAACCTGACGACCGACTTGACGCTGACCTTCAACGAAGCGGTCAAAGCAGGCACGGGCGTGATTGAGCTGTACAACGCCAGCACCAACGTGCTGGTGGAAAGCTTCAACGCGGCCACCGGTGTGGGCAGCGCAGGCGGCACTTTGGCTGGCTGGAACAGCAACACCCTCACCATCAACCCCAGCGCCAATTTGACCGCTGGCACGGGTTACTACGTGAAGGTGGCTCCCACCGCTGTGAAGGACTTGGGCGGTAACGCTTATGCAGGCATCACAGACACAACGACGTTCAACTTCTTGACGCTGAATTCGGATGGCAGTATTCCGGTGGTGCCGCCTTACGGTGGCGCGACGGGCAGCAAGTTGGGCTGGTCTGTTTCCAGTGCAGGCGATGTGAACGGCGACGGATACGATGACGTGATTGTGGGTACCAATTGGGATTTCAATGTACACACATCGCCAACAACATACGTTGTTTATGGAAGTTCATCGGGTACAGGTGTGAGTTTGGTCAATGGCACCATTGCGCCATCTCTTGGGTTTGCCATCAGCAGTGGACAAAACATCGGTTACTCAGTCTCAAGTGCTGGCGACGTTAACGGCGATGGCTTTGCCGACTTGTTGGTGGGTGGTTGGCCTCCATCAACTGGTGGTGGGACAGCGTACGTCATTTATGGAAAAGCTCAGTCACCTGTAGGGGTAATGAATCTTGATGCGGGCATTGCAGCCAGTAATGGATTCAACATTCTTACACCATCAGGTCAAGCTTCTCTTGCGAACTCTGTCTCTGCCGCTGGTGACGTGAACGGAGATGGTTTAGCCGATTTCATTATTGGTCAAACTAGCCAAAGCAAAGCCTTTGTGCTTTATGGCACAACAAGCCTACCGACAAGCAATACCCTGAGCATTGACAACGCGATCGCTTCATCAAGTGGTTTTGTGATCAGTGGTCTCGATGGCATAGGTTATTCAGTTTCTAGTGCCGGTGATGTCAATGGTGACGGATTAGGCGACCTGATTCTTGGTGAGAACAACACTTCTAGTGGGGGCGGTGGTGCCTATGTTGTGTATGGAAACTCAACAGGTACAGCCGTTTCAATGACGTCAGGAACCATTGCTGCAACGCAAGGATTTAGATTGGCCGGGGTAATTGGTGACAGTACATATGGTTTCTCCGTTTCCAGTGCCGGTGACGTTAACGGAGACGGTCTGGCAGATTTGATCGTGGGTCGTGGGAAAAACAGAGCTGAAACATATGTTGTTTACGGGAATAGTTCCGGCACAGGCCTTCAGTTGGGTGCTGTGATTCCTGCCTCTCAAGGATTCAAAATCAATGGTCAAGTAAACAGTTTTGGATGGTCTGTTTCCAACGCGGGCGACATCAACGGCGACGGCATGGCAGACATCATCGTTGGTGATGGCGGTAACAACGCGACGTACATCGTCTATGGTGCTTCCACTAATTTGGGTGTTGACATCAGCACGGGCACCATTGCCGCCAATCAAGGTTTCAAACTTGTTGGCCCCGCAGGCACAGCATTTGGTGGCGCTGTCGCCAGTGCAGGCGATATCAACGGTGATGGTTTGGGTGACCTCATCATGGGAGCACCATCAACGAACAGCAACGCTGGCGCCTATTACCTCACTTTGGGCGGCACACAAAACGTCACCAGCGCCATCAACCTCACCGGCACGGCCTCTGACGAAGCTGTGCTTGGCACCGCAGGCAACGACGTGCTTGTTGGCAACGGTGGCGTGGACCGCTTCTTTGCAGGCAAGGGCAACGACACCATCGTGCTTCAAGCGTCTGACGCGAGCAACCTGGCCAGCAATACCGGCAGCACCCGTGAAATGGTGCAGGGCGGTGAAGGTTATGACACCCTCCGCCTGAGTGCAGGCATGACACTGGACTTGACCGCCATCACCAATGTGGGTGCGATGGGCTTCGAAGAAAACAGCCGCATCGAAAGCATCGAACGCATCGACATGGCCACTGACACGGCAGCCAACACGCTGACCATCACGGCCAAAGATGTGAACGACATGGCGGGCTTCAATGCCATCCGCACCGGCACTGTCAGCGACGATGGCAAGACCTGGAGCAACGTGACGGGCACCGCACTGAGCGCGACCACCAAGTTCCACCAAGTGGTGGTGGAGGGCACGGCTGCCGACACCCTCAACCTGGGTGCGGGCTTCACGCAAGTGGGCACCGTGAGCAACGGCGCGGCCACTTACAAGGTGTACCAAAACACGGCCACCAATTCGCAAGTGATTGTCGACAGCGCCATCTCCAACGTGGTGATGGACCTGCCGCCCACACTGGTGAGCACCTCACCGGCCGACAACGCCCAAGTGGCCGCCACCAACCTGACGACCGACTTGACGCTGACCTTCAACGAAGTGGTCAAAGCAGGCACGGGCGTGATCGAGCTGTACAACGCCAGCACCAACGCGCTGGTGGAAAGCTTCAACGCGGCCACCGGTGTGGGCAGCGCGGGCGGCACTTTGGCTGGCTGGAACAGCAACACACTCACCATCAACCCCAGCGCCAATTTGACCGCTGGCAGGGGTTATTACGTGAAGGTGGCTCCCACCGCTGTGAAGGACTTGGGCGGTAACGCTTATGCAGGCATCACAGACACAACGACGTTCAACTTCTTGACGCTGAATGCCGATGGCAGTATTCCTGCTTTGCCGGCTTATGGCAGCACCACGCAAATTTCTCTGGGGTATTCCCTCTCGAGCGCTGGCGATGTGAACGGCGACGGCTATGACGATGTCATTGTGGGTGCCATTTCGTCCAGCGGCCAAACTGGTTCGGCCTTTGTTGTCTATGGCAATTCGGCGGGCTTGGGGGCCAATGTGGTCAACGACAGCATTGACGCAACGGCAGGCTTCAAAATCACCGGCACGCGCGACTCAATCGGAGTGGGCAGCCAGCTTGGACGTAGTGTCTCGGGCATTGGCGATATCAACGGCGACGGCTTGGCCGATGTGATGGTCAGTGCACCGTCTGATTTCCTGAACACTGGCCCCAGTGTGGACTACATCATTTATGGCAGCAAAACCAGCACCAATGTGAGTGTGAGTTCTTTGACGCCAAGCCAGGGCTTCAGCATCACTGGGCCTACAACCAAAGGCTTTGGTTTCAGTGTCTCAGGTACGGGCGACATGAACGGGGACGGTATTGGTGACATGGTGTTGAACTCGCTCATGGACGACTTGGCCTATGTGGTGTATGGCAGTACGGCCAACACCAACTTGAACCTGAGCAGTGGCACCATTGCTGCAAGCCAGGGCTTCAAGATGCTGGCTCAGGTAGAGACAGCCGAGCAAATCTCAGGCGCAGGTGATGTCAACGGTGACGGTTTGGCCGACATCATCATCGGGACAACCAATGCCAATGCGGCTTATGTGGTGTATGGTCAAAAAGATGCCACAGCCACCACTGTGAACATGGTTGCGGGCAGCATTCCCGCATCACAAGGTTTCAAAATTTCGGGTGCTGCCAATTCGGGTTTGGGTATCCAGGTTTCCAGTGCAGGCGACGTCAACGGTGATGGATTGGCCGATGTGTTGGTCGGGACCAAAACAAACACCGTATATGTGGTCTACGGCAACAGCACAGGCAATGCACTTGACTTGAGCAGTGGCGTCATCAATGCCAGCCAAGGCTACAAGGTGACAGGTGCGGGTAACTTTGGCGCCATTGGTGCCAATCAGATGTCCAGCTTGGGTGACGTCAACGGGGACGGTCTGTCGGACCTCTTGCTTGGTGACGCATCGGCTCCTAGCGTCGGTAAAGCGGCTTTTGTGATCTATGGCAACGCCACCGGTACAGGGTTGGACTTCAACAGCGGCATCTTGGCAGCCTCTCAGGGCTTCAAGATCACAGACGACGGTTTGGGTTACACCTTTGGCGCGACAGCATCGGGCGCTGGTGACTTCAACGGCGATGGCTTGAGCGACCTGATTGTTGGCGATTATTCACGTGACAGCAGCAATGGTGCCTATTACCTGGTCATGAGCAGCCCACAAACAGTGAGCAATGCCGTCAGCTTGACTGGTACGTCGGCAGGCGAGACGGTGCTGGGCACGATCAATGCCGACACCCTCATCGGCAACGGTGGTGTGGACCGCTTCTATGCGGGCCGTGGCAACGACACGATGGTGTTGCAAGCGTCTGACGCGAGCAACTTGTCGACCAACACTGGCGCTACGCTAACCTTGGTGGATGGCGGTGAAGGCTTCGACACGATCCGCTTGAGCGCAGGCATGACGCTGGACCTGACGGCCGTGACCAATTCAAGCGCGATGGGTCTGGAAGAAAACAGCCGCATCGAAAGCATCGAACGCATCGACATGGCCACCGACATCAGCGCCAACACGCTGACCCTCTCGGCCAAAGATGTCAACGACATGGCGGGCTTCAATGCCATCCGCACCAGCACCACCAGCGACGACGGCAAGACCTGGACCAACGTGGGTGCAGGCACTGCCCTGAGCGCCACCACCAAGTTCCACCAAGTGGTGGTGGACGGCACCAGCGCAGACAAGCTGACGCTGGAAGTGGGCAATGGTTACTGGGCCAACGTGGGTGAAGTCAGCAATGGCACCACCAACTACTTTGTGTTCCAGAACACAGCCACCAATTCACAAGTGATTGTGGACAAGACCGTGGTGGTGGACAACAAGGATTCGTCACCAGCAGGTTCGTCGGTGATTGATCTGGGTGCCAGCGGCAAGCTGATTGCGCCAGTGCAGGTGGAAGGTAAGTGGTATTACTTCTGGGATCGTTCGGGGGATGGCACGAGTGCTGATGTGGGTAGCCTGAACGGCGGTGCGGACAGCGCCACACATGATTCTTTGGATGCGATTTTTAATCAAGACATTAACGGTGTGGTAAATCCAAACGCTGGAACAGGTACCAATGACGTGTACCGTTACGCAACCATCAATGGCGTGCAGGTATCTGTGCCAACAATCAATGGCAACATAACCTCTTATGCCACTGGCGGATTGCAAAATGGCCAAACAGCCGCCACAGGCGGAGGGGCTACGAACAACTCTGTTTATGATGAATTGTTGGCGGTTTGGGATAACGCTCCAATAAATTCAGGAAACAATGCCGTACCTACTGGATGGCGTGGTGGTCTTTATATGGCTGCAACATCAACCAGTGCAACGACGCACGTAGGTATGGGTACTGATGGTTCGACTTCCAGTTTGGTTGACACAAATCCTTGGTTAACTGCTTTACAGGTTGTTGGGTCCAACGCAGCCCCAGTCCTGGACGCCGCCCAATCGCCCACATTGACCAGCGTGTCAGCAGGTGCAGCAGCACCGGTTAATGGCAACACCACCGCCGGTGACTTGGTCAGCACTCTGGTCGGCGGCATCACCGATGCCGATGGCGCGGGTGTGGCCAAAGGCATTGCGATCACGGGTGTGCGTGCCGGTGCCACGCTGTACTACACAGTCGACGGCGGCACCACTTGGCTAACGGCCACAGGTGTGAGCGAGACCAACGCTTTGCTCTTGGCCGCTGACAGCAACACCCGTGTGTTCTACAAAACCACCACGGCCGGCACGGTGACAGACGCCTTTACTTTCCGTGCATGGGACGTGACGGCCAACATCACCGAAGGCGTGTACACCGACACCACGCCACGCGGTGGCAAGGCGCAGTTCAGCCTGACCTCTGACACCGTGGGCATTGCTGTGACAGCACCGGTGGTGTTGGACCTGAACCGCGACGGCATGTTGAGCTACGGCCAGGTGACGATGGATGTCAACGGCGATGGTCTGATGGACCTGACCCGTTGGGTCGGTGCCCAAGACGGCGTGTTGGTGTGGGACAAGTTTGCAGACGGTTTGGTGTACAACAACAGCCAGTATGCGTTTGGTCAATACGCCACAACGTACCGCATGGATGCCTTGGGCTTCGCCCGCACGGCGACCGATCTGGAAGGCTTGGCCGATGCGTTTGACACCAACCAAGACGGCAAGTTCAACGCCGCCGACGCAAAGTTTGCGCAGTTCTCGGTCTGGCAAGACGCCAACCAAGACGGCATCAGCGGAGTCGGCGAAGTGCGCAGCTTGGCGGATCTGGGTGTGACCGAGATCAACCTGGTCAGCGACGGCGTGGTGCGCACGCCTGAAGATGGCGTGTTCGAAGCCGGTCAGTCGACGGCGACTTTGGCCGACGGCACCAGCATGCTGATTGCCGACGTTGCCTTTGCTTATGCAACGGCCTCGTCCTTGTCGAGCGCCAAGTTGGCTGCAGACACTTCGGTTGCAGGCGATGCCACGCTGGCAGAGTCCACCACAGCAGAACTTCTGCCCGCCGCCATCGTGACCGAGTTCAACAACAAGCCGTACTTGCTGAGCGACGAAGAGCTGGCTGCGCTGAACCCGCTGGGCCAGACCGTGCAAGCTGAAGACGCCAACGTGATCGAAGTAACTCTCAACGAAGCCCAACTCATCGATGAGGCGTTCTTTGTGGGTGCGCGTCCTCTGGTCGAGCCAGCGCTGGTTGAAACCACCAACGTGGACATCACCCCCGAAGACGTGGCCGCCGCCATTGCTGTGTGCACGGGTGCTGCCGAGTCGAGCACCTACTCGCTCAGCTTCGGTCAGAGCCTGGACTTGACCACCTTGCTCAAGGACATGAGCTTCAACGGCATCGTCAAGGGCTTGGAGCAAGTGGACATGGCCACCGATACCAGTGCCAACAAGGTGTCGTTGACCTTGGCCGATGTGTTGAGCCTGCCGCCCACCAACGGTGTGCACCAGCTGATGTTGACCGGCGCGGCCAACGACAAGCTGATGCTGACCGAGGGTGAGTGGACCGACACCGGCAACGTGGTCAACCAAAACGGCCAAAACTACGCTGTCTACACCGGCACCACCGACCCGTCAGCGCAACTGCTGATTGACCAGCACATGCTGCAGTCTCACCAGACCAGCTAAACCAAAAAGGGCCGCCACAAGCGGCCCTTTTTTGTTACATGCACGTCCTTCTTTGTAGGAGCGACGCCCCCGTCGCGAAAAGCCTCGAAGGCCACCAAGAATCGCCCCGGGGGCGGGGCTCCTACAAAATGCAGCTTGCCTCCTGTAGGAGCGACGCCCTCGTCGCGATCACCCTCGCAGACCACCAAGAATCGCCCCGAGGGCGGGGCTCCTACAAAATGCAGCTTGCCTCCTGTAGGAGCGACGCCCCCGTCGCGAAAAGCCTCGCAGGCCACCAAGAATCGCCCCGGGGGCGGGGCTCCTACAAAATGCAGCTTGCCTCCTGTAGGAGCGACGCCCCCGTCGCGATCACCCTCGCAGACCACCAAGAATCGCCCCGGGGGCGGGGCTCCTACAAAATGCAGCTTGCCTCCTGTAGGAGCGACGCCCTCGTCGCGATCACCCTCGCAGACCACCAAGAATCGCCCCGGGGGCAGGGCTCCTACAAAATGCAGGGTTCCTTGTAGGAGCGACGCCACCGTCGCGAAAAGGTAAGCGTCCGGTGAACCCATCTTGAGATTCAAATGCCATCCCGGCAACATCCTGGCCACACAACAACAACGTGGACACGATGATGAATCAAGACACTCCTACCCCTTCAACGCCTTCGCGCACGCGTCGCATCTACAGCACTCAGTTCAAGTCTGAATTGGTGGCCTCCTGCCAACTCCCCGGCGCATCCGTCAGTGCCATCGCGGCAGCCCACGGCATGAATGCCAACGTACTGCGCCGC
>NZ_CXON01000036.1:0-22658 GCF_001269405.1 Limnohabitans sp. 2KL-3
ATCTGACCGACTTAAGAAAAGGGGACCCGGCCAACCCCAACGGCCCGCGCATCAGCGCGGTGGGTGTGAACATCGATACCGACAACAACACAGCCGGTGGCGACGGCTTCATCACCGCCGCAGAGCTCACAGCCACCGGCGGCAAGATCAAAGTCACCATCAGCTTGCCAGCAGGCGCTGCAGCGGGCGACACCCTCACGGTGACCGCCAGCGGCAACAACCAACGCGTGATCACCCTCACGCAAGCGCAAATTGACGCCCAACAAATCGTCATCACCGACTACAACAGCGTGGGCGACAGCAACACCTTTGAGGTGACCGCCAGCATCAAAGACCCTGCGGGCAACGCCAGCCCCACGCCCGACGCCAAAGACAGCGCCATCATGCGCACCGTCATCGCCGGTGCCCCGGTGGTCGTCATCACCGAAGACAGCAACGACGACGGCACCATCAACGTGGCCGAGTTGAACGGCACCGTGGGCGTGAACATCACCATCCCCACCGCTGCCAAAGCGGGTGACACCTTGCGCGTGACCATCAACGGCACGCCGCAAGACATCGTGCTCACCCAAGCGCAAATCATCGCCTCCAGCATCACGCAAGAGCTGACAGCGCCTGCCAACGGCCAAAGCCTGACCGTCAAGGCCCAGCTCATTGCCCCGGGCAACCAAGCGTCTGCCGAGGGCAGCGACACGGCTGTCATCAACACCAGCGCACCTGCGGGGGCCATCAGCATCGACGCCATCACCGGCGACGACTTCATCTCCGGCCCAGAAAAAATCGGCACATCCACCATCACCGGCACGGTCACCGGCAACTTCCGCGCAGGCGACATCGTCACCGTCAAAGTGGGCGCTGACAGCTACAGCGCCGCCGTGGACGCCTCGGGCCAGTACAGCGTGGCGGGCGTGCCTGGTGCCCAATTGGCCGCCTTTGCGGGCCAACAAGTGCAAGCGAGCATCCTGGCCAGCAACGACGCGCAAAACACCGCCACCTACACCGCCACACCCCGCCCCTACACAGTCGACAGCAACGCCGAAGCGCTCAAAACCGCTTTGACGCTCAACCCTGTCACCGGCGACAACATCCTTGACACCACCGAAGGGGCCGCGGCCAGCACCACGCTCACCGGCAAAGCCACCGGTGCGTTCGCTGCAGGCGACGTGGTCACCCTCAGCGTGGGCCTGGCAGGCAGCCTCAAAACCTACTCAGGCACCGTGGACGCCGCAGGCAACTACAGCATTGCCGTGAGCACCGCCGACTTGAAGGCCGACACCGACACCCGCGTTGAAGCCCGCATCGCGGCCACCGTGCCCGGCAGCGCTGCCAAGCAAACGGCCACCGCTGCGCAAGACTACGTGGTGCAAAACGCCACCAACGTGGGCAAGATCACGGCGCTGAGCATCGACCCCGTCACGCCCGACAACATCATCAACTTGGCCGACAGCACGGCCAACGGGGGGCAAATCGCCATCACCGGCAAAGTGAGCGGCGCATTTGTGGTGGGCGACACCGTCACCCTCACCGTCAAGGGCTCGCCCGTTGTGGGCAGCGTCAGCGCCATCGTGGGCGGCCAAGGCGTCTTCAGCATCAACGTGAGCGCGGCCGACCTGATCGCGGACGCTGACACACAAATCGAGGGCAGCGTCACCGGCACCGGCGGCAGCCAAGCCAGTGCCTTGCAAAACTACGCGGTCGACACCACACCGCCTGCAGGCACCGCCATCACCATCGACGCCATCACCGGCGACGACTTCATCAGCTCGGCCGAAGCGGGCGCGAGCGTCACCATCACCGGCTCTGTCACGGGCGAATTCCGCGCCGGGGACAAAGTCACCATCACCGTGGGCGGCGCCGACTACACCGGCACTGTCGATGCTGCAGGCAAATACACCATTGCAGGCGTAGACGGCGCCAAGTTCGGCCCCGACACCGACCAAAAGGTCGAAGCCAAGATCTTGGCCACCGACAGCTCGGCCAACAGCGCCACCTTCAGCGCCACCCCCCGCGCCTACACGGTGGACACCAGCACCGAGGCCAGCAAAACGGCCCTGACGCTGGACCCCATCACCGGCGACAACGTCATCACCTTGGCCGAAAGCGGCCAAGCCAACACCACGCTCACGGGCAAAGTGACCGGCGCGTTTGCGGTGGGTGACATCGTCACCATCACCTTGGGGCTGCAAAGCGGCAGCAAAATCTACAGCGTTGCCGTGGACGCCTCGGGCGCCTACAGCCTGGCCGTGGCCACAGCCGACTTGGTCGCGGACACCGACACGCAAGTGCAAGCGCGCATTGCCGCCACCGTCGACGGCCTCAAGAAAACGGCCGACGCCGCGCAAGACTACACCGTGGAAAGCACGGGCACCCTCACACAAACGGCGCTGTCCATTGCCCCCATCACGGGCGACAACCTCATCAACCTGGCCGACAGCACGGCCAATGGCGGCGTCACTGCCGTCACCGGCAAAGTGACGGGCAAGTTCGCCAGCGGCGACATCGTCACCGTGACGGTCAACACCCAGCCCTACAGCGCGGCCGTGGACGCCTCGGGCAACTACAGCATCAACGTGCCCACGGCGCAGTTGCTGGCCGACAGCAACACGCAAATCGAGGGCAGCGTCACCGGCAGCGGCGGCACAGCGGCCAGCGCCTTGCAAAACTACGCCATCGACACCACACCGCCGTCTCCTGCGGGCACCACGCTCACGATTGACGCCATCACGGGCGACGACTTCCTCTCCGCCAGCGAAGCGGCGGGCAGCGTCACCATCACCGGCGCTGTCACGGGTGAATTCAAAGCGGGTGACATCGTCACCGTGGTGGTGGACGGCACCAACTACACCGCCGCTGTCAACGCCTCCGGAAAATACAGCGTGACCGGTGTTCCCGGCTCCAAGCTCAAAGCCGACTTTGAGATCGGCGACAAAGCGGTTTCTGCCACCATCCTGGCCAGCGACAGCTCCAGCAACACCGCCACCATCACGGCCACCCCACGTCCGTTCACTTTGGACACCAACACCGAAGCGCTCAAAACCGCTTTGACGCTGGACCCCGTGGCAGGCAACAACATCATCGACGCGACCGAAGGCGCTGTCACCAGCACCACCTTGACGGGTAAAGCCACAGGTGCGTTTGCAGCGGGCGACGTGGTCACCTTGACCGTGAACGACGTCAAGTTCAGCGGCACCGTCAACGCAGCTGGTGTGTACAGCATTGCGGTCACGACTGCCGACCTCAAGGCCGACACCGACACCCGCGTTGAAGCCCGCATCGCCGCCACCGTGCCCGGCAGCGCGGCCAAGCAAACCGCAGAAGCCGCGCAAGACTACGTGGTCGAAACCGGCACCACCGTGGGCAAGCTCACGGCCATCAGCATCGACCCTGTCACCGCTGACAACATCATCAACGCCGCAGAAAACACCGGAAACATTGCCATCACCGGCAAAGTGACGGGTGCCTTTGCATCGGGTGACACCGTGACCCTCATGCTCAAGGTGGGGGGTGTGGACAAGCCGTACCCTGGCTCTGTGGGTGCAGATGGCAAATTCAGCATCAACGTGCCTGCAGCCGACTTGGTGGCTGACAGCAACACGACCATCGAAGCGAGCGTCACCGGCACCGGTGGCACGCTGGCCAATGCGGTTCAGAACTATGCGGTGGACACCGTGGTGCCACAAGGCACCATCAGCATCGACGCCATCACGGGCGACGACTTCCTGAACGCCTCTGAGCAAGCTGGCAGCGTCACCATCACCGGCACCGTCACAGGCGACTTCCGCGCGGGCGACATCGTCACCCTCACCGTGGACGGCACGGGTTACAGTGCGGCCGTGAATGCTTCGGGCCAATACAGTGTGGCAGGCGTGCCGGGCAGCAAGCTGGCAGCGGATGCCGACAAAAAAGTGCTGGCCACCGTGCTGGCCAGTGACGGCTCGAACAACACCGCCATCTACACCGCGCCGCTGCGTGCCTACACGCTGGACGGCAACAGCGAAGCCCTCAAGACCGCCTTGACGCTCAACCCCGTCACGCTCGACAACTTCATCAGCCAAGCCGAAGGCGCCAACACCTTGACCACCCTCACGGGCAAAGCCACAGGCGCGTTCGCAGCCGGTGACGTGGTCACCATCAGCTTGGGCCTGGCCAGCGAAGTCAAAACCTACTCGGGCACCGTGGACGCGGCAGGCAACTACAGCATCGCCGTCAACACCGCCGACCTGAAGGCCGACACCGACACCCGCGTTGAAGCGCGTATAGCCGCCACCGTCTCCAGCGTGCCCGGCGCGGCCAAACAAACGGCCGAAGCCGCGCAAGACTACGTCGTCGAAGACGGCACCACCGCAGGCAAGCTCACGGCCATCAGCATCGACCCTGTGACGGCTGACAACATCATCAACGCCGCAGAAAACACCGGCTCCATTGCCATCACCGGCAAAGTCACGGGCGCGTTTGCAGCGGGTGACACCGTCACCCTCAAGGTCAAGGGCGCACAGGTGCCCGGCACCGTGGGTGCGGACGGCAAATTCAGCATCAACGTACCTGCAGCCGACCTGGTCGCTGACAGCGACACCACCATCGAAGCGAGCGTCACCGGCACCGGTGGCACCACCGCCAACGCCTTGCAAAACTACGCGGTGGACATCACGCCGCCCGTGGGCACCGTCATCACCATCGACGCCATCACGGGCGACGACTTTGTGACTGCCAGCGAGCAAACCGGCACCGCCACCATCACCGGCTCTGTCACCGGCGAGTTCCGTGCGGGCGACAAAGTCACCGTCACGCTGCACAACGTGGCCTTCACCGGCACCGTGGACGCGTCAGGCAAATACAGCATTGCCGGTGTCGACGCCACCTTGTTTGGACCCGACACCGACCGCAAAGTCGAAGCCAGCATCCTGGCCAGCGACAGCTCGGGCAACACCCTCACCGTCACCGCTGTGGCCCGCGCCTACACGGTGGACAGCAACGCCCAAGCCCTCAAAACCGCGCTCACGCTCAAGCCCATCACCGGCGACAACATCATCGACGCTGCCGAAGGCTCCGCCACCAGCACCACCCTCACGGGCAAAGCCACAGGCGCATTTGCAGCCGGTGACGTGGTCACCATCCGTTTGGGGCTGGTGGGCAGCGTCAAAACCTACTCGGGCACCGTCAACGCTGCAGGCGACTACAGCATCGACGTGAGCACCGCCGACCTCAAGGCCGACACCGACAGCCAAGCCGAAGCCAGCATCGCCGCTACCGTGCCTGGCAGCGCCGCCAAACAAACGGCCACCGCCGCGCAAGACTATGTGGTCGAAAACGGTGCCAACGTCGGCAAAGTCACCGCCTTGAGCATTGACCCGGTCACGCCCGACAACATCATCAACGCCGCAGAAAACACCGGCTCCATCACCATCACCGGTCTGGTCACGGGCAAGTTTGCAGCGGGCGACACCGTCACCCTCACCGTCAAAGGCGCACAGGTGCCCGGCACCGTGGGTGCAGACGGCAAATTCAGCATCAACGTGGCTGCAGCCGACTTGGTGGCGGACACCGACACGCAAATCGAAGGCAGCATCACCGGCACCGGGGGCAGCAAAGCCAGCGCCTTGCAAAACTACGCGGTCGACACCACGCCGCCAGCAGGCACCATCATCGTCATCAACGCCATCACCGGCGACGACTTCTTGAGCGCCACCGAGCAAGGCGGCAACGTCACCGTCACCGGCTCAGTCACGGGCGAATTCCGCGCAGGCGACAAAGTCACCATCAACGTGGGCGGCATCGACTACACCGGCACAGTGGACGCGTCTGGCCAGTACAGCATTGCGGGCGTGCCCGGGGCGCAGTTTGTGGCCGACTTCAACAGCGGCGACAAAGCCATCGACGCCAAAATCCTGGCCAGCGACAGCTCCAGCAACAGCGCCACCTTCACGGCCACCCCACGTCCGTTCACCCTGGACACCAACACCGAAGCGCTCAAAACCGCTTTGACGCTGGACCCCGTGGCAGGCAACAACATCATCGACGCGACCGAAGGGGCCGCTGTCAGCACCACGCTCACGGGCAAAGCCACAGGTGCGTTTGCAGCGGGCGATGTGGTCACCTTGACGGTGAACGACGTCAAGTTCACAGGCACCGTCAATGCGGCTGGTGTGTACAACATTGCTGTCACCACCGCCGACCTCAAGTCTGACGTGGACAGCAAAGTCGAAGCCCGCATCGCGGCCACCGTGCCCGGCAGTGCGGCCAAGCAAACGGCAGAAGCCGCGCAAGACTACGTGGTGGAAGACACCAACACCGTGGGCAAGCTCACGGCCATCAGCATCGACGCTGTCACCGCTGACAACATCATCAACGCCGCAGAAAACACCGGAAACATTGCCATCACCGGCAAAGTCTCGGGTGCATTTGCAGCGGGTGACACCGTCACCCTCATGCTCAAAGTGGGCGGTGTGGACAAACCGTACCCCGGCAACGTGGGTGCAGACGGAAAATTCAGCATCAACGTGCCTGCAGCCGACCTGGTCGCTGACAGCAACACGACCATCGAAGCGAGCGTCACCGGCACTGGGGGCACGCTGGCCAATGCGATCCAGAACTACGCGGTGGACACCACACCTCCGTCACCTGCTGGCACCACGCTCACGATTGACGCCATCACCGGCGACGACTTCCTGACGCAAGCCGAGCAAGGCGGCAACGTCACCATCACCGGCTCTGTCACAGGCGAATTCCGCGCGGGCGACATCGTCACGGTGGTTGTCGACGGCGCGAACTACAGCGCCGCAGTGGACGCGTCCGGCAAATACAGCGTGACCGGTGTGCCTGGCTCCAAGCTGGTCAACGACTTCAACACAGGCGACAAAGCCGTCTCGGCCAGCATCCTGGCCAGCGACTCCTCCAGCAACACCGCCACCATCACGGCCACCCCACGTCCGTTCACCCTGGACACCAACACCGAAGCGCTCAAAACCGCTTTGACGCTGGACCCCGTGGCAGGCAACAACATCATCGACGCGACCGAAGGGGCCATCACCAGCACTACCTTGACCGGTAAAGCCACAGGTGCGTTCGCAGCGGGCGACGTGGTCACCTTGACAGTGAACGACACCAAGTTCAGCGGCACCGTCAATGCAGCAGGTGTGTACAGCATTGTGGTCACTACCGCCGACCTCAAGGCCGACAGCGACACCCGAGTTGAAGCCCGCATCGCGGCCACCGTGCCCGGCAGCGCGGCCAAGCAAACAGCAGAAGCCGCGCAAGACTACGTGGTCGAAACCGGCACCACCGTGGGCAAGCTCACGGCCATCAGCATTGACTCGGTTACAGCGGACAACATCATCAACGCCGCAGAAAACACCGGCAATATTGCCATCACCGGCAAGGTGACTGGCGCGTTCGCATCGGGTGACACCGTCACCCTCATGCTCAAAGTGGGGGGTGTTGACAAGCCATATCAAGGCACCATCAACGCCCAAGGTGTCTTCAGCATCAACGTGCCTGCAGCCGACCTGGTCGCTGACAGCAACACCACCATCGAAGCCAGCGTCACCGGCACCGGTGGCACAGCGGCCAGCGCACTGCAAAACTATGCGGTCGACACCACACCTCCGTCTCCAGCAGGCACCACGCTCACGATCGACGCCATCACCGGTGACGACTTCCTGAGCGCCTCCGAGCAGGGCGGCAACGTCACCATCACTGGCTCTGTCACAGGCGAATTCCGCGCGGGTGACATCGTCACCGTGGTGGTGGACGGCGCGAACTACAGCGCCGCTGTGGACGCATCCGGAAAATACAGCGTGACGGGTGTTCCCGGCTCCAAGCTCAAAGCCGACTTTGAGACCGGCGACAAAGCGGTTTCTGCCACCATCCTGGCCAGCGACAGCTCGAACAACACCGCCACCATCTCGGCCACCCCACGTCCGTTCACCTTGGACACCAACACCGAAGCGCTCAAAACCGCTTTGACGCTGGACCCCGTGGCAGGCAACAACATCATCGATGCCACCGAAGGGGCCATTACCAGCACCACCTTGACGGGTAAAGCCACAGGTGCGTTTGCAGCAGGCGACGTGGTCACCTTGACGGTGAACGACACCAAGTTCAGCGGCACCGTGGACGCGAATGGTGTGTACAGCATCGCCGTCACCACCGCCAGCTTGAAAGCCGACACCGACACCCGAGTCGAAGCCCGCATCGCGGCCACCGTGCCTGGCAGCGCGGCCAAGCAAACGGCAGAAGCCGCGCAAGACTACGTGGTCGAAGATGCCAACACCGCAGGCAAGCTCACGGCCATCACCCTGGACCCTGTCACAACGGACAACATCATCAACAGCACCGAAGCGGCAGGCAACATCACCGTGACCGGCAAAGTGACGGGCAAGTTCGCCGCAGGCGACACCGTCACCTTGACAGTCAAAGGCGCAGCCTTGCCCGGCACAGTGCTGGCAGACGGCACCTTCAGCATCCTCGTTTCGGGTGCAGACCTGGTGGCTGACAGCAACACGCAAATCGAAGCCAGCGTCACCGGTACCGGTGGCACGTTGGCCAATGCGATGCAAAACTATGCCGTGGTCCTCGACGCCCCCCCTGTGGCCGTGGCCGACACCGCCAGCATTGGCGAAGCCGGTGGTACAGCCAACGGCACCGCAGGCGCAGCACTGGCCTCTTCCACCAGCGGCGTCACCGCCCTGAACGTGCTGACCAACGACACCGATGCCAACGTTGGCGACACCAAAGTCGTCAGCGCCATCCTCAAAGGCACCACAGGCACAGCCACCGCAGTGACGGCCAGCACCACCAGTGCCAACGGCCAAAGCGTGGTGGGCGACTACGGCACCTTGGTCATCGGCGCAGACGGCAGCTACACCTACACGGTTGACCAAAACAACGCCACTGTGCAAGCCCTGACCGCAACCGGCTCGGCCGACGACGTGTTCACCTACACCGTCAAAGACTCGACCAACCTCACCCACACCGCCACCATCACGGTCAAGGTCAACGGTGCCAACGACGCGCCGATTGTGGCCAACGCCTTGCTGGACGCCACGGCCACCGCCGGCGCATCCATGCCGGACTACGTGTTCGCGTCCAACGCCTTCACCGACGTGGACAACGCCACACTCACCTACACGGCCACCCTGGCCGACGGCTCGGCCCTGTCCACCAAAGGCCTGAGCTTTAACGCTGCCACACGCACCATCAGCGGCACACCCACCACTGCGGGCACCATCAGCGTCAAAGTCACCGCCAGCGATGGCAGCTTGTCAGTGGACGACACCTTCGACATCGTCGTCGGCTCGGCCAACACCGCCCCTGTGCCCAACCCGGCCGATGGTTTGGTGAACAACCCGCTGCAAGGGCAAGACGCGGTGACTGTCAGCATCACCGACAACGCCAGCACCAATGCAGGCAACTTCGTGACCGGTGGCAGCACCGTGGCCCAAGGCCTGGTGCGCTACACGCTCAGCTTCAGTGGTGGCATCGACGCGGCCACCCTGACCGAAGCCGACATCAAAGTCAGCAACGGCACCCTCAAGGCCGGGTCACTGACCCGCGTGGGCACCACCAACGAGTGGACCGTGGACGTGCAAACCCCCGCATCGGGCAGCGGCGCAACCAGCGTCAGCGTGATGGACGGTGCCTACACCGGAGCCAACGGCTTGGCCGGGCAGGGCAATTCGGCTACGCAGGCTTATGGGACGTTTGGGCAGGAGGCTTCAAGTGCTGCCGCTGTTCTCCGTCCAGGGGAATATTACATTTACCCTGACCAACCAACTCTGGCTCTGCCAGATGGCGGATGGGTCACTTTCAGCAGACTGATGAATCCTGCGCGAACAGCTAGTAGCTTGGTTGCTGACCGGTTCAGTGCTTCAGGTGCCAGTTTGGGCCAAACAGAAATTGTTGGAATAACCCCTTTCAGTAATGTGACATACCCTACAGCTGCCCGATTGAGCAATGGTGACATCGTCTTGGCTTATATCAAAGACAGCGATTCCATCATGTTGGTGCGACTCGATAGCAACCTGACACCGTTGGGTAGCCCGATTCTTGCGACCACATCGGCAATAACTGATAGCGCAACGAAAACACTCGCCATCAGTGATTTGTCCAACGGCGACTTTGTATTGACATGGTCGGCCTATACGGATGCTTCTAGCACGACAGGGATTCTTTCTCGTCGATTCGATTCTTCACTTAACCCCTTGGGCTCGGAGACCTTTGTCAACGCGACAAAAGCAGGTACTCAAGACTACTCAAGCGTCGACAATTTCAGCAACGGTGGTTATATCGTTAGCTGGCTTGATGCAACGGGTGTCCGCTATCAACGGTTCAATGCAGACAGCTCAGTCAATGGCGGTGAAGTGCTTGTCTCAAGCAATGTCACAAGCTCAGGAGGATATGAGTCGAAAGTCAAAGTTTTCCCTGATAACAGCTATATCGTTAGCTGGGTGACTGGCGGTGTAAACCCGCAAGTTCAATTCCAGAGGTTCAGTGCCTCTGGTGTCACGCTAGGGTCTGTCGTTACAGTTGCCCCATCTGGGAAATCAGCAGGGCCAGATATCGCCATCCTCGAAAACGGTGGATTTGTGATGTCCTGGCTTGCCCTAGACCCCACAACCAGTGCCGCTAAATCGATCGTGACGCAAGTGTTTGACAGCAATGGTGTGCAGGTCGGAAGTCCCAACATTGTTGCCCCCTCAAGCGGTACACCCACTTATGCAACGTCTGTCCATGTGGTTGCTTTGAAGGGCGGTGGCTATGCCTTGTCATACATCGAAGCCCCTTCAGTAGGTGTTCTTAACCACTACGAAAAAGTCTTCGCCGCCCCCGGCGGCTCCTTCCTCTCCGGCGCTACAGCCGGTGGCACCGACACCTTCACCGGTGGCGACGGCACTGACGTCATCACCGCCAACGGCGGTGCAGACGTCATCTACGCCGGTGCAGGCAACGACACCGTCATCGTCAACGCCGACAACATCACCCAGCTGGCCACTGCGGCCAACATGGTGCTGGACGGCGGCACGGGCATCAACACGCTCAAGGTGGACGGCACGGGCTCCACACTCGACCTGACCAACGCCACCATCGCGGCCAAGGTCAGCAACTTCAGCGTCATTGACCTGACCGGCACTGGCAACAACACCCTCAAGCTCAACGCGGCTGTGGCCAAGTACTTGTCGGGTGCCAGCGACAACACGCTCACTGCTGTCAACGAAGCCAAGCTCATCGTGGTCAACGGCAACAGCGGCGACGCCGTGCAGCTGCTCGACCCACAGGTGGGCGGAACCAGCCAATGGACCGCAGGCCCGACCGAAACCGGCCTTGACCTGATCGCCAAGCTGGGCGCAGCCCAAGGCTTTGTGTCCGGCCAAAGCTACAAGGCCTACACCCTGGCCGGTGCCACGGTGTACATCAACACCGCGCTCACCGTCACCGACTTTGGCGCGCCCACCACAGCGCCTGCCCCAGTGGCCACCGCTGGCCAGACCGTGCAAGAGCTGTTTGGCACCCGCTTTACCGACGTGGACGGCGTCAGCGTGGCCAACGGCCAATTCAAAGGCGTGGCCATCACCGACGCGGGCACCAGCACAGAGCAAAGCAACCAAGGCGTGTACCAGTGGTCCACCGACGGCACCAACTGGACCCCCCTGGCCGCAGGCCTGGCTGACAGCAATGCCGTGTTCTTGGCCCCCACCACACTCATCCGCTTCCAGGCGGCAGCGGGTGTGGCCACGCTCAACCTGCACGACCTGAGCGCCCGCTTGGTCGACATGTCGGGCCAGACCAACACCGCAGGCCTGACCAACGGTGCCACCACCAACGCCAGCAGCAACGGCGGCACCACCGCCTTCAGCGGCACGCCCATCACGCTCAAAGACTTGGGTGCGCCTGCAGCGCCGGCCATCGTCAGCTACTTTGACGACGTGGGCAGTGCCACCGGCAACAACGCCAGTGGCACCACCACCGACGACGCCAAGCCCACCCTCAGCGGCACGGCCGAAGCGGGCAGTGTGGTCAAGCTGTACAACAACAACGTCGAAATCGGCAGCACCACCACCAACGGTGCAGGCGTGTGGACGTACACACCCCAGGTCGATCAGGCCAACGGTCTGTACACCATCACCGCCAAGGCCACGGACGCCAGCAACAACGTGAGTGGGGTGTCGAATACCTTCACTTACACGGTGGCAGCGCCCGAACTCAACATCGCCCCCGTGGCCAACCCCACGGTGGTCAGCAACGCCTTTGCCGCCACGGCCACCGCACCCGAGGTGACCATCACCGACGACCAAAGCACCGCCAGCGTGGCCAACGGCACGCAGGTCACCTACACCCTCAAGTTCAGCGAAGCCATCAAGGCCAGCACCTTGACCGAAACCGACCTGAGCGTGACCAACGGCACCTTGGTGGGCGGCTCGCTCACGCAAGTGGATGCGACGACCTGGACGGTGAAGGCGTCTGCGCCTGCGACCGGCGCGGGCGCAACCGCCATCAGCTTGGCCAACGGCTCTTACACCAACGAGGGTGGTGTGGCTGGTTTGGGTGGTTCGGGTACGCAGGGTTATGGCCCTTCAACAGTCACAGTTCTTTCTGGTCCAGTGATTAATGGCGCTGTGGGTATAAGCGTTGTCCCATCTGGTTGGACGCTTGCTAGCGGTACACCAGACTTGGTGAATTACACGACCACCCCCCGCGACATTACCGACCTGAGTGGTACCTCGTCGAATGGGGGTGAATTCCTGTTGTTTCTTTCGCAGCAATCATCAAACTGGGTAGAGGGTGCTTCCACAAGCCTAACTGGACTGGTGGTCGGACAGATTTACGCTTTTGCCGTCGAATGGCAGCAAGTGTCATGGTTGAGTGGTCCTTTCTCGGGTGGTCAGCTGGCGATCACTATTGACGGCACCAAACATGCTTTCACTAGTAGTGGTCCGACAGATGGCTGGCAACAAGCTGTTTTCAAGTTTGTCGCCACATCCAACACTGCACAAGTGAACTTGGCCATCAACGGTACGGAGGGCGCTTTGGGTTTAGATGGTTTTGACCCCAACAAAAAACTGGGCTCAATCGTCGTGGATTCTTTGGCTGAATCAGCAATCACTGCCAATGCCGTGGTTTTTGACAACACAGTCAACACCACAGGCACTACCGCCGCCAACGTGCTCGTTGGCACCGATGGCAACGACACCTTCAACATCGCCACCGGTGCCACCACCGCAGCCACCGGCACCGACAAAGTCTTCGCCGGTGCAGGCAACGACACCGTCATCTTCAACAGCTTCAACGCTGGCGCGATGACCGTGGATGGCGGCAGCGGGGTGAACTTCTTGCAGCTGGCTTCTACAGCCGCCGCCACCACGCTCGACCTGACCGACGCTGCTGTGCGTGCACGCATCAGCAACTTCAGCAGCATCGACATGACCGGCTCAGCCGCCAACACCCTCAAACTCAACTACGCCGCCGTGGCCAGCTTGTCTGGCGCGAC
Source organism: Limnohabitans sp. 2KL-3 (assembly GCF_001269405.1). Classification (NCBI taxonomy): domain Bacteria; kingdom Pseudomonadati; phylum Pseudomonadota; class Betaproteobacteria; order Burkholderiales; family Comamonadaceae; genus Limnohabitans; species Limnohabitans sp. 2KL-3. The sequence continues at coordinate 13,484 of NZ_CXON01000036.1, forward strand.
CAACGTGGACGGCACCTTGGCCGACGAGTCCAAGATGTTGGTGGTCAGCGGCAACGCGGGCGACACGCTCAACCTGGTCAACCTGGCCAGCTGGAACGTGGGCGCGGCGCAAACCGCCGCCAGCCTGAACGCTGCTTATGGCAGCGCCTACAACTTCCTGGCTGGTAAAACCTACAAGGCCTACACGCTCAACGGCGCGACGGTGTTTGTGGACCAAGCCCTCACCGTGACGAACGCCACATCGTCCACCACCGCCACCACGGCCTACAGCCAGGCGGTAAGCATCGAGAGCCTGTTTGGCCCGCAAAACGGCAGCTCCGACACGGCCTTCAGCTTCACCGACGCCAATACTGCTGGCACGGCCAACGCCACCTTCAAGGGCGTGGCCATCGTGTTTGCTGGCACAACGGCTGAAGCCAACACCACCAATGGCACGTTGGGACGCTACCAGCTGTCCAAAGACGGCGGCGTGACTTGGACCGACGTGGCCGGCGGCTTGACCGACACCACAGCGGTCTACGCCGACAAAACTGCGCTGATCCGCTACGCCGGTGCCACCGGCGTGGAAGCCATCAACCCGCAAAACCTGACGGTGCGCCTGATCGACAACTCGGGCCTGACCGGCACGGCCAGCTACACCGCTGCGTCCACCGGCAACGCCATTGACGCCAGCGTCAACGGCGGCTCCACCGCCTTCAGTGGCGGCAATGCCGGTGGCACGGGCAACACCGTGACCACCAACCTGGTCAACCGCGCGCCTGAGTCTACGGACACGGATGGTGTGGTGGTGAATGCGCTGGGTGCGGCCTCGACCGTCACAATCAGTGGAGCCAGTTCATCGGGCAGTCAATTCCTGGGCAACACCAGCTACACATTCGGCTCCACGACCGGTGTCATGTCGGGCAACACTGGTACTGTTACAGCAACGATGTCGAACAACACCGACACTGGTTTGCGTTTGGGCCAGGGCACTGACAGCGAATCCGCCAGCATCGCGTTCGACAAGCCGGTGGGCCAGGTGGTTTTCCAGATTGAAGGCGTTAACCACGATGCCACAAATGGACGTGAAAATGTCAGTATCACCGTCAATGGCCAGTTGTTCAAACTCACCCAAGCCAACTTCAGCAATGTCACCAATAACGTGGGTGGTGCAGCCACTACGCCTGTCTTGACAGCCGATGGTGTGTGGGCAGGTACGACATCTGCAGCCTCCTACAACGGCACCATCACCATCAACGCAGCCGATGTGCCCGGTGGCATCAACAGCATTGCCATCAACCAGACTTTTGTCAGCTCGGGTACAAGCTCACCGCCCAACGGTATCAGGGTGAAAGTGACCGCGACAGAGGGCATGGCGACCACCTCGGCCCAATCCGTCGAAGCCCTCTTCGGCCCCACCTACACCGACGCCGACTTCGACAGCATGCGCGGCGTGGTCATCACCTCGGCAGGCAGTGCGGCCAACTTGACGGATCTGGGTAAGTACCAGTACTCCACCAACGGTGGCACCACCTGGATTGACCTGGCCGCAGGCTTGGGCGACAGCACCTCGGTGTTCCTGGCCAAGACCGACTTGGTGCGCTTTGTGCCCTCGGCCACCAACACCTCGCTGGTCAACAAGCAAGACCTGACCGCCCGCCTGGTCGACGACTCGGCTGCCACGGCCCCCACCTCGGGTGCTATCGTGGACGTGTCTGGCACCAAGAACGGCGGCAGCACGCCTTACAGCGGCAATGCGGTCACCTTGCATGTGGAGCCCGTGGTCAACTCAGCCCCCGTCCTGGCCGACACGGCTCTGAGCTTTGCCAATCTGACCCAAAGCGCCACCCCGGCCACGCCCACAGGCGCTGTGGGTGTGCTGGTCAGCAGCCTCTTGGGCGGTGTGACCGATGCCAACGCCACCGACGGCAAAGGCATGGCCATCACCGGTGTAGACACGGCCAATGGCACGCTGTTCTACAGCACCAACGGCGGCACCACCTGGACCGCCGTGGACACCAGCACCGCACTCAGCGATGCTCGCGCCTTCTTGATCGGCTCGGACGCAGACAACCGCCTGTACTTCAAGCCCAACGCCAACTACGCAGGCACGAGCAGCAATGCGCTGACCTTCCGCGCCTGGGACCAAACCGCAGGCGGCACCGAAGCCAGCTTCACCAACATCACCGCCACCGGCGGCAGCACGGCCTTCTCGGCCGCGACCGACACGGTGGGGCAGTTGACGACGACGACGAGTATTACGCCACCACCAGCCGTAGTCTTGGGTGGCCAGGTGGCGGGTGTGGGTGACGTCAATGGCGATGGCTTGGACGACTTCATGATTGGCAATCAGTATGTCGTTTTTGGCAGTACAGGATCACTGACTGGTTTAACCGCCACCGACCTCACAAATGGCAGTGGCAAAGGTTTCTCAATCAATGCTACAGGTACTTATAACGCAGCTGGTTTTGGCGATTTCAACGGTGACGGCTTGAGCGATCTCATCGTCACGACAGGCGGTGGGGCTTATGTCGTGTACGGTAAGACCGGTTCTGCGAATGTGTCCCTATCATCTGTAAACGCAGGTAGTGGCGGCTTTGTCATCAACGGCATCACCACTGGCACAGGTGCTTCCACATTCGGTCTATCTGGCGGCGGTGATATCAATGGCGATGGCTTGACGGATATTTTGCTAACGACTTACACGAACGGTGGGACCACTGCCAGTTATGTGGTCTATGGCAAAACAAACACAACTGCAGTCAACTTGTCCAACTTGCAAAGCAGTGGCGCCGGTTATGCTTTTGGTCCAACTGCTGGGGGCAGCGGATATGCAATTGGCAATGCAGGTGATGTGAACGGCGATGGCTTGGCTGACACCATTTTGGGGGCGGCATTTAGCTCTACACCTTCTAACCAAGGCATTGCTTATGTTGGGTTTGGTAACTCGGCTGGCGCGTCTTCGAGTGGGTTCGCCATTACCGGTTTAACCAACAGTGAATTGGCGGGTTGGAGCGCAGCGGGTGCTGGCGACGTCAACGGTGATGGCTTGGCTGACTTGGTGGTGGGTAGCTTCAACGGCCTTAGTTATGTGGTTTTTGGTAAGACAGGGACCGCCACTGTGGATTTGCCGAGCTTGGCCGGTGGCACGTCTACGGGTGGTTTTGCGATTTATCTGAGCCCCGACAGAAAAGACACTTCTGGCTACAGCTCCTCGTATGCGGGAGACTTGAACGGCGACGGCTTAGCAGACGTGCTGGTGGCCTCAGGTCTTGCTGACCCTGCAGGCTTAACTGATGCGGGTAAGGTCTATGTGGTCTACGGAAAAACCGGCAACAACGCTGTTCTATTGAGCGACATTGCAGCGGGTTCGGGTGGTTTTGTCATCAATGGCCCCGAGGCAGGCTCCGCTTTGGGGGGCAATTCAGGTTTCATCAACTACAACGTGACCAACGGCGGTGATTTGAATGGTGATGGGTACGATGATTTGGTGGTTTCATCCAACACCAAGGTCTACGTCATCAATGGCGGTCCTCAGTTCATCAGCGGCAGCGTGGCTTTGGCCACTGGCACCTCGGGTGACGAGTATGTGGTGGGCACCAGCAGCGACGACACCCTGACTGGCAACGGCGGCATAGACCGCTTCAGCGCGGGCAAAGGCAACGACACCGTTGTGCTGCAAGCCTCTGACGTGGCCAATCTGGCCAACAACGTGGTGGGCGGGGCCAAAGCCATGGTCGACGGCGGCACGGGCTTTGACACCCTGCAGGTGTCGGCCGCAGGCGTGAACCTGGACATGACCGCCATCAGCAATGTGAGCGCCATGGTCAACGAAGGTGCCAGCCGCATCAACAGCATCGAACGCATCAACCTTGGATCAGACGCCACAGCCAACACGCTGACCCTGACGGCCAAAGATGTGAACGACATGGCCGACTTCAACAGCATCCGCCTGGGCGCCAGCGACGACGGCAAGACCTGGAGCAACGTGACGGGCACTGCCCTGAGCGCGACCACCAAGTTCCACCAAGTGGTGGTGGACGGCACGGCTGCCGATGCACTGACGCTCGAAGTGGGCGCAGGTGCGTGGGCCAATGTGGGCGAAGTCAACTACGCAGGTGGCCCGGGCTACTTTGTGTACCAAAACACCGAAGCCAACTCACAAGTGATTGTGGACAAGACGGTGGTCGTCAACAACAAGGACAAGGCACCGCCTGTGGTGGTGTTGACGGATTCGATCAATGGCGCGAAATCAGGATCACTGAGTGGGTTCAGCGTCTCCAATGCTGGCGATGTCAACGGTGATGGTTATGACGATGTGATCATTGGTGGACAAAATGAAGCCACAACGGCAGGTGGTGCGAACTCTGGCGCGAGTTATGTTGTGTTCGGCAAGGCCGGAAACATCATGCCCATTAATTTGTCGAGTTTGACTGTGGCTGGTAACAGCTCAGGGTTCTTGATCAGCGGTCAATCTGCATTGGACAGCTTGGGCTACTCTGTTTCATCAGCTGGCGACATTAACGGTGATGGCTTATCCGATGTCATTGTGGGTTCCATCTCCGGCGGGAGTTTGACTGGATTCCAATCACCCGGAAGAAGCTATGTTGTCTTTGGTAAAACAGACACCACGTCGGTTGATTTGTCAGCAGTAGCAGCGGGCTCTGGTGGTTTTGCCATCAATGGTCAGTTGGCCAATGATTCAAGTGGACGTGAAGTGTCCAATGCTGGCGACATCAACGGTGACGGTATTGGTGATCTGTTGATCGGTTCACTGCGTGGTAACGCCAACGCCGGCACAACTGTGGGTGTGGGCTATGTGGTCTATGGCAAAACTGGCACTACATCCCCTATCGAACTTGGCAATTTGGCATCGAGCAGTGCTGGATTTGCCATCGTGGGTCAAAGTGCTGGTGATTACTATGGGCGCGATATTTCAAGCGCCGGTGACGTCAACGGTGACGGTCTGGCTGATGTGATCGTCGGCTCCCAAGGCTACAGCCCTTTGACGGGGTCTAGTGCCGGGCGCAGTTATGTGGTGTTTGGTAAGACAGGCTCCAGCACCATCAACCTCTCAGCTGTAGAGGCTGGCTCGGGTGGTTTTGTCATCAATGGACAAGCAGCCAGTGATTACAGTGGCATTGATGTCGGTTATGCGGGCGATGTCAACGGTGATGGTTTGTCCGATTTGATTGTCAGCTCAACAAGTGCCGGTAAAACTTATGTCGTTTTCGGTAAAACCGGAACAATGGGTGTTGACCTTTCTGCAGTTGCCTCAGGCAATGGTGGTTATGTCGTAGTTGGCTCCACAAGCGGTGGTTTCGGTAGCTCGGTATCGAGTGCTGGTGACCTCAACGGCGACGGATTAAGTGATTTGTTAATTGGCGCGGGTAGTGAAACTGTGGGTGCTGCCTCTGCAGCTGGGCGTACCTATGTGGTCTATGGCCAAACTGGAACTGCGGCCATCAACATCACAGCGGTGTCTGCGGGTTCGGGTGGGTTTGTGATCAATGGCCAATCCTCGACAGACTATTTTGGGGCAAGTGTTTCCAACGCAGGGGATCTGAATGGTGATGGCTACGACGATCTGATCGTTGGTGCCTACGGCTCTGATTCCATTGCAGGTGTTAACGCTGGCAAGTCCTACGTCATCTATGGCGGCTCACAGTTCATCAGCGGCAATATTGCCACCGCCACGGGCACAGCTTCTGATGAAATGGTCCTTGGCACCAGCAGCGACGACACCCTGACCGGCAACGGCGGCGTGGATCGCTTCAACGCAGGCAAGGGCAACGACACCGTCGTGCTGCAAGCCTCTGATGTGACCAACTTGGCCAACAACACCGTCGGTGGTGCCAAGGCCATGGTCGACGGCGGCACGGGTTTTGACACCCTGCAAGTGTCGGCCGCAGGTGTGAACTTGGACATGACCGCCATCAGCAATGTGAGCGCCATGGTCAACGAAGGTGCCAGCCGCATCAACAGCATCGAGCGCATCAACCTCGGTGCCGATGCCACAGCCAACACGCTGACGCTGACGGCCAAAGATGTGAACGACATGGCCGACTTCAACAGCATCCGTATTAACTCGCTCAGCGACGACGGCAAGACCTGGAGCAACGTGATCGGCACGGCACTGAGCGCCACCACCAAGTTCCACCAAGTGGTGGTGGACGGCACGGTTGCCGACACCCTTAACCTGAGTGCGGGCTTCACGCAAGTGGGCACCGTGAGCAACGGCGCGGCCACTTACAACGTGTACCAAAACACGGCCACCAATTCACAAGTGATTGTCGACAGCGCCATCTCCAACGTGGTGATGGACCTGCCGCCCACACTGGTGAGCACCTCACCTGCCGACAACGCCCAAGTGGCCGCCACCAACTTGGCGACCAACTTGACGCTGACGTTCAACGAAGTGGTCAAAGCAGGCACGGGTGTGATTGAGCTGTACAACGCCAGCACCAACGCGCTGGTGGAAAGCTTTGACGTGGCCAGCAGCACCAAGTTGACCGGTTGGAATAGCACCGCCCTCACCATCAACCCCACCTCCAATTTGACCGAGGGTACGGCTTACTACGTGAAGGTGGCTGCCACCGCTGTGAAGGACCTGGGCGGGAACGCTTATGCAGGCATCACCGACACGACGACCTTCAACTTCTTGACGCTGAATGCGGATGGCGGTATTCCTGTGTTCCCGCCCTATGGGGGGCCAGCGGGCAGCTTTTTGGGTTACTCCGTTTCAAGTGCGGGCGACGTCAACAACGACGGCTACGACGACATGATTGTGGGTTCGCTGGGCGACGTAGCCTATGTCGTGTATGGCAGCGCAGCAGGTTCCGGAGTGAACTTGGCCGGTGGCACGATTGCCCCAAGCTTAGGCTTCAAGATTACTGGACAGGCCGAAAGTGACTTAGGAAATGCTGTTTCAGGTGCGGGCGACATCAACGGTGATGGCTTTGCAGACGTATTGGTGGGTTCAACGATTCGCTCGACAACTGGTGCTACTGGTGCGTATGTGATTTATGGCAAAGCCACCAATACAGGTGTGAGTTTGACCAATGCAAGCATTGCGGCTGCAGATGGCTACAAAATTACGGGTCAAGCAGCTTCGTTCTTTGGTTCGACAGTCTCCGGTGCTGGTGACGTCAATGGTGATGGCTTGGCTGACATCATCATTGGTGCACGTAATGCCGATGGGGCCGCTTATGTGGTGTATGGCAACACCACTGGCGCATCCTTGGACTTGAGCGGTGGCTCTATCGCGGCAAGTAATGGTTACGCCATTACGGGACCACTTAATACCAACTTTGGTGTGTCTGTATCGAATGCGGGTGACCTCAACGGTGATGGCTTGTCTGACCTGATTGTGGGTACTTTTGGAAGCGGTGCTTATGTTGTGTATGGCAACGCCGCCCGCACTTCGCAGGGCATTGGTGGCGCCATTGCTGCAAGCAACGGTTACAAAATCACCGGGCCAAATGCAGCTCAATTTGGTAGCGCTGTGTCAAGCGCAGGTGATGTGAACGGCGATGGCATTGCCGATGTTGTCATCGGCGCGTATGGCACCAACACCGCGTATGTGGTTTATGGCAACAGCACCGGTGCCAGTCTTAACTTCGCAAACGGTAACATTCCGGCCAGCAACGGCTTCCAGATTACGGGGCAGGCCAATGCACAATTTGGTGTTTCTGTCGCTAGTGCAGGCGATCTGAATGGGGATGGCTTGGGTGACTTGATTGTGGGTGCAAACTACGCATCGAGCGCAAAGGGTGAAACTTACATTGTGTACGGAAATACCTCAGGTGCAGGCGTGGATGTGAGTGGCGGCACTATTGCAACAAGCCAAGGCTTTAAGTTATTCAGTCAGGGTGCCAATGGACAATTTGGCAATTCTGTATCCAGCGCAGGTGACATCAACGGCGATGGCTTGGGTGATCTTGTAATTGGTGCCTCATACACCAGTAATTATGCTGGTGCGTACTACGTTGTCCTGGGTGGCACACAAACCGTCAGCAACGCTGTCAACCTAACCGGCACCTCAGCCGACCAAGCCGTGCTTGGTACCGCAGGCAACGACGTGCTGACCGGCAACGGTGGCGTGGACGGCTTCTTTGCGGGCAAGGGTAACGACACCATCGTCTTGCAAGCGTCTGACGTGACCAACCTCGCAGCCACCACAGGCGCTACCCGCGCCACAGTGCAAGGCGGCACAGGCTTTGATACCTTGCAAGTGTCTGCCGCCGGCGTGAACCTCGACCTCACGGCCATCAGTAACATTGGTGCCATGGGCTTGGAAGAAAACAGCCGAATCGAAAGCATCGAGCGCATCAACCTGGGCGCAGACGGCACAGTCAACACGTTGACTATCACGGCCAAAGATGTGAACGACATGGCGGGCTTCAATGCCATTCGCACAGGCACTGTCAGCGACGACGGCAAGACTTGGAGCAACGTGACGGGCACTGCCCTGGGCGCGACCACCCGATTCCACCAAGTGGTGGTGGACGGCACGGTTGCCGACACCCTCAACTTGGGTGCGGGCTTCACGCAAGTGGGCACCGTAAGCAACGGCGCGGCCACTTACAACGTGTACCAAAACACGGCCACCAATTCACAAGTGATTGTCGACAGCGCCATCTCCAACGTGGTGATGGACCTGCCGCCCACACTGGTGAGCACCTCACCTGCCGACAACGCCCAAGTGGCCGCCACCAACTTGGCGACCAACTTGACGCTGACGTTCAACGAAGTGGTCAAAGCAGGCACGGGTGTGATTGAGCTGTACAACGCCAGCACCAATGCGCTGGTGGAAAGCTTTGATGTGGCCAGCAGCACCAAGTTGACCGGCTGGAACAGCAACACCCTCACCATCAACCCCAGCGCCAATTTGACCGCTGGTACGGGTTACTACGTGAAGGTGGCTGCCACCGCTGTGAAGGACCTGGGCGATAACGCTTATGCAGGCATCACAGACACAACGACGTTCAACTTCTTGACGCTGAATGCCGATGGCAGTATTCCTGCTTTGCCGGCTTATGGCAGCACCACGCAAATTTCTCTGGGGTATTCCCTCTCGAGCGCTGGCGATGTGAACGGCGACGGCTATGACGATGTCATTGTGGGTGCCATTTCGTCCAGCGGCCAAACTGGTTCGGCCTTTGTTGTCTATGGCAATTCGGCGGGCTTGGGGGCC
>NZ_CXON01000037.1:0-17148 GCF_001269405.1 Limnohabitans sp. 2KL-3
CACCAAAACAACGCATGCGATGTGTTTCAGGCTTCGCCTTCTCCCAGCCAGCTCGCCGCCACTCCCTGCCGAATCGAGTTCGCTTTACTGCGCACCGCCAGTTCGCCTCCGGTTGCTCTCCACCCCGCTTCGCAGCGACGCAGTTACCTTCGACTACGGGGCCTTGGCTTACCCCGACATGGACTCTCACCATGCTGTGTACGCGCCTTCACGGGCGCACTGGGAGCCCCGCCCTCGGGGCGATGGGTGGTGGTCTGCGAGGCTTATCGCGACGGGGGCGTCGCTCCTACAGGGGACATTGCCCTGCATTTTGTGGGACAGGGGCCTGCATGCCATTTGTAGGAGCCCCGCCCTCGGGGCGATGGGTTGTGGTCTGCGAGGCTTATCGCGACGAGGGCGTCGCTCCTACAGGGGACATTGCCCTGCATTTTTTGTGGGACAGGGGCCTGCAGGATTTTGTGGGAGCCCCGCCCTCGGGGCGATGGGTGGTGGTCTGCGAGGCTTATCGCGACGGGGGCGTCGCTCCTACAAAGGACGGGGGCGTCGCTCCTACAGGGGACAGGGGCCCTGCAAAATTCGCAGGGCCGATTCAAGCATCAGGCCACGGGCACAAACTGATAGCCGTTGCCTGAGGGCGTGATGGAGCCAAAGGCCGGGAAGGGGAAGTGGAAACCACCGGCCATCATTTTTTCTTTGACCAACATGTCAAAAACACGGCGGCGGGTTTGACGGGCCATTTCGGGGTTCATGTCAAACAGCACGGCCCAGTCGGGGTTGCGGGCAAACAATGAAGGCACGTTGGTGATGTCGGCCACGTAGGCAAATGACTGGCCCTCAGAGCGCACGGCAAACAAGGTGTGGCCGGGTGTGTGGCCAAAGGCTGCGACCGACTGGATGCCGGGGGCCATGGTGCTGCCGGGCTCGAACTTGACCAATTGGTCTGCGGTCAAGCCCGTCAAGGCACGTTTGACAGCCCCAAAAGCGCCTTGCATCTGCGCGGGTGCCGCTGCGATACGGGCTTCGTCTGTCCAGAAGGCATGCTCGGGGGCTGGCACATGCACGCGGGCATTGGGGTAGACCAAGTTGCCGTTTTTGAAGCGCAAGCCATTGATGTGGTCGCCATGAAAATGGCTCAGCACCACGTTGTTGATGTCTTCGGGTTTAAAACCCGCTGCGGCCAAGTTGCCCAGCAGTTTGCCGGTGGTGGGGGGGCCGTTGTCGGCAAAACCGGTGTCAAACAGGTAGCGCTGGTTGCCGTTGACCAGCAAAAACGGGGTGTAGGGCACGTCGATGTAATCGGTGGGCAGGTTTTGCGAAGCCAACAGGGCTTTGACCTGGTCCAGCGGCACGGCGGGGACGAATTCTTGACCCAAGGGGCGACGTACCGCGCCATCGTTGAGGGCAATGATTTCCATCGCCCCCAGCTTCATGCGGCGAAAGCCCACCGCAGGCAATTCGGGTGCGCCAAACTGTGGGGTGTTTTGCGACCAGACAGAAGAAAAAGTCAGCGCAGAGGCACCGGCCATGCCAGCACCCAAAAAATGACGACGGTTCAACATGCTTTGCATCCTTCAACAATGGGGTGCTCAGAATACGCGGCCCTTGCCGATGCCAAGCCTGAGGGGTGATTGCCCACGGTTGATGCGGGGGTATTGAGTGACGAAAGGAGGCAAGCCTCAGTTTGTCTGTGATGTCCGCCATCGGGGTGATTTTTGGTGGTTTGCATGGGTTTTCGCGACGGGGGCGTCGCTCCCACAGGGGGGATATCCTCACAGCGGGGGCGGTTGTCACCCAACGGATAACGATCGGCCCGGTTTTCCATAAGATGCCGATCTCAGCCGCCATCGTGCGCCAAGCTTCCACACACCGCGACGACCCATTTCATGAGCCTGCTTTTCACGCCTTTCACTTTCGACGCCCCTTCTGGCCCCCTCACCTTGCCCAACCGCATCGTGATCGCGCCCATGTGCCAGTACTCGGCCGACCACGGCCAAGCCACCGACTGGCACCTGACGCACTGGACCAACTTGCTCAACAGCGGCGCAGGCTTGTTCACCATCGAGGCCACTGCGGTCTCGGCCGTGGGCCGCATCAGCCCCGGTTGTTTGGGCCTGTGGGACGACGCGACGCAAGCGGCGCTGGGCGACAAACTGCACCGCGCCCGCCGCTTGGCCCCGCACATGCCGGTGTGCATCCAAATCAGCCACGCGGGCCGCAAGGCTTCGAGCGCAGCGCCTTGGGACGGCGGCATGCTGATCGCCCCCGAAAACGGCGGCTGGCAGACCGTGGCGCCCAGCGCCCTGCCCCACTTGCCGCAAGAAGCTGCGCCTACCGAATTGAGCTTGGCAGACATCGTGCAGATCAAGGCCGACTTTGTGAACACCGCCCGACGCAGCCACGAACTGGGCATTGAGGCGGTGGAACTGCACGCCGCACACGGCTATTTGCTGCACCAGTTTTTGTCGCCGATTTCCAACCAGCGTACCGACGCCTATGGCGGCTCGTTTGAAAACCGCATCCGCTTTCCGATGGAAGTGTTCACTGCCGTGCGTGAAGCCTTTGGCGGCACGCTGGGCATGCGCATCTCGGGCACCGACTGGGTGGACGGCGGCTGGACGGTCGAAGAAACGGCCGCCTTGTCGGTGCAGCTCAAACAAGCCGGGGCGCAGTTTGTGCACATCTCGTCGGGCGGCGTCTCGCCCTTGCAAAAAATAGCTTTGGGCCCAGAGTACCAAGTGCACTTGGCCAAAGCCGTGAAAGACGCATCGGACCTGACCACCATCGCCGTGGGCCTGATCACCGAGCCCGCGCAGGCCGAGGCTGTGCTGCAACGTGGCGACGCCGATCTGGTGGCGCTGGCCCGCAGCTTTTTGTACAAGCCGCGCTGGGGCTGGGAAGCGGCGGTGGCCTTGGGCGGCACGGTCGACTCACAACACCAGTACTGGCGCAGCCTGCCCCGCGAAGCCAAAAACATTTTCAACGACGCCAAGATTGGCATGCGCTGATTTACACACCCTTTAAAGAGAGACAACCATGAACACCCGTCGCAAAATTTCCAAACTGCTGGCTGTGGCCAGCCTGTGCGCACCCATGGCCCTGATGGCGCAAGCCTTCCCCAGCAAGCCGATCACCTTGGTCGTGCCCGTGCCACCCGGTGGCTTGGTCGACACCTCGGCTCGTCTGATTTCTGAGCCCCTGGGCCGCTTGATTGGCCAGTCCATCGTGGTGGAAAACAAGGGCGGTGCCAGCGGCAACCTGGCCTACCAGCAAGTGGCCCGCAGCGCCAAAGACGGCCACACTTTGCTGGTGTCGTACTCGGGCTACCACGTTGCCAACCCGATCCTCATGAGCAAGCTGCCTTGGGAGCTGAAGGACCTGACGCCCGTGGGCCTGATCACCGTGGCCACCAACGTGGTGGCGGTGCACCCTTCGGTGCCGGTGAACAACATGAAAGAGTTCATCGCCTACGCCAAGCAAAACCCGGGCAAGCTGAACTACGCCTCGCAAGGCAATGGCTCGGTCTCGCACATCGGCACCGAAATCTTCAAACAGCAAACCGGCGTGAGCTTGGTGCATGTGCCCTACAAAGGCTCGGGCCAAGCCATTGCCGACGTGCTGGCAGGCCAAGTGCAGGTGTTCATGACCACGCCGCCCTCGGTGATGCAGCACATCCAGGGCGGCAAGCTCAAGGCGCTGGCCGTCACCGGCAAAAAACGCCACGCGGGCATGCCCCAAGTGCCCACCATGGCCGAAGCCGGTTACCCCAACTTTGACCTCGAATCGTGGGTGGCTTTGTACGCCCCAGCGGGCACGCCTGCTGCGGCCATCAACCAACTGGCCGACGCCGTCAAGCGCAGCCTGGACCTGCCCGAGAGCAAACAACGCGCGGATGCCGCTGGCATTGAAGTGCGCTTTGTGGCTCCGGCCGAAATGACCAAAATCCTGGACCGCGACATCGCCGACTGGACGCAGGCCATCAAGGCGGCGAACATCAAGCTGGATTGACGCTTTCAGTGCTTGGGGCTGGCGCGGTGGGTTGCAACACGGCCTCACCGCGCCATCACTGGCGCTGAGCACAAACCCAGCGCCCGTGGCCCAGGCTATTGGATTCGCTGTCCGCAGAGATGGAGAAAATTCAGGCAGTTAACTTGATCAACTGCCGCAACCCATCATTCAAGCGCGTTCCCGCTCGCGTCATGTCGGTCACGATGCTGAAGTGGTTCAGGCCCGGCAAAGCTTCGCACACGGGCACGGTTTGAGGCCCCCAGGCTTGGTGAATCAAGCGGATGTGGCGCAGGAATTCAGCGCTTTCGTCGCCCCCGGCCACGGCGTACAAAACGCCTTGGGTGGGGCGCTTCCATTTGGCGGGGCTGGCCTTGCGCACCTGCGCGGGTGTGAGTCGCAAATCACCTTGGAGAAACGGTGTTTTGCGAATGGGCTCCAGATCAAACAGGCCTGAAATGGACAGCGCTTTGCGCAACAGACCCGAGGGCAAATCGTGGCCGACTTGTGGCCAGTCACAGCCCAGCAGCATGGTGGCCAAATGCCCACCTGCAGAATGCCCGACCACGGTGATGTTGCCAGGGTCACCGCCATGCTCGGCAATGTGACGCCAGACCCAAGCACAGGCACGGGCCATTTGCAAAGCGATATCGGGAATGGTGATGGGCTGCTCTGGCGTGCCTGGGCACAAGGCGTAATTGACCACCACCGCACAAGCGCCCATGTCGTTCAACGCCGGTGCCACAAAGGAGTGGTCTGACTTGTCCAGGCTGCGCCAGTAACCGCCATGGATAAAGATCACCACGGGTGCATTTTGGGTGGCAGCAGGAAAGACGTCCAAGGTTTCGTTGGGTCCATCCCCATAGGGCAGATCCCGCACTGGCTTGAGCGATTCACGCGCCTGCTCGGAGGCATGGGTCCAATGCGCAAAATGGTCCGCAAAGTCGGGCACCAGCGCCCGGTTGTTGTACATGCGGTCGTGCCAGTCGGCGTCTTTGGTGGGCATGTCGGTCTCCTCTTTAAATTTTCATTTCCAGGCGCAGTTGGACGTTGCGCCAATTGCGATCGGTGGTGCGGGCTGTCTCCTGTTGCATGCCCGTATTGAATGTGGTGGCGGTTTCGTAGTCACGCGGCAGCAAGTTGCTGACGGTCAACCGCAAAGCGGTCGCGGCTGAAAAACGCCACTGCCCATACACATCGACCACGCGCTTAAGGCCTTGGTACGACCACTGCTCTTGGCTGCGCCGTGTGTCGTAGTCGGGGTTCCAGTTGACGTTGCCGCCCAAGGTCAAAGGCATGCCACGCAGGCGGTAGTCGCCCCCTAAGTTGGCGGTCATGCTGGGTTGCTGGTCCAGACGGTTGTCGGGGCCGGGCACATCCTTGACCTTGGATCGGAAAAAGCTGACGTTGCTGCGGATGTCCACAGGCCAGGCCGCGGCCCAGGCCTGGTTCAGTCGAAACTTGGCCTCCAGCTCTACACCTTGGGTGAGGGCATCGCCCACGTTTTGAGGACTGGACACCCAACGCTGTTGGCTTGACCAAGGCACGGTCTGCAAACGGGTCTGATAACGGATCAGATCGCTGATGTTGCGACGGAACACATTGGCGCTGAGCACACCACCGCCTTCAAGATGGCGTTCAAAACCCAAGTCGATGCCGGTTGCCAACTCGGCCTTCAGGTCAGGGTTGCCCACACGGTCGGGTTGGGTGGGCACGTTGCTGGGAAACACGTCCGGCTGGTAATCGCGCGAGTAACGCAGCGGTGCCACCATGTTGTAGAGGGTGGGCGTTTTGTAGCTGCGCGTGAGGCTCATGCGCACCTGGTCGCGCTTGGCCGGGTCGGGCTTCCACATCGCGTGAAGCAATGGGGTCCACACCTGACTTTTGTTGCGTTTGAGGTCCTCGCCCACCTGCCCTTCGGTCAGGATGCTTTCGTAGCGAATGCCCGTATAGGCCGACCAATTCGGGTTGATCTTGAACTCGTCTTGGGTATAGGCCGCCCAACGGGCCGTGCTGGCCTTGAGGTTGCCGCTGTCGTCGCCCGCACCCGCACTGGCTTCTTCGACGCGGCGCACGCCTTCGTGCTCCAGGCCGCTGACCCATTGGTGGCCGTTGTCCAGCACCCGGGTCCATTTGGCGTTCAAGCTGGTGTTGCGGTCGGTAAAGCGTTGCTCATCCAAGGCATTGGACAAAAGCCCGGTGCTGGTGACAGCCGTCTGGGTGATGTGCTGGTTGTACCTGGCTTGGCCTAAACCAAAACGCGCTTCCAAACGGTCATCGGCCGACAAGCGCTGGCCCCATTGGCCGTTCAGCCGGGCTGCAGCGTAGCGGCTGTGGTTGTCGGTCAGCGCGGTGTCGGTGATGCCCGGTGAGGTCAAGCGCCGGGCGTCGATGCGCCCTTGGGCGGCGTATTCGGAATAAATCAAAAACGGCGTCAAGGTCAGGGTCTTGCCCTGCTCACCTTTCCATTGCAAGCGTGCATTGGCGTACACCCCCTGCCTGCGGCCTGAGGACTCGGACACCCGTAACTGATCATCGCGGTAGTCGGAGTCGATCTCGGTCAGGCTTTGGTCGTCACGGTGGTTGTCCATGGCCGACAGCGTGAAGGTGCCCGCCAAGGGTTCGGTTTTGAGGTTGTGCACCCAATTGACCATGCTGGAGCGTTGGCCATGCTCTTGGCTGCCGGTGATTTTCAAATCGTCTGGGGTGGCTTTTCTGCCCTCGCGCAGCACGATGTTGATGGTGCCTGCAATCGCACGGGCGCCGGTTTCGGCCGTCGGAGCACGCAAAATTTCGATGCGCTCGACCTGCTCCGGGGTCAAAGAGTCCACCGAAAAACCCGGGGGCATGCGTTCGCCGTCCAGCAATATTTGGGTGTAACCACCACCCAAGCCCCGCATGCGAATGGCACCGCCACGGCCCGGTGCACCTTGCACCGTCACGCCCGGCAAACGCTTGAGCACATCGCCCAGGGTTGAATCGCCTTGTTTCTCGATCTCTTCGCGGCCGATCACGATTTTGGAGGCGGTGGATTCTTGACGCGCTTCGGCGTCGTTGTTGCGGTTGCTGCGAATTTCGACACGGCCGAGGTCCGTTACAGCAGGCGGAGTTGCCGTCGTTTGCGCCATGAGCAGGCCAGGCACAGACAACAAAACAGCAGTCCTTGCCAACAGGCCCCCGGAAGAGGCTGACCGGTGGCCGGTCAAAGGCTGTAAAACCAAAGAAATTGGGGAAAGGGTGTGGGTATCGCGCATGGACCCATTTTGACAGCCTCCCACGACACCGGTGCCGAGCTCTGGCAAAGACCGGGACTCAAGCCCGATCAATCCCACCCGAGCCCAACGCCGGGCCACCGTCGGATGACCTCACTCGTCCGATTTGAACAAAGCGGCCACTTTGCGCTTGGGTTTGATGTTGGCCGAAATCGACGAGCGGGCTGTTTTGGGCGTGGCGGCTTCCCAGCTGGGAGAAGCGTCGCTGGAAGCCGCTTCGTAAGGCTTTTCAAAAAACGGATCGCGGTTGATGGGCGCGGGGCGAAAACCGCCACGGCGCGGGGCATCCAGGCCATCGCGTGGATCAAATTCTTCGCGTCGACGACCTTCGTAAGGCCGTGCACGGGGACGGTCTTCGGCGCGGGTGCCCCATTTTTCTGGCACGGGACCAGCTGGGCGAACGTCCAGCTGCAGGGTTTCGACTTCCAGCTTTTTCTTGATCAGCTTTTCAATGTCGCCGACCAAACGGGCATCAGAGGGGCTGACCAAGGTCACGGCCAGACCCGACGCCCCGGCGCGGCCAGTGCGGCCAATGCGGTGCACATAGTCTTCGGCGTTGAAGGGCACGTCGAAGTTGAACACGGCTGGCACATCCTTGATGTCCAAGCCGCGTGCGGCCACGTCGGTGCAGACCAGCAAATCGACCTCGCCTTGTTTGAAGGCTTCCAGCGCTTTCAGGCGCTCGTCCTGGCTTTTGTCGCCGTGCAAGGCGGCAGTGCGCAGGCCTTCGCGCTCCAAAGAGCGGGCCAAGCGGCCGCAGCCGAGCTTGCTGTTGACAAAGATAAAGGCCTGCTTGATGCCCCGGTCGTCGAGCACCTTGCGGATCACGCGGCGCTTGTCATCGTCTTGCGCGGCGTAAAAACGCTGCTCGACGGTAGAGGCGGTTTCGTTGGGCCGGGCCACCTCGATGGTGATGGGGTTTTGCAGGTAGCTGCCGGCCAGGCGCTTGATTTCGGGTGAGAAGGTGGCCGAAAACAACAGTGTGGTGCGTTGCTTGGGCAAGTAACTCAGGATGCGCTGCAAATCGGGCAAAAAGCCGATGTCCAGCATCCGGTCGGCTTCGTCCAGCACCACATATTCCACCTGGTTCAAGACCGCGTTTTTGGCTTCGATGTGGTCCAGCAAACGGCCGGGGGTCGCCACCAGCACCTCAACCCCTTGTTTGAGCTCCAGGGTCTGGGGCTTCATGTCCATGCCACCAAACACCACCGCGCTGCGCAGCTGGGTGTACTTGGCGTACAGCTTGATCTGTTGGGCCACCTGGTCGGCCAGCTCACGCGTGGGCAACAGCACCAAAGCCCGCACCGGGTGACGCGCGGGCGAGGTGGAGGGGTTTTCGTGTTTGAGCAGCCGCTGCAGCAAAGGCAGCGAAAACGCCGCCGTTTTACCGGTGCCGGTCTGGGCCGCGCCCATCACGTCCTGGCCCGTCAACACCACCGGAATGGCTTGGGCCTGGATAGGGGTCATGGATTCGTAGCCCATTTCGGCCACGGCTCGTGCCAGCGTGGGCGCCAGCGATAAATTGGAAAAAGAGTCGGTCATTAACCCGCTATTGTCGCATTTTGGGGTGACACCCCCAAAACTGGCATGCAGGTTCAGGTTTTGGGCAGTGTCACGCCCACTTGGCCTTGGTACTTGCCGCCCCGGTCTTTGTAGCTGGTTTCGCAGACTTCATCGCTCTCAAAAAACAGCACCTGCGCACAACCTTCACCCGCGTAAATCTTGGCCGGCAAAGGGGTGGTGTTGCTGAATTCCAGGGTCACATAGCCCTCCCACTCGGGCTCGAAGGGGGTCACGTTGACGATGATGCCGCAGCGGGCGTAGGTGCTTTTGCCCAGGCAAATGGTCAGCACATTGCGCGGTATGCGGAAATATTCCACCGTGCGGGCCAGCGCAAAACTGTTGGGGGGAATGATGCAAACATCGCTTTCGATGTCCACAAAACTGCGTTCATCAAAATTCTTCGGGTCCACCACCGTGCTGTAAATGTTGGTGAATACCTTGAACTCAGGGGCACAACGGATGTCGTAGCCATAGCTGCTGGTGCCATAGCTGACGATTTTTTGGCCTGCGGCGTCTTTGCGTATTTGCCCCGGTTCAAACGGCGAGATCATGCCGTGCTCTTCGGCCATGCGGCGGATCCATTTGTCGCTTTTGATGCTCATCGCTCACCCTTTGAAGAAGGCCTGCATTTTAGGCCTCTTGCCCGTTCAAGGCCTTGGCCTGGTGCAAGGCCCGCAAGCCAGAGTCTCCCCTGCAACTGCTCAGGCCATGATTTGCCAACAAAATAAACGGCAAAACAACACCTTTTGTGGAGACCGACATGCAAAGACGCACCTTCATTCAAGCCAGCCCCTTGTGGTTTGGACTGCCCGGGCTGGCAAGCGCCCAGACGGGCTACCCCAACCGTCCCATCAAATACATCGTGCCGGTGGCTGCAGGCGGGGGCTCGGACATGGTGGGCCGTCAATTTTGCGATCGGTTTGGCAAAGTGCTGGGGCAAGCCATGGTGGTTGAAAACCACGGCGGTGGCGGGGGCGTGATCGCCTCGCAAATGGCCGCCAAAGCCAGCCCCGATGGCTACACCCTGATGCAGGGTTACGTCGCCACCCACGGCACATCCCCCGCTACACGCAAACTGCCCTACGACCCGATCAAAGACTTCAGCCCCATCGGCATGATTGGCAGTACCCCCAATGTGCTGGTGGTCAACGCCAACTTGCCCATCAAGGACGTCAAAGCCTTCATCGACTACGTCAAAAAGAACCCCGGTCGGGTGTCCTACGGCTCGGCAGGTGCGGGCTCGCTGACCCACCTCACGGCGGAGTTGTTCAAGGCGCAAACCAGCGCTTTCATGGTCCATATTCCCTACCGAGGCATCGCGCCCGCCACCAATGATTTGATTGCCGGTCAAACCCAAGCCATGTTTCCGGGATTGGCGGCCGCCCTGCCCCACATTCGCAGCGGTCGCATTCGGGCTTTGGCGGTCACAGGCGCACAACGCCACCCGGCCCTGAAAGACGTGCCCACGATGGAGGAGTCGGGACTCAAAGGTTTTGATGCGCAGCAGTGGTACGGCGTGGTGGGCCCGGCGGGCATGCCTGCGGCGGTGGTCAAACAACTCAACGACGCCATGGCCACCGTCTTGGCCCAGCCCGACTTTCGCGACAAACTGAGTGCCGAAGCGGTTGAACTCATGCCCATGAATCCCACACAATTTGCCGACTTCATGAAAAAAGACCTGGCTCGCTGGACAGACTTGGCCAAAGAACGGCAAATCAACCTGGATGCCGCTTGATCCCAGGCCCCAGGGCGCAAAGCGACTGGGCCCTGTCAGCGTGTCATCAGCCCGCCCCAAGCGGGCACACGCTCAGCGTGAGACGCGCCCCAGCACGCCTTGCACCAAATAATTCATCTGCAAAATCTGTGCATCGCTCAAGGCCTGCCCGGCAGGAACTACTTCTTTGCCCTCGTTGTCGGTGATGGGCCCGACAAAAGGCTTGAGCTTCCCAGAACCCACCCGTTTTTGCTTGGCCAGGATTTCGTCCTGAACCTTCTTGGGCACCTTGGGGCCAAAGTCGCCCACGCGGATCATGCCGTCCTTGACGCCGCCCCACACACTGCCCGAAGTCCATGTGCCATTCATGGCCGCCTTGACGCGGGCCGTGTAGTAGTCGCCCCACTGGTGGGTCACGGCGATGATCTGCGCATCCGGCCCGGTCTTGCGCATGTCGGAGTGGTAGGCCACAGCCATCTTGCCGCGCTCTTGCGCAGCGGCCATCACGGCGGTTGATCCCGTGTGGAAGGCGATCACATCGACATCCTGGTTGAACAAGGCCATGGCCGCTTCACGCTCTTTCGGTGGGTCAAACCAGGCGTTGAGCCAGACCACCTTGACGGTGGCATTGGGGTTGACCGAGCGCATGCCCAAAGTGAAGGCGTTGATACCCTGCAGGACTTCGGGAATCGGAAAGCCCGCCACATAACCGGCCACTTTCGTTTGTGTCATGCGCCCGGCTGCGATGCCCGCCAAATAGCGGCCCTCGTAATAACGGGCGTTGGAGGCCGCCACGTTGGGCGCGGTCTTGAAACCGGTCACCGACTCGAACTTCACGTTAGGAAAGTCTTTGGCCACCCGCAGTGTGGGCTCCATGTAGCCAAAGCTGGGGGTGAAGATGATCTGGTTGCCCTGTTGGGCCAAGTCGCGGATCACGCGCTCGGCGTCAGCACCCTCGGCCACATCGGCCACAAAAGTGGTCTTGACCTGATCGCCCAAAGCCCGCTCAACGGCCTTGCGGCCCTCGTCGTGCTGACGCGTCCAGCCCGCCTCGGTGATGGGCGAGACATAGACAAAACCGGCCTTGATGGGCTCGGTCGCTTTGACTGGCGTTGGCGTGGAAGTTTGTGCCTGAACGGCAGGAAGAAAAAAGCAGGCGGCCACGAGCGTGGCAGCGAGGTTTTTATACATGGTAGTCCTCTACATGGCCCCGAGATTGAACAAAACAAAGCCCGCCGGGGCGGCGGGCTTCGGGTGTGGATTTTACATGGGGTATTTGTCCATACCGTCCATACGCTTCATCAAAAGCCCACAGCAAATCGTGAAAGCAGGTCGGTGTGTGTAAAAAAGCCTCAAACCAACACCTGCTGGTCCAGCGCTTTGCTCCAATGCAAAACTTCCACGCTCTGGCGCAGCCCGCAAGTCCAGAAAGGGTCGGTCTGCATCAATTGATGGACGCTTTCTTTGGACTCGGACTCAACGATCCATAAAGCACCTTTGGGCACCTGCCCAAGCTGCTCGCGCAAACTGCCGGCCACGCGCACTTGCGCCTGATGAGCAGCCACCCAGTCAATGTGGGCTTGCAAATGGGTAGCACGCAAAGCGCCTTGATCGGGTCGGTCGGTGAACAAAACGGCAAACAACATGGTCAATCCTCCTTGATTCAAACTCCGGGCATCCACCCGGTTCTCAAGGCATGCGCCCAATCATCACGGCCACGCTTATCGGCCAAAATCGCCATGGATTCATGGTCATAGGGCACGCTGATCAACTCACAACACCAGTCCCCTCCCGATTTTTCGACCACCGCATAACGTGCATCGGGGCTGCCGTTCTCTATGCGATGGAACTTGGACAAAGGGTAAGGGTGATCGTCGTCGTAAGCAGGCAAATTGCCATGAATATCTGAAACAAATGACAATCGCATCACGCCCCCTTTGGGTATGTTTTAAGCTTGTCTGGCAAGCCAGCGTCGACCTGCTGGCGTCAGTCGGTATTTTTGAAGACGACTCTGGGGCTTATCTGGCACCGTCATCTGTATCAGTTGGGCCACCAAAGCTGGGCGCAAATGCAGCGCCAAAAAATTGGGCCGATGGGACAAACCCAAGGCCTGCATCAACTCCTGCAGGCTCAATGTCTGATCGCCCAGCGCAACAATCAGGCGCGCGACTTGTTCGGTGACTTGTTCGGTGACTTGTTCGGTGACTTCGGGGGTGACTTGTTCGCTCTGCCCTTGCCCCGCTCTGAGCACCTTCAAATACGCGGGGTCAAATGGGAATTCCAGCCACATGTCGAACGGTTGGTAGCGCAGCAGGGGTTTGGGCGTGCCCGCCGCCGCGCAAGCCGCAAAAATCCGCTCCACCCCACGGCCCCAGGCCTCGATCTCGCCAGCCCTGAAAAAGGCATTCGCAATGGCCGGGTTGTACGGACTGGAGGAATGCGCGCCCAGCAGCGTGTCCAGGGTCCAGCCCTCGGGCAAGACCGCAGGGTTCCAGATGCGCAAGCGGTTTTCGTACACACGGATCTGGACCGGCGCGGTGACCGCATAGTCGCGGTGCACCAGCGCATTCAGCAGTGCCTCACGAAGCGCCGCACGCGGGACAGGAAAAGTCTCCACCCGCACAATGCCATCGTATGAAATGACTGCCTTCAGGTATTTGGTCAGCAACAGGTCCAGCGTGTTCTTGACTTGGTGGAACAAATCGCCTTCGACCTCGTCGTGGTACAGCAACTCGGTCTCTGACTCGAAATAACCCACCTTCACAAACGCACCCGTCACAAAACGCTGGGGATCTGCAGCAAACAACAAGGCTGTGGCCCGTTGGTAATACGGCCCCTCTTTCAGACGCAACTTGTCCAGCAAGTTGGCATCGCTCTCGGCCAGGGTCTCGGCATCGAGCCGACCGCTGCGCTGGGCCAGCTGGCGAAACCGCGCCATGGCCGGTGCCGACACATCGGCCAAACTGAACTGGGGCAGAGGTACACCGTCCCAAGTGCGCCCATGGCGACCCAACAGAAAGCGGTCCAGCGCCGCGCCCTTGAGTTCTTGCAGCGTGCTGCCGCTGCGCATGTAGTAATGGCCCCGGTAGCTGATCGGGTTGGGATAGGCTTGCACCACCACCTCAATGTAGTGCAACTCGCCCTCGGTGTGCAGGTTCACGTCCACCACAATGCCCAACAGATCGCGCACCTTGTTGGGCAAATCTTCCAAAAGCTTGGCCGCTTCGGGCAGACCCACCACTTGGCCCTTGTCATTCACCCCCAGCAGCAAACGCCCGCCTTGCGCATTGGCAAAGCCGCAAACCCAGCGCAGGTAGTCATCGCGCCAGGTTTCTTTCCATTCGGTGTGCTGGGATTCTTGCTTGAGCATCGCGCCATTTTGACAGGCAAAGCCCTCAATCCTGCTCCGCAAACCCCTGAAAACAAGCCTTCAGTTCATGCATCCAGCGGTGCTTGTCCGCCTCGGGGGCAAAGCTCGCTTCGATGCTGTTGGCGGCCAGTTTGTAGGCCTGTTGCGCATTCAGGTGCAGGGCCGCAAAGGTTTGCAGGTAGTTGTCGTTCAGGTAGCCGCCAAAGTAGGCCGGGTCGTCCGAGTTGAGGGTGATGCACAGGCCTGCATCCAGCATCTGACCCAGGTTGTGGTCAGCCAGGTTTTTGAACACGCACAGTTTGAGGTTGGACAGCGGGCACACGGTGAGCGGCATGTGGCTGTCGGCCAAGCGCTTCATCAACGCGGCATCGTGGATGGCTTGCACGCCGTGGTCGATGCGCTCGACCTGCAACACGTCGAGTGCGCCCCAAATGTAGGCGGGTGGCCCCTCTTCGCCCGCGTGGGCCACGCAGTGCAAGCCCAGCTCGCGGGCGCGGGCAAAGACACGGGCAAACTTTTCGGGCGGGTGACCCAGCTCGCTCGAATCGAGACCCACGCCGATGAAGTGTTCGCGCCAGGGCATGGCTTCTTCCAAAGTGGCCAGCGCATCGTCTTCAGACAAGTGGCGCAAAAAGCACAGGATCAGATCGGCACTGATGCCCAGCTGGGTTTGTGCATCACGGCAGGCGCGGCTCAGGCCATCGATGACCGCGCCCATGGCCACACCCCGGGCTGTGTGGGTCTGTGGGTCAAAAAACAGCTCGGCCCGCACCACATGGTCGGCCTTGGCTTTTTCAAAATAGGCCCAGGCCATGTCGTAAAAATCCTGCTCGTGCAGCAGCACACTGGCCCCGGAGTAATACAGGTCCAGAAAACTTTGCAGGTTGGTGAAGGCGTAGGCGCTGCGCAAAGCGGCCACATCGGCATAGGGCAGCGACACGCCGTTGCGCTGGGCCAGGGCAAAGATCAACTCGGGCTCCAGCGAGCCTTCGATGTGAATGTGCAGCTCGGCCTTGGGCATGCGGCGCAGCAACTCGGGCAGGCGGCTTGGGGGGATGGCGTGGACTTTGAACATGGTCAATCCTTGAAAAATTGGGCGCGGATGGTGGCTTCGTCCAATTGCGCGAAACAGCTGTTGTGTCGGTCGGTCAAAGGCCCATGGCCCGGCATCACTTGGCCTGCAGGGCCATAGCCCACGGCCTTGAACTTCCATTGGCCATGGACCCACTTGAAGTTGCCCACATGCAGGCCCGAAGGGTCATGCAGGGCACACACGCCATCGTTGATGGGTTGAAGCAAAGAATTGAGCATGGGCTATTTTGCACGGCTTGACGCTCCACACCCTTGAATTCGCCACCAAGGCAGCGGTCTGCCTGACTCCATTGTGGTGATGGGTGCCGCGTCCACCACCAAGGCTTCCTAAGAAGACAGGGCTGGCTCCATGGTTTGTCGCCCAAATTACAGGACATTGGCCACTTTGTGCAAGCATGAGCATGCTCGTTTTAGATCGGTTCAATACCTCTGGAGACTCCATGTTCCGCGTTGCCAAGCCTCTGATCGCTGTTGTGTCCACCGTTTTGCTGGCCTTTGCTGCGCCAGTCATAGCGCAAACCTTCCCCAACAAGCCTATCCGCATCATCGTGCCCTTTCCACCAGGTGGCGGCAACGATGTGATCGCCCGCGTGGTCGCCCAAAAGCTCAATGAACGTCTGGGTCAACAAGTGGTGATCGACAACCGGGCCGGAGCCAACGGCATTGTGGGCCTGCAGGCCTTGATGCAATCCCCAGCAGACGGCTACACCTTGGCCGTGGCGGCCGCTGGGCCCATGGCGGTGAACCCCAGTCTGTACGACAAATTGCCCTATGACCCACTGAAGGATTTCGCGCCCATTACCAACATGGTGAATTTTCCTTTGCTCTTGGTCACGCACCCTTCGGTGCCCGCCAAAACAACGCTGGAATTGATCACCCTTGCCAAGTCCAAACCCAAGCAGTTGTTCTTCGCATCCCCTGGCAGCGGCAACTCAGGCCATTTGGCGGGCGAGTTGTTCAACTCCATGGCCAACGTGCAAACGGTGCATGTGCCGTACAAAGGCCAAGGCCCGGCTTTGTCCGATTTGTTGGCGGGCCAAGTCCAGATGCTTTACAGCAGCATTCCGTCTGTGATCAACCAGGTGAAATCCGGCCAGCTCAAAGCCATTGCCGTGGGCAGCGCCAAACGCGTACCCTCACTGGCCGACATCCCCACCATTTCTGAAAGTGGATTACCAGGCTATGAGGCTTACTCTTGGGTGGGCATTGTGGCACCCGCCAAAACACCCAAAGAAATCGTGACGCGGCTCAACCGCGAAATTGTGGACATTCTCAAACTGCCCGACGTGGCCGAAAAACTGAACCAACAAGGTGCCTTGCCTGTGGGGGACACGCCTGAGCAATTTGCGAGCTACATCAAAGACGAAATCGTCAAGTGGGGCGCTGTGGTGCGCTCGGCCAACATCAAAGCAGATTGAAAGAACCCTTGCCATGAAAACCGCCACCAACAAGAAGTCTGACAACCCACCCAAGTCCGAGGGCTACAAAGCCGGCTTGGCCATGCGCAAAAAAGTGTTGGGCGATGATTACGTCGAACGCTCATTTGCCAACGCCGATGACCTGAATATGCCTTTTCAGGAACTGGCCACCGAATTCGCTTGGGGCAAGGTCTGGACACGTCCGGGCCTGACCCTGAAA
Source organism: Limnohabitans sp. 2KL-3 (assembly GCF_001269405.1). Classification (NCBI taxonomy): domain Bacteria; kingdom Pseudomonadati; phylum Pseudomonadota; class Betaproteobacteria; order Burkholderiales; family Comamonadaceae; genus Limnohabitans; species Limnohabitans sp. 2KL-3. Next base: position 16,652 of record NZ_CXON01000037.1, read on the forward strand.
GAGCGCAGCTTGTCCACGCTGTCGATGTGCATTGCCTTGAACCGGCCCGCCGAAATCAAAATTCACCTCAGAGGGGCTGTGCGCAATGGCGTGTCGCGCGAAGAATTGCGCGAGCTGATTTTGCACTCCTTCCTTTACTGCGGCGGTCCTGCCGCGCTGGACGCCTACAAGGCGGTGCGCGACGAATTGCCCTTGATCGAAGCAGCGGAAAAAGCGGCCAAAAAACTGGCCACCACGGCAAAAACAAAACCCGCCAAAACAAAACCTGCCAAAAGTCCCGCCAAGGCCTCAACCAAATCGACAGCCAAGGCCAAATCAACATCCAAGATCAAGGCTTGACCGGTTTTTTGCTTCGCCCCTTGGCGGGTGCAATACCTGCCATGGCCGACATGACCTCGGCCGTCGACGCCGTGTCTTCCAGGGCCAGCCCCTGGGCCATGGCACTGGTGTAGATCGCGGCGCAGGTCGAGAACAAAGGGGTCGGACAATCCACCGAC
>NZ_CXON01000038.1:0-14547 GCF_001269405.1 Limnohabitans sp. 2KL-3
CGCAGGAGGTTGAGGGCGATGCTGCGCAAGCAGCAAAAGAGCCCGGGGATGGGGAAGAGCCAAGTTGATCACAAACGCTGGCCAAACGAGTACTTCGCGCAGTTGGGGCTGTTCACCATGACGCAGGCCCGAATGCAAGCGAGCCAATCCCGATGAGGAAACCACTGACTGGAGAGCCGTGTGCGGGAAAACTGCACGCACGGTTCGGAGGGAGGGGAGGCCTTGGCCTTTCCTACCCCTATCAAAATCCTGCAGGCCCCTGTCCCACAAAATGCAGGGCAATGTCCCCTGTAGGAGCGACGCCCTCGTCGCGATAAGCCTCGCAGACCACCACCCATCGCCCCGGGGGCGGGGCTCCCACAAAATCTATATCAAGCCTCGCAGACCACCACCCATCGCCCCGGGGGCGGGGCTCCTACAAAATCGCTGTAAGCCTCGCACACCACGACCCATCGCCCCGGGGGCGGGGCTCCACTTAGGGGGTTGACGCGTGCGGATGTACAGCGCCCTTATGCCTCTTTCAGGGCCTCGCGCAATTCACGTTTGATGATTTTTCCGTTGGTGTTTCGCGGCAGCGCTTGCCTGCGGATGTCCAGGGTTTCGGGGACTTTGTAGTCTGCAAGCTGGTCTTTGCAAAACGATTGCAATCCCCGCAAACTGAAATCTTCTTGCAGCGTGTGCACAACGGCATGAACCCGTTCGCCGAGAACGGGGCAAGGTCGTCCGATGATGGCCGCCTCCAACACACCCGGAATTTGCTGCAACACGTTTTCGACCTCGACGCTGTAGATCTTGTAGCCGCCTCGGTTGAGCATGTCCTTTTTGCGGTCAAAAATGCGCAAATAACCCTCAGCGTCCAGTGAGCCCAAGTCGCCAGAATGCCACCAACCCGACGTGAATTCTCGAGCGCTTGCGGCCGGGTCGTTCCAATAGCCTTTGACCACCATCGGCCCGGATATCCAAATTTCACCCACCTCTCCGGCGGGCAGGGCTTGGCCCTCATCGTTCATCACCAAAACGTCAGCGCAGGGCAGGGGCATGCCCACAGAGTCGCGGGGGGCTTGAGCCAGGCCCATGGGCATGAGGGTGGTCGGTGAGGTGGTTTCCGTGGACCCATAAGCGTTCAGAAGCTGCAGCTTGGGGAGTTTGTGGGCCATCTCTTCAATGGTCGACGTGGGCATGGGGGCACCACCAAAACCCCCAATGCGCCAGGCCGATAAATCGAAGGTTTCAAAGTCCGGGGCCATCAACAAAAGTTTGTACATGGCCGGCACCATCAAGGTGTGTGTCATGCCCTCTTGCTGCGCCATGTGCAAGAAATGATCAGCCTTGAAAACAGGCAGCATCAACAAGGTGCCACCCACCGCCACCATGCACATCATGTTCGCAATCAAGCCAGTGACATGCGTCACCGGCACCCCGAGCATGGATTTGTCCGTGCATCCCAAGCCCATGCAACTGACATAGTGCTGCACTGAATGCACCACATTGAAATGGGTCAACATCGCGCCCTTCGGTCGTCCCGTCGTGCCCGAGGTGTAGAGGATGATGGCCGTGTCCTCTTCATCGGCCAAATGCACACTGTCGCACGGCGGCAAAGCAAGCCAGTCACGCCAAGCCACGGTGCGGTCGCTGCGCAAGGCTTCAGGGCAGTGTCCCGCCACAAGAATCCATTGCAAATCCGGGGTTTGCGCGGGCTCAGGCACTCGATCCAGCAGGTCCGCATCACACACCAAAGCTTTGGCCCCGCAATGCTGCAAAATCCATGTCAGGCCCGCTCGCTGCTCCCGCAGGCCCACCGCCACCGCAATGGCCCCCAATTGCTGAATGGCCAAAAAAGCGATCACAAACGCCGGGTTGTTGCCCTGAAACAAGGCGACCCTGTCGCCGGGCAAAATACCCGCCTGCTGAAACCCTGTGGCCACGCTGGCAACTTGGGCATGCAGTTCACGCCAAGTCAAGCGTTGTGATTCGCACACCAAAGCCAAATCGTCGGCACGGTGCAGGACCGTGTGGGCCAGCAAGTCGTGAATGCGGCGTGCTCGGGGCTCAAATGAGCGCACCAGCCGGTCGCCAAAGTGGGCCTCAACACGCACGCCCGGCAAGTTGCAGCTCAGCCAGGGTGAAGGTGCAGCAGAGGTGTCGGTTTTCATGGGGGTTGTCACTCAGTCGGCCACAGCCACGGCATTCGAGCCGCGTTCAATCAGCACCTTTTGGTCCAGCATCGAGGCCGCATGGTTCAGTTCAGACTGGGCGATGACCACGGTCATGTCTTTGCCCCGCAGTCCAAAAATCACATCTGACAAACGTTGCGAAAGCGCTGGTGCAACGCCTTCAAAAGGCTCGTCCAGCAACAGCAAACGGGTCCCCACGGCCAGGGCACGCGCCAGCGCCACCAATTTTTGTTGACCGCCCGACAGCAACAAAGCGCGGCGGTCCTTCATGGTGTGCAATTCGGGCAGCACGCTGTAAACCATCTCCAAGCGTTCTTTGGGCTGCAGTGTTGCCGAAACCCAGACAGGAATCAGGATGTTTTCTTCCACCGTCAACTCAGGCACAAGCCCACGGTCCTCGGGCATGTAGCCAATGCCCAGCGCGGCCCGCGTGTGGGTGGCTTGCGAGTTCAGACGAACCCCCGCCCATTCAACATGGCCTGCTGTGGGCTGAAGGTGGCCCATCACGGTGCGCAGCAGCGTCGTTTTGCCCGCGCCATTTCGCCCCACAAGACCCACCATTTGGCCAGGCTGAACGTTCAATGAAAAACCCCGCAGGGCTTGAACCGACTGGATGGTGACATTCACCGAATCAATTTTCAACATGATTAATGGCCTTGTTTGACGGTGCCGGTGACGTAGCGTTGAACCTCGACGTTGCTCAGCACAGACTCTGGCGCATCGTCGGCAATGACACGACCGCTGTAAAAAGCGATCACGCGGTCTGAATAATGGGTCACGATTTCCATGTCATGCTCCACAAACAAGACCGTGACCTTTTCGCTCGACAAGGCCGCCGAAATCGTGTCCATCATCGGGAATTTTTCATCCACCGACACGCCACTCGTGGGCTCGTCGAGCAGCAAAAGTTTGGGTTTCCCGGTCAAGGCCATCGCAATGTCCAACAGCTTTCGTACGCCACCGGGCAACTCGGCCACCCGCCGATGAATGTGGGCGGTCAACTCAAATTTTTCCAGCAAGGCCTCGGCCCGCGCGATGCGATCGCCAGCGTGTGCCGGACGCCAAAATGACTGATGGCCATCGTTGCAAGCCGCAGCCACCAGCATGTTGTCCAAGGCCGTCATGTCCAGGGCCAACTGTGGAATCTGGAACGACCGGGCGATGCCCATGCCCGTGATCTGGCGCGGCCCCAAACCCTCGATGGATTTGCCATCCAGTTCAATGCGGCCCGCATCGGGTTTGAGGTAACCCGTCACCATGTTCACAAACGTGGTTTTACCCGCGCCGTTGCTGCCAATCAGACTCACACGCTGGCCGATGGGGATGTCGATGTTGACATCGTCCGCAGCGGTCACAGCGCCAAATGATTTTTTCAAACCCTTGGCTGACAGCATGTAGGGCATGTGTTGGGCGCTCATGTCTTATCTCCTTTGTTTTGGCGGCGGTCCATCCACAAACTGCCCAAACCACGCGGCAGAAAACGGATCACGACCAGCAAAAACAGGCCCATGGCCAATTGCCAGGTGTTGGGGAAATACAAGTTCGAGAAAGACCGAACCACCTCCACCAAAAATGAGCCGATGAACACGGCCAACATGCTGTGGTGCCCCGCCAAAATGGCAACGAACACAAACTCACCCGACGTGGTCCAGTAACTGAAGTTCGGTTCAATGTGGCCCAAAGACATCAGCGTCAGTGCACCACCTACACCGCCCATGAAAGCCGCAATGAGGTAATTGGACGCGATGGACTGCGACACCGAGGCCCCCAAATACTCGACGCGCAATTCATTTTCTCGAATCGCCAAGGACACCAAACCCCTGACAGAGTCTGCATAAATGCGGGCCATGGTCGCGATCACACCCACCACAACGACCGCCAAGTTGTACAGCACCCAATTGGAGTTCTCGGATGAGATGGATTGGCCAAAAAGTGTTGGCTTGCTGACGTTGAAACCATCAGACCCGCCCAGGCTTTCTGTTTTGACCAAGATGCCATACAGCACCATCGAAATGGCCAACGTCAGCATGGCAAAAAAGATGCTGCGGTAACGGGACAGCAAGGGGGCAAAAGGCAGCGCGCACAGTGTGGCCGCCAAGCCGCCGACCAGCACCATCAAAATCGCATCGGTGATGCCCAAGTGGTTGGCGGCCAAAGCCGTGGCGTAACCCCCGGCTGCAAAAACAAAACCTTGTCCAAACGAGACCACCCCGCTTCGCATTTGAATGACAATGCCCAGGGAGACCATGCCGTGAGACAAAGCCATGGTGGACAGGAACAGCAGCCACTTGGGCATGACCAGACCTGCCAGCAAAAATACAACGACCAACAGCGCACCCATGCGCACTGTTTTGCTCAGACTTGCGTGCATCAGATCTTCCTCGCTTGAATCCGTTGGAACAAACCTTCGGGCTTGAACACCAGAACAATCGCCATCGCGATGTAAATGCTGAACAGTTCAGCGGCAGGCCATGTGTGAACGGCCAAGGCGCGGGCCAAGCCAACAATGATGGCCCCAATGGCGGCGCCTTGAATACTGCCCAATCCACCGATGATCACCACCGCAAAAGACACAATGATCACCCCCGAGGCCAAGCCCGGCTGCACCGAAATCATGGGGGCTGTCATGGCACCCGCCAGTGAGGCCAGGAACACACCAAAGACAAAGGCCCATGTGCACACGCGTGCCACATTGATGCCCATGCTCGCCGCAATTTCATTGCTGTGAATCACGGCCAGCACAATTTTTCCGGTCCGAGTCCGATTCAGGCCCCACCACACGCCAATGCCACAAACGATGGCAAACGCGATCAAAGTGAAGTCATAACCCACGTAAGAAAGTGGCCCCATCTCCAGAACCCCGAACAGCATGTAGGGCTCGGTCACGTAATAGGGCACCGCCCCCCAAATCAGCTTGGTTACATCTTCCAGAATCAGAAAAAGTGCATAGGTCACCAGCACCAGCAAGACTTCATCACGGCCATAAAAAGACCGCAACAAAACGCGCTCCACAAAGGGCGCAAGAATCAGCGCAACGGCCGATGCCGCAAGCACCATGGCCAACAGCGACCACGCGGGCGACAGTCCCCAAGCCACAGACCAGGCCACAAACGAGGCGGTCACGTAGGCACCCACCGCATAGAAGCTGCCATGGGCAATGTTCAGGATTTTGAGAACACCAAAAACCAAGGTCAGACCCAAGGCAACGATGAACAGCCATGAGGCGTAAATGATGCCGTCAAAAAGAATCGTCAGTGCGAGCATCGGTCAATTTCCACCAGATTAAAGAACTTCAGGGTCGAGCAGGGTCAAGCCCCATGGGGCTGACCTGCGCAAATGTGACGTGGCCAGCGCCCCTGCCGCATTCAAAAAATGAAGCAGGGGCGAGTGAGCTGATTCAGCTCAGCACTTGGCACCTTTGAAGCCGCTCTTGATCCACTCTTCTGAACTCATGTTCGAAGGCGGGTTCACGCATTCGGCGGGAAAGCGAAGGATGTCCACAATGTCCACCCGTTTTTTGGCGGGGTTGTACTTGGTCCGACCGATCGCGGTTTCTTGAATGGCCTGGTGACCATTGCCGTTGACCATTCGGATCGTGCCCGCAGGCGATTCCCAGCTCAAGCCCTTCATGGCGGCGGCCAACTGCTCGTGGTTGGGCTTTTTGCCACCGTTGGCTTCCATGGCTTTTTCTGTGGCCAGTTTCAGGCCCAGCAAAGCCTGCACCATGCGGTAGGGCGCTTGCACGGGGATGGTGTTGTACTTGTCTTCGTACAGTTTGAACCACCAACGGTTGAGCGCCGTGTCTGGCGACATCAGGCCATACGCACCACGAGCACCCAAAATCACACCGTCGGGCATTTTGTCGCCCAAGCCCGGCAGAACGTGGTCACCCGCAGAAAGGATCAGCTGCGAACGGCGCATCACGCCGCGAGGTGCTGCCTGCAAAATGAAAGACTGCAAATCACCACCCCACAAACTGGAGTGTGTGATGCTGGCAGGCTTGGACAAAAGTGATGAGATCTCGGTGCCATATTGACCGGCGCCGAACTTGGGGCGCAAGTCTTGCTGGGTTTTGGAATCAGGAAACAACTGCTCTGCGGTCAGCTGAAAATCCTTCAATGAATCATGTCCCCAGGCGTAGTCCTGGTTGATGTAATTGATGTTGTCGACCTTGATGTTTTTCGCTTTCAGATACCGTCCCAAGGACACGTTGTCCATGGTGGCGTGGGCCGCGGTTCTGAAGACGTAGTTGTAGGACTTTTCTTCAAAAATCCGGGGGGTTCCGCAGTCGTACAAAATCAGAAACTTCTTCATCTCTTCGGCCACAGGTGCCACAGCCAAGCAGTCCCCAGAACCCACATAGCCCACGACCGCATCGACCTTTTCGCGGTCATACAAATTGCGCAGCTCTTGAACTTGTTTGGTCGCACCGCCTGCTTCGTCGACATACACGGCTTCAAACTTCATGCCGCCAAAACCCTTTTTGTTGAAGGGCGCAGGTGCCTGACCATTGTTGAAGGCGTCGACCAGAACTTTTGCACCATTGACGGCGGGAATGCCAAAACTGTCGGCGGCTTGACCGGATAAAAAACTCACAATGCCCACGCGAAATGTCTCTTGGGCCAAGGCCGTGCCCGATGCTGCATACATCAAGCCCAACGATGCAACCACACGCGAAAGTTTCATGACAAGGTTCTTGCGACTCATTGTTTTGTCTCCTGATAATTGGATGAAGAAAATCGACTGCGCACACGATGAACGGGATGGATGTCGCTCGACATCTCAAATCGACACCGCATGAATTCACCGATTCCACATCCTAATTTCTTCACGATGGCCTTCCATGTCCCAGCAGAGACAGCTTGGCGTAAGCCTTTTACCGCCCCCCGCAGGAGCAACACCCCCGCCCCGTTTTTGTAGGAGCGACGCCCCCGTCGCGATTTTGTAGGAGCGACGCCCTCGTCGCGATAAGCCTCGCTCACCACAACCCATCGCCCCAAGGGCAGGGCTCCCACAAAATCATGCAGGCCCCTGTCCCACAAAATGCACGCCAATGTCCCCTGTAGGAGCGACGCCCTCGTCGCGATAAGCCTCGCACACCACAACCCATCGCCCCGAGGGCAGGGCTCCCACAAAATGCAGAGCAATGTCCCCTATAGGAGCGACGCCCCCGTCGCGATAAGCCTCGCAGACCACAACCCATCGCCCCGAGGGCGGGGCTCCCACAAAATCGCGATAAGCCTCGCAGACCACAACCCATCGCCCCGAGGGCAGGGCTCCCACAAAATCATGCAGGCCCCTGTCCCACAAAAACATGCCACAACACTCTGCACAGGTGACAGCATCCGCCATGCATTCGGTTTAGCCTTTCACATCCGACTCCCTCTGCCAAGGACCCCACCATGAAAACCACCACCCTGGGCAAGAGCCCATTGACAGTCTCTCGCCTTTGCCTGGGCACCATGATGTTCGGTGACCAGACCCCGCTCGAAGACGCGAGATCCATCGTGGCCGATGCGCAAGAAAAAGGCTGCAACTTCATCGACACCGCCGACGTCTACACGCTGGGCAAATCCGAAGAGATCGTCGGCCAAGTGCTCAAGGGTCAACGCCATCGCTGGGTCTTGGCCAGCAAGGTGGGCAATGCCATGTCGTCCTTGCCCAACGAAAGCCGTTATTCGCGCAGCTGGATGCTGCGGGCCTGCGAAGACAGCTTGCGTCGGCTGCACACCGATCACCTGGACATCTATTACCTGCACCGCGACTACAACGGCATGAACCTCGAAGAGCCCTTGCGGGCCATCGAAGCCTTGCTGCGCGACGGCAAGATCCGCTATTGGGGCGTGTCCAATTTCCGGGGCTGGCGCATTGCCGAGATGGTCAACATGGCCCGCCAGATGAACATGCCCGGCCCTGTGGTGTGCCAGCCTTATTACAACCTGCTCAACCGCTTGCCCGAGGTGGAAATTCTGGAGGCCTGCGGGCATTACGGTCTGGGCGTGGTGCCCTACAGCCCGATTGCACGCGGCGTGCTTACAGGCAAATATGCGCCCGGCCAAACACCCGCCGAAGGCAGCCGCGCTGCTCGGGGTGACAAGCGCATTTTGGAGACCGAGTTCCGCGAAGAGTCGCTGCACATTGCGCAAACGCTGCGTCAGCATTGCGAGGCCAAAGGTGTGTCGCTGACGCACTTTGCCACCGCCTGGGTGCTGGCCAACCGCCATGTGAGCGCGGTCATTGCCGGGCCCCGCACGCTGGCGCAGTGGCAAGACTACGCAGGCGCTTTGGAGGTGAGCATCACCGCCGAAGACGAAGCCCTGGTCAACAGCTTGGTGACCCCAGGCCATCCATCCACGCCGGGTTACAACGACCCGTCTTATCCTTTGAATGGGCGCTGAAAGCAGGGGCTCCCTGAGGTCAGGGCACCTACAGTGAGCAAGCATTCCCCTGTAGGAGCGACGCCCTCGTCGCGAAAAGCCTCGCAGACCACCAAGAATCGCCCCGGGGGCGGGGCTCCCACAAAATGCGGTGCATTGTCCCCTGTAGGAGCGACGCCCTCGTCGCGAAAAGCCTCGCAGACCACCACCCATCGCCCCGGGGACGGAGCTCCTACAAAAGGCAGGCACGGCCCAATGGGGCGTTTGACAAGGCATGTGTTATTTCTGTACAGTCTGTACATAAATCAAGGAGTTGGCCATGTCAGACACCCCGCAATACGGACTCGAACAAGCCCGGGCGCAGCTGCCACTCATCGCCTCAGAGGCGGTGGCGGGTTACAGCAGCGTGATCACGCGCCACGGCAAGCCGGTGGCGGTGGTGGTGCCAGTCGAGCAGTGGCGCGATCAACAGATCCGTTCGCTCAAGCAGGGTGGTGTGCTGGCCTTGCGGGGTTCCGGTCGCGGCCTGTGGCCTGAGGGTGCGGCCTCGGCTGTGTCGCAGCTGCGCGATGAATGGGTTTGAGCAATGGCCACCCGCGTCCGTCCATCGGCGTCGCTTTGGTGCGGTCTGAGTGAGGGGGCCACCGTGCTGGTGGACACCGCGCCCTGGATTTACCTGCTCGAAGACCATGCCGAATTCGCCCCCCGTTTTGTGGGCCTGTTTGAGGCCGCTGAACGGGGCCACATTCAGTTGGCCCTGAGCACCATCACTTTGGCCGAAGTGCTGACCGGACCCTTCAAGGCAGGCCAAACGGCCTTGGCCAAACGCTACGAAAACGCCTTGAACCAATACCAAGTTGTGCCCATGACGCCTGCCGTGGCCAGTCTGGCGGCCCAGTTGCGTGTGGAGTACCGCCTCAAATTGCCCGATGCGGTGCAACTGGCCTCGGCGCTCGACATCGGCGCGGCGGCCTTGGTCACACATGATCGTGACTTTTCGGCCGTGCAAGGCCTGCCGGTGCTGATGGGGGCGTGATGGGCGTGGCTGATGTGATCACCCCGTTTCCCTACAGAAGGCCGGCGTTTTGAACCCCGCCATGGTGTTTGCGTGCTTGTTGCGAACTCACAGGCCATCAAACTTCAAGAGAGCTGATCGTGGTCATGGTTTTCAATTGCTCGATTTTTTGAGCACTTCAAGCTCAAGGCACAATGGAGCCATGACAAGAATGCATCCACAACGGCTTCGCAAGCAGGTACTCCGCTTCAAGCCCAAGAAAAAATTAACCCATGTCAATAATTGATCGTGAAAAGCTCGTGGTGGTAGGCGGCGGCATTGGCGGACTGGCCACTGCCATTGCATGCATCCAAAAAGGCATGGCTATACAGCTGATCGAGAGAACCCCGCAATACTCACATGTGGGGGCGGGCATCCAGCTGGGGCCCAATGTGACGCGCATTTTGCAGGCCTGGGGTCTGGGCGACGCTCTGGCGAAGGTGGCCGCTTACCCCAAGCAATTGCAAGCGCGTGATGCCCGAAGCGGCAAGGTACTGGGCACCTTGCCACTGGCGGGACGGGCTGAAACCTTGTACGGCGCGCCTTACGTCACCGTGCACCGGGCCGACTTGCACCGTGTGCTGCACAAAGGGGCTCAAGTCGACGGCGTCGGCTTGTGGTTGGGCCAGAACATCCGAGGCTGGTACGAAAAGCCCGAAAGGGTGTACGTGCAAACCGATGGGCCCCAGTCCATTTACGCCAGCGCCCTCATCGCTGCCGATGGTTTGTGGAGCGTCTTGCGTCGCCAAATGCTGGTCACTGACCGACCCAGTTTTTCTGGGCATCTGGCTTACCGGGCCATGGTGTCGCAGGCCGATTTGCCTGCGCACCTGCGCAGCGACCAAGTCACCGTGTGGATGGGGCACCGCCTGCATGTGGTGCATTACCCGGTGCGCGGCGGTGAATCGCTCAATCTGGTGGCCATCGTGCACGGTGACAAGCCAGAGCAATTTCAAAATTGGGACCAGGACGCAGACACCCGGGAACTGATGCAGTCCATGGGCAAAGTGGGCCGTGATTTGCACGAACGATTGGCCTCGGTGCCCGCCTGGCGCAAGTGGGCGCTGCACAACAGCCCCCCCCTAAGCTCCGCAAGCGAAATGGTCCAAGGCCGCGTGGCCCTGCTGGGCGACGCGGCCCACGCCATGCTGCCCTATCTGGCACAAGGCGCAGGCATGGCCATCGAAGACGCTCATGTGGTGGCGCAATGCCTCAGCACAGAAGGCCAAACGGTGCAAGAGCAACTTCAGGCCTATGCCGAACAGCGCTGGGAACGCAATGCCCGCGTGCAAGCGCGAGCCGTGCGCAACGGCCAAATCTTCCACGCCCGAGGCCTCGAAGCCATCGGCCGCAACCTGTCCATGCGCTTCATGGGCGAGCGGGTGATGGATGTGCCTTGGTTGTACGGCGAAGGTCCTACCCCCTAAAAAAACCTCGTTGCGTGGCGCTAGCTGGCATTTGTGCGAGCCCCGCCCCCGGGGCGATGGTTGGTGGTCTGCCAGGCTTGATCGCGACGAGGGCGTCGCTCCTACAAGGGAAGCGCCCTGCATTTTGCAAAAATTGGGGTCAGATCCCCATTCTTTGTTCGGGTTCTCGATGCCATTTGCTTTCACAAAAAATGTAAATCTGAGTTTGTAAATGAAATTTACGTTTTAAATAAATAAATTGAAATTCACATTACTAAATTCAAAACAAGAAATTTACATCAAAGAAAACGTAATTCAAATTTACAAATCTCCCTCAAGCTCAAGCCTATGACCGTTCATTTGCATGACGCTGTACATTGGCAGCCGCGCATTCAGACGCCTACAAAACTTCAGGGAATTTTCAACATGACAACACCTCCATCCACGTCAAGTCCCCAGGCCATGCTGCGGTTGGCCGGCATGACTGCGTTGCTGGTCAGCGCTTGGTTGGCCCCCAGTGCTTGGGCACAAAACACCGATTTATCGGCCTGCATGGCCGAGTTGCGCCCAGCTGCTCGCAGCGGCAAAGTGAGCGACGCCACCTGGTCGCGCCACACCACGGGCTTGCAAGCCGACTTCAGCGTCATCGACAAACTCAACTTTCAGCCCGAATTTCGCACCGCCATATGGGACTACATGTCGGCCTTGGTCGACGAAGAGCGGGTGGCCGACGGTGTTGCCCGCCTGAGCGAGCACCGACAAGCGCTCGAAAAAGCCGAGCAACGCTTTGGTGTGGATGTCGCAACGGTCGTCGCGGTTTGGGGTGTCGAAAGCAATTTTGGCCAGACCTTCGGCAAATACCCGCTGGTTCAGGCGCTGGGCACACTGTCTTGTCACGGGCGGCGGCAAAGCTATTTTCGGGGTGAGTTTTTTGCGGCACTGCGCATCTTGCAGGCTGGCCACATCGCGCCCGAGCGTCTGGTCGGTTCCTGGGCGGGGGCGTTCGGCCACACCCAGTTCATGCCCAGCACCTTCGAACGCTTGGCGGTGGACTTTGACGGCGACGGCCGCGCCGACCTGATGGACAGCAGCGTAGACGCGCTCGGATCGACCGCCAACTTTTTGGCCCGTGCGGGCTGGCAAAGTGGCTTGCCCTGGGGTATCGAAGTGAAGCTGCCCGCTGGCATCTCATTGGCGGGAGAGGGCCGCCGCAGCAAACGCCCAGTGGGCGACTGGGCGGCGCGGGGCGTGCGCCGGGTAGACGGCTCAGCCTTGCCTGCCAGTTTGGGCTCTGTCGGCTTGCTCACATTGGCGGGGCCCAACGGCCCAGCGTTTTTGGTCACCCGCAACTTCGACGCGCTCTACAGCTACAACGCGGCCGAAAGCTACGGCCTGGCCATTGCCCACCTGAGCGACCGCCTGCGCGGTGCAGGCCCCTTCGTCACGCCCTGGCCAACCGACGACGCCGGCCTGTCACGCGCCGAGCGGCGCGAGCTGCAAGGCCTGCTGGCGATGCGCGGTCACGACATCGGCCCGGTCGACGGCATGTTGGGCGACAAATCCCGCGAGGCCATCCGCGCCGAACAACAACGTCTGGGCATGGAACCCAACGGCCGCGGCGGCCAAAAAATCCTCAAAGCCATGCGCGCCCGCTGACCCCTCAACGCCTTGCCCCCCTGTAGGAGCGACGCCCCCGTCGCGATAAGCCCCACAGACCATTAAGAATCGCCCCGAGGGCGGGGCTCCCACAAAAGGCAGGGCAATGTCCCTGTGGGAGCGACGCCCTCGTCGCGAAAAGCCTTGCAGACCACCAAGAATCGCCCCGAGGGCGGGGCTCCCACAAGGGGCAAAAAACCATCGCCCCGAGGGCAGGGCTCCCACAAATGGCAGGGCAATGTCCCTGTAGGAGCGACGCCCTCGTAGCGATAATCCTCGCAGACCACCACCCATCGCCCCGAGGGCGGGGCTCCTACAAATGGCAGGGCAATGTCCCTGTAGGAGCGACGCCCCCGTCGCGAAAAGCCCCGCAAACCACCAAGAATCGCCCCGAGGGCGGAGCTCCCACAAGGTGCAAAAAACCATCGCCCCGAGGGCAGGGCTCCTACAAAAGGCAGGGCAATGTCCCTGTAGGAGCGACGCCCCCGTCGCGATAAGCCCCGCAGACCACCAAGAATCGCCCCGAGGGCGGGGCTCCCACAAGGGGAAAAAACCATCGCCCCGAGGGCGGGGCTCCCACAAAACGCAGGGCATTCCCCCTGTAGGAGCGACGCCCCCGTCGCGAAAAGCCTTGCAGACCACCAAGAATCGCCCCGAGGGCGGGGCTCCCACAAAAGGCAGGGCAATGTCCCTGTAGGAGCGACGCCCCCGTCGCGAAAAGCCTTGCAGACCACCAAGAATCGCCCCGAGGGCGGGGCTCCCACAAAAGACACACAACAGATCGCAACCGTGTGTGCCGCGCCCGGTTAATGAACAAACTTTTACAAATTCATGAACTAATGATTCAAACGCCACTTGCATGCCCTACACCCCCACTCCAATAATTTAAAAAAACAGTGAGGTGCAAGATGGATAACAAGCCACGTTCGAGCAACTTGCGGACAGGTCGGTACACGCTGACGGGGCAAATCTATTTGCTCACAACGGTCACGGTGGATCGACAGCCGGTGTTTGCAGATTTCCAGGCCGCTCGTTGCGTGATTCATTGCCTTCAACAAGCCCAGCAGTTGCAGCACGCCGACACCTTGGCGTTTGTGGTCATGCCTGACCACTTGCATTGGCTCATGCAACTGGGGCCAAACAACGATTTGTCGAAATGCATGTCGGGTGTCAAATCCATCAGCGCCAGGCAGCTTGGAAGTCCTGTCTGGCAAAAAGGATTTCACGACCATGCCGTTCGCAAAGAGGAGGACCTGCCCGCTTTGGCTCGGTATGTGGTTGCCAATCCCGTCCGTGCAGGTTTGGTGCCGCGTGTAGGCCTCTACCCACATTGGGATGCCATCTGGGTTTGATCCACATCGCTCAGGGGGGGTGTTTGTAGGAGCGACGCCCCCGTCGCGATAAGCGTTGCGGACCACCAAGAATCGCCCCGGGGGCGGGGCTCCTACAAAATGGCCATGGGCATCAATCCCCGGGGTCCACAAATGCAAGGGCATCACCGGGTTCACAAATGCAGGGGCATCCCCGGGTCTACAAATGCAGGGGCATGTCCTTGTAGGAGCGACGCCCTCGTCGCGATAGGCTTTGTGGACCACCAAGAATCGCCCCGGGGGCGGGGCTCCCACAACGGGAAAAAACCAATCGCCCCGGGGGCGGGGCTCCCAGTGCGCCCGTGAAGGCGCGTACACAGCATGGTGAGAGTCCATGTCGGGGTAAGCCAAGGCCCCGTAGTCGAAGGTAACTGCGTCGCTGCGAAGCGGGGTGGAGAGCAACCGGAGGCGAACTGGCGGTGCGCAGTAAAGCGAACTCGATTCGGCAGGGAGTGGCGGCGAGCTGGCTGGGAGAAGGCGAAGCCTGAAACACATCGCATGCGTTGTTTT
>NZ_CXON01000039.1:0-14342 GCF_001269405.1 Limnohabitans sp. 2KL-3
AGGCGTTGGCAACCTGTTTGAACAATCCCCACCACGCCTTGATTGGGATGTTCGTTTGGGACATTCACACTCCAATGAGCAAAGGGTGAGTCAAGTTAGCGCCCAAACTGCCCGCGGTCTGTTCGCTGTCCAACCCACGGGTTCGCGCGGGTGGTGGCACCGCCTGCACGCTGGATGTCATGGCTCTGGCGGATCGCGTAACCGGTTTGAGGAAGATGTGAAGATGTGGGGTCATCTTGGGAGTGGGTCAACGACAGCTGCCGGCCTGAATCAGTTAGCCGTCCAAAATGGGGATGCCGTCAATTTTTTAGGGTCGGCTTGAAGCTGGTTCCAGGCACTCGCCATCAAGCAAACCAAGGGCCGCTTTCGACCCATAGCGGTCGACCGCACTTCAGACCCCATGGAATTCGTAGAGCGAGAGTTGCCTTTCAGTAAAGACAAATCCAATCCTAAGACCTGTTCAATTCTTCAGCAAAGAAATGGCTTTGGTTGCCACCGCTTCGGGGGTAATTTTGAATAGCTTGTAAAGGGATTCGGCCGACCCACTTGCTCCAAAGCCGGTCATGCCCACAAAGCCGCCATCGAGCCCAAGGTAAGCATCCCAGCCTTGGCGCACAGCGGCCTCAACGCCCACCCGTACACCACAGCCCAGTACGCTTTTGCGATAAGAATCATCTTGCGCGTTGAACAGTTCCCAACAGGGAAGAGAGACCACAGCAGTGGCAATCCCATCAGCTTCAAGCTGTTCGCGAGCAGCCACAGCCAGCGCTACTTCAGAGCCTGTAGCCAGCAGCGTGACCCGACGCGTGCCGCAGGCGCTTTCATGAAGCACATATCCCCCGCGACTTGCCAGGTTGGCAGGTGTGTGAATGGTGCGTACCAAGGGTAGCGACTGCCGTGCAAAGATCAGACTGACTGGACCCGTGCTGTGAGCCAATGCCGCTTCCCAGCACTCCGCTGCTTCAACTGCGTCGGCAGGGCGCATGACCAGCATGTTGGGCATGGCGCGTAGCGAAGACAGAATTTCTACCGGCTGATGTGTGGGACCGTTTTTGCCGATCCCTATCGAGTCGTGGCTGAACACGAATTTGACTGGAAGCCCCATGAGTGCCGCCATGCGCATGGCGGGTCGCTGGTAATCGGCAAAGGCCAGATAGGTCACCGATATCGGCAGCACACCGCCGTGCGCCGCCATGCCGTTGGCCATTGAGCCCATCACATGCTCACGCACGCCGCAATGCACATATGAGCCACTGCGATCGTCTGCGGTGAAAGCCGTTAGGCCTCGCTTGTGGCTGGTGGGTGCTTCCAAGTCGGCGCAGCCAACCATGCGCTCCGGGAAAACGGGGGTCAGCAGGTCATTGATTTCGGCTGAGATGAATATGCCGCTGGGTGATGGTGGTGCTTGCAGGGCATTTTTTTTGAAGTCCAGCAAGACTTGCTGCCAATTACTAGGTAGTTCACCGCGTATCACGCGTTCAAATTCAGCGCGCTTGTCTTCAGGCAATGCTGCCACACGCGCTTGCCATGCGACGTGTTCGTCGTTACTGCGTTGACCAGCAGCTCGCCAAGCCTGCTGAACATCACTGGGCACTTCAAACGGACCTTGCGTCCAGCCCAGCAAGTCGCGTGCGGCCTGGGCATCTTCTGCAAACAAGCGACCGCTGTGGCCGCCCCGTTGGCCCTGAAGGCGGGCAATACCCTTAGCGATGACAGTGCGACACGCTAGCATGGACGGTCGAGAATCCGCGCGTGCGGCATCCAGTCCTGCAGACACCGCCTCGATGTCATGGCCATCTACCTCAACCACATGCCAGCCCGCTACGCGAAAGCGCGCAGCCACGTTTTCGCTGATGGATAAGTCGGTGCTGCCGTCGTCAGTGATCTGGTTGTCGTCCCACAACAGCACCAGCTTGCTCAATTTCAGATGGCCTGCAAGCGAAATCATCTCTTGGCCCACGCCCTCTTGGAGGCAGCCGTCGCCCACAAACGCATAGGTGTGGTGATTGACCAAATCACGACCAAAGTGAGCGTTCAAATACGCCTCGGCAACGGCCATGCCGAAGGCGTTGGCAATGCCCTGACCCAGCGGGCCTGTGGTGACTTCGATGCCGATGGCCGTGTTACGTTCTGGATGACCTTCGCAGTGCGAACCCAGCTCGCGAAAGCGCTGGATTTCTTCAATCGGAAAGTCTGGATATCCCGTCAGGTGCAGCAGCGAATACAACAGCATCGAGCCATGTCCGTTGGAAAGCACCACGCGGTCGCGGTCAAACCAGTTGGGCTCAGAGGGATTGAATTTGAGGTGACGTGTGTAAAGCGCGGTGGCGATCTCTGCCATGCCCAGCGGTACACCCTGATGCCCTTCTTGTGCGCGTACGATGGCGTCGATCGAGAGAAAACGGATGGCGTGGGCCAGGGCATTTTGTGGGTGTGAGCTCATGGGCTGCGGCTGCCGTGCTGCAAAGCCAGGCGCCAGTCTCCGTTGGTTTCAATGTCGTGGCCGAGATTTTTACGGGCAGGCCACATCAACACAAGCGAAGAAAACTCACGCCTTCATGAAAGGTTTTCAACCATGATCGGGGCGGCCCTCAGGCAGGGCCAAAGTTTCAATTCAATAACTTTTTTACCGAGACGGTTGAACTTCGTCCCGTAGCCAGGCCATAAAGCTGCGTACTTCAGGCTTTGAGGCGTGGCGTTCCGGGTACACCACGAAGTGGGCTTGGACTTCCATGCACATTTGTTCTCCAAAGACAGGTTGCAATCGGCCACTGGCGATCAGGGGGCTGCCGATGCTGGTGCTCTCCAGAGCCACGCCTAGGCTTTGAACGGCGGCATCAAGACTCATCATTGCACGGTCAAAACGCAGGCCCATGCGTTCAGGTCGTTGGTCACCGGCAAAGCGTGCAAACCATTCGGGCCATTGCACTACGCTAACGCTGGATTGGATCAGCGGTACACGGAGCAGGTCGGAAGTCGTGTGCAAGCGATGGATGCGGATGAATTCTGGACTGGCCAGAGGCAGGATTTTTTCTGTAAAGATCGGTTCAACCTCCAGATTCGGCCAGTTCGGTAGCCCGTAGCGAATGTCGACGTCCATCTGACCGAGTTGGAAGTCCGAATGCACATGCGAGGCTGACAGCATCATCGAGATGTTCGGGTGCCGCTCGGTGAATTTGCCTATGCGTGGCATCAACCACAAGCTGGCAAAGCTGGGGCTGCTGTGCACATACAGGGTGTCCTGCACACCATGGCGTAAGTCTTCGGTCGCAGTGTTGATGGCGCCCAGAGCGCTCGCCACACGCTCCAGATATTGCCGACCTCTAGGGGTGAGCTCGACGCCCCGGGCCGAGCGCTCGAAAAGACGCACGCCCAGAATGCTCTCGAGTTTGGCGACCTGGTGACTGACGGCAGAAGGCGTCAGATGCAACTCCTCTGCGGCCAGCGAAAAGCTTTTACGCCGGGCAATGGCTTCAAAGGCCTGCAGGGCAGAAAGAGGCGGGATCATGGCAGTTGAATGAAGCGGGGCTGAATGAAACTGAAGGAAATCGGACTCGATTGCTGTATCGACATTGCGCTCTAAGGTTATCAGAGATGATCCTGCGTCTTTCTCGAATGTCAGATTTAAAGGTATATCCTTGATATTCACTGATGAAGTTAACCCACGGACGAAGATGACCTTACCTTTGCGAGCAATCGCCGTATTCGAAGTGGTGGCACGCAGTTGCAGCCTGACCAAGGCCGCTGCTGAGTTGTTTGTGACCACTTCGGCTGTGAGCCAGCAGATTCATGTGCTCGAATTGCACTTGGGCACGACTTTGCTTAAGAAAGCAGGTCGCGGCGTCGCACTGACCGAGGCCGGTGAGCGCTACTTTGAAATGATTGCGCCGGACGTGCAGCGTATTGGCGAGGCGACCCAAAGGATTCGCGGATTTCGGTCGCGAACGGCACTGACCGTGCGCACCACACCCACTTTGGGCAGCAAGTGGCTCTTGCCGCGGCTGGGTAGATTTCTTAACGCCAATCCTGATGTGGACTTTCGCCTGAACGCCACCACGGAACCGACCGACTTCAGCCGTGAAGCCGTCGATATCGAAATTCGTCACGGCGAGGGGCAGTGGCCGGGTGTCTTTGTCGAGGGCCTAGCCGAAGAAAACTTCATGCCGGTGTGTGCCCCAAGTTATGCAGCCGCCGGCACGCTGGAGTTGGCAGAACTCCCGCACCGCCGGCTGATTTTTTCGGTCAAGGCGCAATTGCAATGGTCTCAGTGGTTTGCCTCGTTGGGCGTGGAAACGAGTCTCAAGGGCGAGCGGCTACTTTTAGACCGCAGCCACATGGCGATCGACGCTGCGGTCGATGGCCTTGGCATCGCGCTCGAGAGTAATCTGATGATGTGGCGGGAACTGCGTGAGGGCACGCTGGTGTGCCCGATTAGCAAGCCTCCAGCGATTACCCTCACGACGCAATGGCTGGTATGCCCATATGACCACCTGCGGAAGGCCAAAGTCCAGTTGTTTCTCGACTGGCTGCGCCAGGAGCGGGCAACCTGGCAAGGTGCCGTTTAAGACACGGGCTGAGGTTTTGAGTCAGAGGCGGCAAGTCTCGACTGTTCATGTCCTTCAAGGGTATCCGGTGGAGCGCAAGCGCGTACGACAGGGCTGTACACAGTCGAACCGTTAAGTTTTTCTTAATGAATCGGGTTTTTATGTCAATGGACGTCGGCTTTGCAGAGACTTAGCATCACATCCACTAAATCGTTAACCGATTTATTTCTAATCTTCCGAGATTTTTAATAAATTCATCGATCTCGATTTATTCAAAGAATACGCGAACGCAGACTTTCGCTATTCAAAGATTTAAAACCCGTTTGAAATATCCGAAAAAGGAATAAATATGAATTTGGCGACACTGCTTCAAAAGCGCGTGGCAGAAAAAGGTCCTGTCCGGGTTGGCATTATTGGTGCCGGTAAGTTTGGCTCCATGATGCTCGCTCAAGCTAGGCATATTCCCGGCTACCACGTGGTTGGCGTCGCCGATCTAAACGTGGCCAAAGCCCGTGAGTCGCTTAAGCGCGTGGGCTGGGACGAGTCACAGTACAGCGCCAAGACTTTGGGCGAAGCCTATAAGTCGGGCCAAACTTGCATCGTGGATAACGGGGCGGCCCTAGCCGAGTTTGAAGGCATCGAGTGCATCATCGAGGCCACCGGCCACCCGATCGCCGGTGTGCGCAATGCCCTGGCAGCGATCGAGGGCGGCAAGCACGTCGTGATGGTCAATGTTGAAGCTGATGTGATGTGCGGCCCCCTGCTGGCTGCGCGGGCCAAAGCCAAAGGGGTGGTGTATTCCATGGCATACGGCGACCAGCCGGCCTTCATCTGCGAACTGATCGACTGGGTGCGCTCCTGCGGCTTTGAGCTGACCGCTGCTGGCAAGGGCATGAACTTCGAGCCGCGCTACCGCTATTCGACACCCGACACGGTCTGGGGGTTTTTTGGCTGGACGGAAGAAGAAGTCAAGGCGGGCGACTTCAACCCCCAGATGTACAACTCCTTTACCGACGGAACCAAGGCGGCCATCGAGATGGCTGCCGTTGCCAACGGAACTGGGCTCGACTGCCCAGACAACGGCCTGGCCTTCCCGCCCGCCGGTTTGCATGATCTTGCCAACGTTTTCAAGCCAGCCTCTGAAGGTGGTCGTCTGGCCCGCAGCGGCCTGATCGATATCGCAGCAAGCCAGGAGCCCGATGGGCGCGAGGTACTCAACAACATTCGCTTCGGCATGTTCGTAACTTTCAAGGCGCCGGACGAGTACACCCGTGCATGCTTCAAGCAGTACGGCTTGCTGACCGACAAGTCTGGCTGGTATGCCTCAATGTGGCGGCCCTTCCATTTGATCGGACTGGAAACCAGCGTGAGCGTTTTATCTGCGGTGCTCCGTGGTGAACCCACCGGCACCTCCAGGGAATTCCGCGCAGACGCAGTGGCCACCGCCAAGACCAATCTGAAAGCCGGCGACATGCTCGACGGCGAAGGTGGATTTGCCGTCTGGGCCAACGCGATCCCGGCCACGAAGAGCCTTGCGCTTGATGCCTTGCCCATTGGCCTTGCGCACAAGGTCAAGCTCATCAAGCCGGTGGCGAAAGACACGGCCGTGTGTTTTTCCGACGTCGAACTGGTCGACAACCTGGATGTCGTCGATTTCCGCCGGGAATACACACGCACGATGGGCCGCTAAGGCTTTATTTAGAAGGCCTCATCATGACGCAGCAAGCACACCTCCGACCGGCAATACCGGTCTTTGTGGTCCTCGCAGAGTTTGTGGTCAAAGAAGGAATGCTTGAGGTCTTCTTGGCCCATGCATTCGACGACGCGCAGAGCTCGCTCGCCAAAGAACCGGGTTGCCTTCAGTTCGACGTGCTTCGCTCGTCGGACCATCCCAACGGGGTTTTGTTCTATGAGGTCTACCAGTCACGGCAAGCCTTTGAAGAGCACCTGAAAACCCCGCATGTGGACAAGTTTCGGGCCATCTTGTCGGAGCACGTTCAAGTAGAACGGCCTGTGAGAACGCTTCAACGTTTGAGCCCGGTTCCAACTTAAGGATTAGCTGTGAACGAAGCGATCCGCACAGTCGGCTTTGTCGGAACGGGCATCATGGGCGCGCCCATGGCTCGACATCTCGCTGCTTCCGGGTTCCAGGTGACTGCCTACAACCGAAGCATGGAAAAGGCCATGCCGCTGGCCGAGCATGGTGTCCGTCTCGCTTCAAGTGCGGCCGAGGCCTGCACCGGTCAAGACGGGGTAGTGGTCATGTTGAACTCCGGGCATGTTTGCGAGGAGCTCTTGTTCGCGCCAAAGACTGGCGGCCTTTTTGCAATGAGGCCAGGCTGTCTCCTGATCGTCATGAGTTCCCTCACGGTCGAAACCGCCAAGGATCACGCGCGCCGTTCACGGGCGCTCGGAGTGGGCTATCTTGACGCGCCGGTTTCTGGGGGCGAGGTTGGTGCCAAGGCTGCCACGCTGTCCATCATGGTTGGCGGCGAAGCCGCTGATGTGGCGCGCGCACGGCCTTTGTTCGAAGCCATGGGGCGCCCTCTTCATATGGGTCCCACGGGTACGGGTCAATTAACCAAGCTCGCCAACCAGCTGACGGTGGCCAGCACCATCGTGGCCGTGGCAGAGGCCTTGCTCTTGGCCGAGCGTGGCGGTGCCGATCCGGCCAAGGTGCGCGAAGCACTCCTCGGCGGATTCGCCCAGTCCAAAATTCTGGAGCTGCATGGCCGCCGCATGATTTCAGGCGATTTTGTCCCTGGGGGAACCGCGATCAATCAAATCAAGGACACCCAGGCGGCGATCGAATTGGCCCAGGAACTGTCACTTGAACTACCCATGCTCGCGTTGACCGATTCGCTGTTCCGCGACCTCGTCGATCACGGGCACGGCGAACTCGACCACAGCGCCTTGATTCTTGAGCTCAGGCGCAGGAATTCAGCTGAGGAGAAGCAGTGATGTCGCAGTTTGAACGAGCCTTGGGTGAGCAGTTGTCATCGGCCACACAAAACCCACGGGCTGCATTAGAAAAGCCTGCTACACGGCTGATCGTGGTGATCGGCGTTTGCGGTTGCGGCAAGAGCACCTTGGGCACATCACTCGCCAAGCACTTGAGAAAACCTTTCCTTGATGCGGACGACTTTCATCCGGCTTCAAACAAGAACAAGATGGCCCGAGGCATTCCCTTGGGCGACGCCGACCGTTGGCCCTGGCTTGATGCCTTGGCTGACGCCTTGGCGGTCAAGGGCAAGAGAGCGGGCATGGCAGTGGCGGCATGTTCTGCCCTGCGCCGGTCTTACCGGGAGCGGCTGGTCTTGATGGCTGGGGAGCCCATCCTGTTCGTGATGCTCGAGGGCTCCCGGGAATTGATCGCCGCACGCCTGTCATTGCGAACGGGGCACTTCATGCCGGCGGCAATGCTCGACAGCCAGTTGGCCACGCTCGAGCCACCCTGTTGTGACGAGCAGGCCATCACGCTGGATATAGCCCAGCCTATTGAAGCCATGGTCAAGGAAGTTCATGACTACCTGTTTTCGCGGCGTTGACCAAGGCATCATTTTGCTGCAGTGCCGCATGAATTAAATTAAAGAATGAATGAACTTATGTCGTTTGCGTTCAGGATGGGGGATCTGCAAAATTGCACCACCCGCAAGCATTCAGCGGTTCATCACAGGAGACAAAAATGTTGTTAAAAGACAAAGTAGCAGTTATCACCGGCGGCGCCGGCCTCAATGGATTGGGATTTGCAACAGCACGAATGATGTCCAAGCAAGGTGCCCTAGTCGTGATCCTCGACCTTGAACAGGCCAACCCACAGCTTGCTGCAGCGCAACTCGGTGATCAGCATCTGGGCTTGGTTGCCGACGTTACGGACAAGGCTTCCTGTGAAGTGGCCGTGGCCCGTATCCAGGAGAAGTACGGGCGCATCGATATTCTGGTCAATAACGCCGGCATCACCCAGCCAGTGAAATTCCTGGACATCACTGGTGCGGATTACGACCGCATCCTCGACGTGAGCCTGCGCGGCACCCTTTACGCCTCGCAAGCTGTGCTGCCGGTCATGCAAGCGCAAAAAAGCGGCTCCATCGTCTGCATTTCGTCGGTGTCCGCGCAGCGCGGTGGCGGCATTCTGGGTGGCCCGCATTACTCGGCTGCCAAGGCCGGTGTGCTCGGCCTGGCCCGTGCGATGGCGCGCGAGTTTGGCGGCAGCAACATCCGCGTCAATTGTGTCACTCCCGGCCTTATCGCCACCGACATCAACAAGGGCAAGATTCCCGACGACAAGCGTCAGGCAATTCTGGATGGTATTCCTCTGGGCCACATTGGCGAGCCGGACGACGTCGCCGGTTGCGTCGTGTTTCTTGCCAGCGACCTGTCCAAGTACTGCACAGGCATCACGCTCGATGTGAACGGCGGCATGCTGATCCACTGATTCAGATTTCACCCACCATCACGGCATCGCCGTGGTTCATTTCAACCTAGGAGACATCATGAAAAAATTAAATACATTCCGCCGTACCCTGTTGCTGGCGTCATTGCTCGCTGCCACTTCAATGGCCCAGGCACAGGCCGTAAAACTGACGTTGGGCCATGGCACGGCGATCGACAACCCGCGCCATACGGCATCCTTGAAGTTTGCTGAGGTGGCCAAGGCTAAGAGCAATGGCCGCATCGAAGTGACTGTGGCCCCCGCCTCTCAGTTGGGTGATGACGCCGCCATGGTCACCGCCCTGCGCACTGGTGCGCTCGATATGTCGGCCAACTCACAGGGTGCATTGGCAAATGCCGTGCCCGAGTACGCTGCATTCGGCATGCCATTCCTGTTTTCTAGCCAAGCACAAGCTTGGAAGGTAATGGATGGCCCCACTGGCAAAGAGTTGGCTCAAAAATCGGCCGAAAAAGGCTTGGTTGTTTTGGGTTACTGGGACAACGGCATCCGCCACATGAGTAACAACAAACGCCCACTGCTGAAGCCCGAGGATTTGAAGGGCCTGAAAATGCGCACCCCACCGGATTCTGTGACTGTGGACATCATGCAAAGCGTGGGTGCCGAGGCACAACAGATCAAGTGGTCAGAACTGTACGTTGCACTGCAACAAGGGGTAGTGGATGGGCAGGAAAACCCACTGGTCAACGTTCAAGCAGGCAAGTTGTACGAAGTGCAAAAGTACATCTCGCTGACCGGGCACAAGTACGAGATGACGCCCTTCTTGATTGGCAAACGTGCTTGGGACAAGCTTTCTGATGGCGATAAAAAGATTGTTCAGGAAGCCGCCAATGAAGCGACTGCGCTTCAACGTAAATTGGCACAAGAAGCCGATGACAAGATGTTTGTAGAACTCAAGGCCAAAGGCGTACAAATCGACAAAGTGGACCAAGCCCCATTTGAAAAGGCCACTGCACCTGTAGTGGCTAAGTGGGAAGCGAGCCCTATCGGCCCGTTTGTGAAGAAAGTCGTGGCCGCTGCGCGCGCCAAATAAGCAGCATAAAAATAGTCGGCACTGAAAAATGCATTGACCACAAGTGCAGGATAAACGGCTGACTTCAACGCGCTATTGCCATGTTCACGACCCGCATCGGTGCTGGCCACCGCAGCGGGTCATTTTGGAGATTCATTCATGACCGCAGTCTTAGTCGAGCGCAACGCGCTTGAACGGGCGATCGTGGTCATCTGCAGCTTCGTGCTGTGGGTGACGATGGTTTCAATTTTCTTGATCTTGACGATCAACACCTTGCTTCGTTATGCATTCGGCACCAGTTTGCAATGGGCCAACGAGGTTCCCGAGTTGTTGTTTCCTTGGTTGGTCATGTCCGGTGTCGTTTTAGCCGCCGAAAAAGGCTCGCACATCGCAACGGTGTTCCTAGTGGAGTCAGTCAGGCCTACGGTAAAACGTGTGATTGATATCGTAGCTTGGAGCGCTGTCGCTGTGTTGTACGCGGTGCTGGTTCGCGCAACTTGGAACATGCTTGAAATCGTGCACGACGAGAAAACGCCTATTCTGCTCATCCCGACATCGGTGACTTACGGTTGTCTGATGGTAGGCATGGGGATGCTGGTGCTGCTTGCAATCCAATCCGTCTCTAGGGCTTGGCGTGGTGTGCGCGTGGTGCGGGACAGTTCAGAGCCAGGGGCGCAAGCTGCGCAAGGATAAGCACCATGACTTTATTGATTTTGATTGTATTTTTGGGTGCGGCAACATTGGCCATGCCCATTGCACACGCCATTTTGTTAGCGGCAATGGCCGCTGCGGTCAGCAGTGACCGGGTTCCGTTTGACCTGCTGGTCCAGCAAATGGTGGCGCAGGTGCAGAGCTTTCCATTGATCGCCATTCCATTTTTCATGCTCACGGGTTCGCTCATGATGGGGGGCAAACTCGGCCAGGCCATCGTGGGCACTTTGACGGTTTTGGTCGGACGTTGGCACGGTGGACCTGCTCAGGTCAGCGTGTTGTCGTCGACTTTGTTTGGTGGCGTGTCAGGTTCAGCGGTGGCCGATGCATCGGCCATTGGATCCTTGGTCATGCCCTGGCACCGCAGGCTGGGTTATCCCATGCCTTTTTCGGCGGCCTCGCTGGCGTCGGCGGCCACCATAGACATCATCATCCCACCGTCGATCCCCATGATTTTGTATGCAATGAGTGCGAACGCGTCGATCGGGGCCTTGTTTTACGCAGGTATCTTGCCTGGCCTGATCTTATGCGGCGGATTCATGGCGGCTTGCTGGTATGTGGGCAAGCGTGACAACTTACCGCGCGAGACTGCACCGACTGACCGTGCAGAGTTTCGGCGCAACTTGGTGTATTCGATTCCAGCCATCGCATTGCCGATATTGATCATCGTATTTTTGCGTTTCGGCATCGCCACGCCAACCGAGGTGTCGGTGTTGTCCACTCTCTTTGCCGGCTTGGTGTCCCTGGTGATTTATCGCGACATGACGATTCGGCGTTTGCACCACGCCATCCTCGAGGCCGGTTTGGCGACGGGTGTGGTGCTGATGGTCATCATGGCCTCAGCGGCCATTGGCTGGTTGCTGACCTTTGACCAGATGCCGCAACACATCGTGCAGTGGGTGCAGGCAAACGTGAACGAAAAGTGGGTCGTTATCGCGCTGATGAACGCCATGATGCTGTTCTTGGGTATGTTCATTGACCTGCCTGCCGCCGTCCTGCTGCTGACCCCCGTTTTCCTACCCTTGGCGCAAGCGATTGGCATGGACACGGTGCAACTGGGCATCATGATGGTGGTCAACTTAGCCATTGGACTTTACACCCCACCTGTGGGCACCACCTTGTTCATCGCCAGTTCTCTGGCCAGGGTCAAAGTGGGCGAAACTGTGCGCGCCATGGTGCCGTTTTATGTGGTGGCCTTTGGTGTCTTGATTCTGGTTTCATACGTTCCCGCAGTCATTTTGAAATGACCGCATTGACCCTCCGGAGACATCATGTCAGTGAGCAATGATCGTTTGCTAGAAGTGGCGCGCTGCGCTTACCGTATTCGCCGATTCGCATTGCGAATGGGCGAGGTCCAAGGTCAGGGCTATGTTGGTCAGGCTTTGGGTTATGCCGACGTACTGGCGGTGGCCTATGGTCATGCCATGAAGTTCCGCGCCCAAGACCCCGATTGGTCTGATCGTGATCGATTTTTGCTCTCTCATGGCCATTACGCCATTGCAAACTATGCAGCCATGATTGAGGCTGGGATCATTCCCGAATCCGAACTGGAAACGTACGGCAGCGACGACAGCCGCTTGCCCATGTCCGGAATGGCCACTTACACACCTGGCATGGAAATCTCGGGGGGGTCACTTGGGCAGGGGCTTCCAATTGCGGTGGGCATCGCACTCGGACTGCGTCACCAAAAGAGCCCTGCATTTGTCTACAACTCCATGTCAGATGGTGAGCTGGATGAAGGCTCGGTCTGGGAGGCGGCCATGTCTGCTGCACACCACGGCTTAGGCAATCTGATCTGCATGGTTGACATCAACAACCAACAGGCAGATGGTCCATCCACTGCGGTGTTGGGTTTCGAGCCACTGGCAGACAAATGGGCAGCTTTTGGTTGGCACGTTCAGCGTGTGGATGGCAATCATCTGCCCTCGGTGTTGCGCGCCTTTGACACGGCGCGTGCACTGCCCGATGCCAAGCCCCGGGTGATCCTGTGCGACACATTGATGGGCAAGGGCGTGCCCTTCCTGGAGTCACGCGAAAAAAATCACTTTATTCGTGTGGATCCGCCCGAGTGGAAATTGGCGCTGGACATCTTGGATGCAAATCAACCCTAAGGCCCTTGAGATGAATACTGTGACCGACAAAAAGCCCCGACTGACCACCTCGGCCATGATCGCTTCGATCGCGAGTGATGGTCAGCGGGTGCAGGCAGCCCCCTTTGGCAAGGCACTGGTTGCCTATGCAGTTGATCATCCTGAAGTGGTCGGGATGACGGCAGACTTGGCCAAATACACCGACCTGCACTTGTTTGCACAGGCCTACCCTGAACGCTTTTTTCAGATGGGCATGGCCGAGCAGCTGCTCATGGGCGCTGCGGGTGGCATGGCCAAGACGGGATTGGTGCCATTTGCCACGACTTATGCAGTGTTTGGCACGCGCCGCGCATATGACTTTATTCACCAAGTGATTGCCGAAGAAAACCTGAATGTGAAGATTTGCTGCGCCTTGCCCGGACTGACCACCGGCTATGGCCCCAGCCATCAAGCCACGGAGGATCTCGCCATGATGCGTGCCATTCCTGGCATGACCATCGTGGACCCTTGCGATGCGCTGGACATTGAACAGGCTGTGCCGCAAATTGCCGAGCACCAAGGACCGGTCTACATGCGTCTGTTGCGTGGCAATGTGCCGATGGTTCTGGACGAATACAACTACAAGTTTGAATTGGGCAAAGCCAAGATGCTACGCGAGGGCTCGGATGTCTTGGTGATCTCCAGCGGCTTCATGACGATGCGCACACTCGAAGTTGCCAAGCAACTCGAGGCGGAAAAGGTGAATGTGGCAGTCATGCATTGCCCGACTATCAAGCCCTTGGATGAAGCTGCCATCATTGGCGAAGTGCGCAAGCCGGGTCGTCTTGTGGTGGTGGCCGAGAACCACTCCATCGTGGGAGGCTTGGGCGAGGCGGTGGCCAGTTTGCTGATGCGTGAAAGAGTGATACCTGCCAAATTTCGAATCTTGGCTCTGCCCGACGCTTTCTTGGATGCAGGCGCTTTGCCAACCTTGCATGACCGGTATGGTATTTCGGCTGAAAAAATGAACAGCAGAATCAAGGCGTGGTTAGCCTGATCGTCTCGGTCTCATGATCGAAAACATTTGCTGCTTTTAGCCCATAGCTGAAGTTCAGCTTGCGACGATCGATGACTGCAATCGCTGCAAGTGGGTCATTCAGCCCAAAGCCAAAGTAGGTGGATAAAAAGTACAAGGCTCAATGCGCCACGCCTACAAGGTTGAATGATCGAGCTTCAGCAGTGGCTCGGGCGTCTTGTGAGAACCGAACGTCCGGGCATAGGCGCAGCTGAACTCTGCACCCACCAACAAGATCTGGGCTGAAAAGTAGACCCACAACAGCACCACCACGAGCGAGCCGGCCGCGCCGAAACCCGACGCCACACCGCTGCGGCCGATGTAGGCGCCCATCAGGAACTTGCCGCCCGTGAACAGCAAGGCCGCGATCAAAGCGCCGAGCCAGACATCGGAGACCCGCACACGCTGGCGAGGCATGACCTTGTAGATCAGGCCGAACATGGTGGCCACGAGCAGGAAGCCACCGATCGCATTGCCCGCC
>NZ_CXON01000040.1:0-11494 GCF_001269405.1 Limnohabitans sp. 2KL-3
TCGGCAATGCGCATGCCAGCTTGAAAGCTGTAGCGAAGGGGGGCGGCCACGTTGCCGCGCAGGGTGACTGCGTTGGAAAACTGGGGGCCCACAGGGAACAAGGTGAGCACGTCACCGTCGCGCACCGTGCTTTGCAGGCCTTGTGCGTCCAGGCTGCGCTCTTGCACACTGCGTGGGGCTTGTTTGTTGGCGGTGTCAATGCGCTCCACCAGCGCTTTGTGCGGCGTGGTGATGACCTTGATGCCACCGCTGTATTGAAGCAGTTGGGCCAGCGTTTCTTGCGCTTGGCGCAGTTCATAAATGGCCGGTGCGTCCAGAGCCCCCAACACCGCCACACGCGGGCCAGCCGGGGGGATGACGATCACGTCACCGGGCAAGAGCTGGGCGTCGCCTTCGGTGCGACCGCTGTGAATGAAGGCATACAGGTCGAGCGTGGTGACGGTTTTGCCCGCCCTGACCAGCTGAATGTGGCGCATGCTGCCCGTGGCAGACGGTCCACCGCTTTCAAACAAGGTGCTCAGCAAACTGGACATGCCGGGCACGGTGTAAGCACCGGGCTGACGGGCCTGGCCCACCACATAAACCTGGATGCTGCGCAGACGACCCAGCGTGGCGTTGAGTTCGAAGTTGTTGAAGACGCGGCCAATGTGCGATTTGAGCGTTTTTTCGAGCTGATCGGCGCGGGTGCCCGCCACGGTGACTGTGCCAACTTTGGGGATGTTGATTTGCCCGTTGCGGTCGACCGTCAGGCGCTGGGCCATGTCCACCGAGCCCCAGAGCTTGAGGTCGATGTCGTCACCGGGGCCAATGACGTAGTGGTCAGGCACCGGCAAATTGGCCAAGGCACCGAATTTTTGACCATTGAACAGGTTGTAGCCATACAGCGGCAAGTCGCGGCCGGTGGCGTTTTGCACAAAACGCTGAAATTGGTTGGTACCCAATGCAGGGCGGTCTGCCTGCGCAACTGGGTTGGCCAACGGGCCGGTGCCCTGCCCCATGTCGGCATAGGCGCCTAAAGGATTTGTAGCCGCTGTCAATCTTGGATTGGCACCAACACTTGAGTTAGACGGCATTGAGGTCATTGGCGCTGGAATTTGACCAAAACCGCCAGTGGTTGGGTTCGAGCCGGCATTGCCCACGGAAGTACTGGTGAAACCCGAAGTACCCGAAGTACTCAAAGCACCAGCATTCTGTGCATAGAGGCGAGGCGCAGCACTCAAAGACAGGACAAAAAACAACGCAATCACAACCCGAAGGGGAGCAGAATTATTGATGGCTAAAAAATTTTTTTCGCTGAAATTTGACATCTTAAATATTAATACTATTGTGAAACACGCAGGCTACCGCCGTGTTTTTAGGCGTGATCCCAAACACTGTTGTAATTTTAAGTGCAATTTTGGTCGTTTATTTTTGTCAAAATTAAGTTTTGACTTGACTTAGTAGTTTTAAGTGAAAAAATTGTTAACTTTTATAGTTATAAATTTTAAAACTAAATTATAGTTATTAAAAATTAAATAAATTTTTATATACATTTAATTAAATTAATATAATTATTTTTATAATAGATAAATTTATAAAATATACCCATTAGTAAAAAATTATTGAACTAATTTATAGTATTTTTAATTATTATGTCTGTGGGTCGAAGTGATTTACCTGTCCAAATCTGATCATCTTCATCCATCACATCAGCGCCTTGCAAGCATTCCGAACCAAGCACCACTACAACCGTCAATCCAGACAATTGAGTTCTAGTTTTTCAGTCTGCTCTCGACCAGTACGCAAAGAACCAAGGTGTAAACGACGTAACCCAAGGTTTTGGCCGCCGAGACCAACAGACAAAATTCAACCAAGCTCAGTGCCAGATGGGAAGCCAAGAAATAGCACCCGATCATCAGCACCAATGCCGTGACGTCGTAGAAAAGCTTCCACTCCTGCGCTTGCAAGACCGGCAATGCTCGGCTCAGCGGGCTGATCACAAATGCCGCATACAACCAAGGCGCAAGACTGGCCGCAACCGTGCCCGCAGGGGCCCAGCTTTGACCAAACACGATGGGAAATGCCCAGGGTAAAACCGCAAGACTGACCACCAGCGGGACTAAGCCGATGAGACCCAGTTTTTTGAGCAACATGTAAAAGACACTGCGGGCACGCTGAGGGTCTTTGTCGCGAACAGCCTCGGCCAGTGACATCTGAAAAACATCGGCCACCGCTGCGCCTATTTGTGCGTTGGGCAGACTCAATACCAAACGTGCCAGGCCAAACCATCCCGCAGCTTCTGCTCCATATAAGCTCGCCACCATGGGCAACGGTAACGTTGCTGCAAGTGCATCCAACCATGCCGAGGGGGTATCGAGCATCGGAAATTTGGCATATCTCAGTCCGGCTTGATGCAGCTGCAGGTAGCCAATGGTCGAGGGTTTGCTCGCTGCAAAGTGCAGCTTTGTGGCTTGCATGAGCCTGTGCATGGAAGACAATGCACCAGCCAACTCGGCTGCAAATAGTGCAACCACGCCACCACCAAATGCGCCCAACCCCAACTTGGTCCCGGCGATTGCCCCCGCACGAACAATCGATGCTTGGCTGATTTGCGAGACTAAACCACCCCTCAGTGCCCATGATCGGTAAACCATGAACAGGCCATACCCCAACAAAATGGGCCATGCAATCAGGGGGGCCCAAACTGGCAAAAGCTGGAACTCCAAAACATGGTTTTGCTGCAGAAGCCACAAAACCGGCACGCCCAACACAGACATCAGAAAAACCAAGATCGTGGCCAAACGGTGCACCACATGCGACTCTGCGTCATCAGCAGCGATCATCAATGCTTGTTCGTAGCGCAGTGCAATGCCAGTGATCCAGAAGCCAAAAAAGGACAGGAATAAAGAGACCGTGCCAATTTCGGCGGGTGTGTACAGCCGCGTAACCAAGGGCAAGCTGCATATGCCGATCAGCTGTGCCAGTGCGGTCCCTCCACTGAGCACGAGGATGCTGCGGTAAAGGGGGTTTTGCGGTTTGAGCCTGCTCAGAAGTCTTTGGAGGCGGGACACTGATTGCCCATGTATTGATCAGAGTATTTTCGCGATTGCGTTAAGCGCTACGCTGGGCGCTATCCCTCGTTCAGCTTCTCGCACTGGGACCAACTCTTGTGCATGATGTTCGCCCAGCTCACAGCGCGAACAAGCCTTCGCGACATTGAACTTTGCTTGGGCTCTCACTCGCCCAAGCTTTACCACGCAGGGTTTCGCAGCCAGGTTGCCCGGTCCACTTTGGCCCATGCCAACGAGCGACGAGACTGCAGGATCTTTGAAGACTTTGCCATGCATCTCATCGGTGTTGCTCGCAGCCTTTACGGCCAAGATGCTTTTGGGCTGGACCTGGATCAGAGTGTGTATGCCATCGACTCCACCACCATCGATTTGTGCATGAGCTTGTTTGACTGGGCCCCTGCAACCAAGGGCCGTGCGGGTGTCAGCACGACTCGTGCGCTTTTGCCATGCGGGTGCCTTCTTTGTCGTGCGCTCCAAGTACCCATTGAAATACCGCGTCGTTAACTCCGTACCGACTCCGCCTGCAACCCCAAGCCTTGTGATCCTCACAGATGAGTCCATCGAGCTGACCGGGCAACAAACGCATAAAACCTGTACATGGCCATTGCGCAGAATCGAGTTCTACCTTGTCGAGCAAGCC
Source organism: Limnohabitans sp. 2KL-3 (assembly GCF_001269405.1). Classification (NCBI taxonomy): domain Bacteria; kingdom Pseudomonadati; phylum Pseudomonadota; class Betaproteobacteria; order Burkholderiales; family Comamonadaceae; genus Limnohabitans; species Limnohabitans sp. 2KL-3. The sequence continues at coordinate 3,691 of NZ_CXON01000040.1, forward strand.
CGCCACATCACGCTTTTGACCAACCATTTTGATTTGCCAGCGAGCCACGTTGCCGAGCTTTATAAAAGCCGCTGGCAGGTCGAATTGTTCTTCAAGTGGATCAAACAAAACTTGCGTATCAAGGCATTGGTAGGCACCAGCGCCAACGCCGTCAAAACCCAAATTTGGTGCGCTGTATGCACCTACGTGGTGGTAGCCATTGTCAAAAAAAGACTCGCGTTGGAGGGGTCAATGCACGCCATCTTGCAGGTCCTCAGCTTGTCCTTGTTCGAGGTCAAGCCGCTGGCCGAACTGCTCGGTGAGCAGTTGCTAAACGATGAAACCGGGGAGCCTGAAGCCCAGTTTTGTCTTTTCCCAGAAATCTCCGGACAGTAGTGGGTCAGATCCCGATTGTTCAGAGTCAAACCCACGTTTTTTTTGCAAGGGCGACAAGTGCTTGGGCTTGGTCTAAGCACTCTTTGAGCAGGCTGTCGGTGATGTGTTCACCGTCGTAGTCGCTCATCCTCTCAGAGTTCACTGGCGCTGCCTTTGATAAAAATTTGTGGCTGGCGGATGAGTTCTTGCACGAAGCTGTTGCCTGCGTTTTTCTTGTCGTTCCATTCTTCGCGGCTCATGACTTTGGGATTGATCTCGCGAGCCAGTGTGCTTTGGGCGTCGTGGATGGCGTTGACAATTTGCCCGAATGTGACTTTGCCGATGACCAGAAGGTCCACATCGCTGTGAGCCCCTTCGGTGGCTTTGGCCATGGAGCCAAAGACGAAAGCCACTTCGATTTGGGGTGCCAACTCTTGCAGGGCATGGGTCAGCACGTCGGTCAGGCCTGTGGTTTTGCGGATGAGTCCGGACAGTTCGGGGTAAACCGGGTGGTCTGTGTTGGCACTGAACTGGATTTGGTTGCCCATTTTTTGGTGTTTGAGCAGTCCTGCGCAGCTGAGCGCGTCAAGTTCTTTTTTGAGGGTTCCCGGTGATGCACCGGTCATGCGCGCCAGCTCTCGCAGGTGGACCCATTTGTGTGGGTTCATGAGCATCAAGGCCAGTACTTTGCGCCGGTATTGGTTCGGAAAAATCAGTTCTGAGACGGTCAAAATGTTTTCCAATCAAAAACAGTCGTTTCTTATTGGAAAACATTTTAGCCTTTTGGGGGCTTGTTGATGCGTGGCGTCCAGCGTTCTGACTGTTGCGGCATCAACGGCGGGTGTGTCGGGCGAATTGGGGGCAGATCCCGATTTTTCATTACTCACGCAGCGGCCAACATCAGATGTCCGATTTCAGCGTTGGCTGGACGTACTTTGATTTCAATGTCGTAACCGAGCCGTGTGAGGCAATCCATGAGTTTGTGCTCTGACAGGTTCGTGAAGTCGCCGCGCATCATGTCGGAGACTTTAGGCTCGGATATGCCCATCCGTTTGGCGGCATCTTGCTGGGTCAGACCCAGGCTACGCATCGCTTTTCTGATCTCGATCACCAAGCCAGTTTTGATCTTGAGCTTTTCTGCGTCAGCCAGACCCAGATCGGCAAACACGTTGCCGGAACCACGATGCATTTCAACGCCTTGACAAGTCTCGTTTTCATTTCAGCAACCCCTTCACCATACGCTTCGGCAATTTTTAGCCTGGCGTTGGGTCAGATCCCGATTGTTACAGCGATCTGTTATGCGAACGGATAGATGACTTTTAAGCTACTTTCAAAGAGCCGCCCATGTTGCATGTCCTCAGAGTAAAGCGTGTCGCAGTCAGCAAGTAAAGCCGCGGCAACAATCAAGGCATCCCAGTTGGACAGTTGGTGATTGATAGCGAGTTCGGCACTTTTGCGAATCACTGCTTCATCCACTGGTACCACATTGACCTTATTCATCACGGTGTCAGTGAAGGCGTAGGCCTGAGATTTGTCAAATTTGAATTTCTTCAGGCAAACATTCACGCATTCATTGATAACTTGGGAACTGACCATGGGGCCAGTGGTGACGAGTTGTCGAGCCACGGTTTTCTTGTGCGTATCTTGTCCGATCGTGTAGAAGACAATGTTGGGATCAAGAAATGATTTCGCGGTCATAACAGGCATCGCGATCAAAATTGCCATCAAACACCGAGCCAAATTGGTCAAAGTCATTGACGTTTTGATCCTTTTTATCAGCGTGTTTGAGTTTGCTTTTTAAATAACCAACAAAATCAAGCACTTCGCGCGCTTGCATTTCGGGTAAAAAACGTATTTCATCAACAATTTTCTTGACAGTATTCATGAATTTTTACTCCAAGGTGAATAGCAAGTCCTGCGCGAGCTCATGCTGATCCAGATTGATCATGGGGACGTTAAAACGATGGAGTTCAGACAAAAACTGGACGCGGCTCATGCCGATGAGCGATGCGGCCATTGCGGACGAGAGTCGTTTCATCTCAAACAACTTGACAGCCATGGCCAGTTTTGCGTCTTGCATAAATTGCTGTGGACTGCACTGAGCTGCGTCGGGCATGTGAGCGGGTACGTCAACAAGTATTTGCATGGTGTGCTCCTGCTGGCAATGCGGTCCAAAACGGCGGTCGTGCCGGTCAGTGCCCGAAGATAGCAACTTTACCGCGCCTCATAGATCAGGCCTTGTGCTGCACTTTGTTGCGGCTGTTGGTCGTGCGGGATTGTGCCTAGGCCTTTGCCGTGGCTCGGGTGTCGTGATCACGACCTTGCTGTCGAGTCCCAGCGCACTGCAGCCAGATCCACGCGCACATCTTGGGCTTTGAGCGCAAACCCAAATTCAGGGTCTGTTGTAGCTTCTTGCCAAAGGGCTGCAATGGATGTGATGGGCTGCATAGGGGGGCTTGTTCGCCAGATCAATTGCGTGGGGTCACGCAAATGGTCGCTTGTTTCTCTTTTTGCGATGGTCAGTCTTGCCCAAAGTCGGGCACGGGGCGTGAAATTGTCCGTTCTGGCATGGGCAGCTTGTCGATGCCCATGCCTTTGAATCGTTGATGGATGCGAATCGCCATTGCCAGTCCGCCGCTGGGTTCTGCGCTGGCCACAGCGTTTGCTTGTGCGCTTTGTTGGCCGGGCTCGGAGCGTTCGTTAGCTTCTTCGCGGTCAAACCGAAAGCCTGGGGGCAGTTTTGCTTTGAGCGAGTTCATGGGTTGGCGGTTTTCTCAACAACCCCAACTTCAAAGGGGTCGAATTCGACACCTTTAAACGTTAATTGGGGTCATAAACGTTAATTGGGGTCAGATCCCGATTGTTTTCAGTCATGTCGCTGCAGGCAACACTTGTCGGAGGCGTCTTATCTTTTGCCAGAGTACTGCCTTGGGCATGTCCATGGCCATGGCTTTCATGCACCGATCCAGCCAGCCTTGCCTGTTTTGCATTCTGTCTATGGCTTTTGCCAAATCTCTGGCAACGCTGCTGCCGTAGGCTTCGGTGGCTTTTGCAAGAGCCTCTTGCAGTTGGGGCAGTTTCAAATTCAGCATGGCCAGGTCAATGATGTCGCGGCTGAAAACGCCGTCATCGGCTTGGCGGTCTGAATTGGCCAACATTTTGCTGGCCGCTAGGTCGAGCAGCGTCAGGGTGCTGACACCGCATATTTGGTCTTGCGACTCTGGCTCTTGGAACAGGATGCGCGCCTCCCGGACGATTTCAAATTTGATGGCGTGCCCGTCCATGCGCACTTGCGTACGAATGCCGTATTGGTCTGCGCGCACTTCACGCAGCAACTCCAGCGGCATGGCACCTTGGCGCGTGATGGGTGCCAGCCCGTCAAGGCCCGTGAGCAATTGGCGCAGCTCTCGATAGCCTGCAGGGTCGGACACCAAAAAGTCGATGTCCACTGATTCGCGGTATTCACCAAACTTCAAGGCAATGCAGGTTCCGCCACCAAACCAGCAAGCGTTTTGAGCCAACACGCTGGCATCCAACGCGCTCAAAACATGCGCGATGCGTTGGTGGTGTGGCCGCTCATACATGGGCGGCCCGCTTGCCAAATGCTTGTTGCAGGGCTTGCCACAGCGCTTGTTCTTGGGTGTCCATGCTGGGCATGTCCATGTGCCGTGCGTTGCGTTCGTAAATGTCAAATGCTTCGACCGGGGTCAGGTGGTCTGTGCCATGGACTTGCCAGGCCAGTTCCTTGAGTTGCGGGTAGTCGGCCAGCGCAATGCGCACAGGCCACCAGCCGGATCGATCGGTGGGCGTGGCTTGGACTACTTCAGTGGGTTGTAGTTGCCATTGCATGCCCAGTGCGTCAATCGCGTTGCTCCATGCGCCCATGGTGACAGAGGGTTCGCCTTTTTCGATGCGGTGCAGCGTGACCCGTGACATGCCTGCAGCCTCTGCCGCCACCGTGGCGCTGACGCCCAGAGCTTTGCGCCGCTCAGCCAGCTGCGCCCCCAGGCTGCTGAGCTTGGCTGCGGTGATCTCGCTCAATGGTGGTGATTTTTGAGGCATAGTGTTTCCCATTATTTACAATTAACTGATTTTGTTAATAATGAGATACATTTTAAGTGTTATGCGGTTTGCCTGTGCTGACCCGACAAATGGGGATCTGCAAATTGGGGTCACAAATTGGGGTCAGATCCCGATTTTTCAAAATGTGGGAGCCCCGCACTCGGGGCGATGGGTAGTGGTCTGCGAGGCTTATCGCGACGAGGGCGTCGCTCCTACAAAGGTTATTGGGGTCAGATCCCGATTGTTTTAATCAGCCCGCTTTTACCGCCCAATGGCTTTGCGCCACGAGGCTTGCAGGGCTTGGATTTTTTGGGCGTATTCGCTGTCTTGCCCCGCGTTGCGCAGGGCCTGACGGATGAAGACAAACAGCAGCAAGGCAAAGCCTGTGGCCAGGGTGGCGATGATGGCGATCAGGGCTTTTTGGGGTTTGCTTTTGAGCTCGGGGGGTTGGGCGGCGTCCAGCACTTGGATGTTGGCGCCTTCGCGGGATTCGTCAATTTTGGCCATTTCGAATTGTTTGGCAAACAGTTCGAACAGGGTTTCTTGGTATTTGTAGTCGCGGTATTTGGTGACGTAGTCGCCTTGGGCGCCGCCCTGCCCTTTGCTTGCGCTGCTGCTGTCTTGTGATTGTTTGGCCAGTTGGGCACGCAAGGTGGCCAGCTCGGTCAGGGCTTGTTTGAAGTCGGGGGCGCTTTCGGCCAAGTAGCCACGCATGGCCCCGAGCTTGACTTCTTGCACGGTGACCTGTGCTTGCAGTGCGGCCACGGCGGCCACGGCCGATTGGGGGTTGGCTTTGAGCACGTCGCCCGAGATGCCGGTTTCTTTGAGGGCGATGTCAGCCTGGGTGAGTTTGTCTTTGGTTTGCTGGAGCTGTTTTTCAAAGAATTGGCGGCGTTGCTGCGCTTCGGTCACGGCCAAGCGGCCCATGAGTTTGGTCAGCTCTTGCACATGGGCGTTGGCCATGTCGGCAGCCATTTGGGGGTCGGTGTCGTCGACTTTGACGGTGATGAGGCCGTCTTTGCCGCTGGCGATTTTGACTTTGCTTTCGAGTGTTTTGCGTGCTTCGGATTTGAATTTGGCTTCGTAGCGTTCTGTGAGCTTGAAGCGCTCGATCAGGGCGTCTTCGATGCTGTTGCTTTTGAGGAAGGCCACGTATTGGTCGGCCGGGTTTTTAAGGCCGGTGGCCGCGCCAGCCAGGCCGCCCAGTGCGCCCAAACTGGCGAGCATGCTGGCGGCCATGCCTTGCTGTTGTTGTGGGGGCAAAAAGCTGGTCTCGGCCGTGAAGGTGGGTTTGACAAGGAAGCTGATGCCCAGAGCCAAGATCCCGACAGCCAAGGGGCCCAGGACGAGCAGGCGCAGGTTGTCGACGATGACTTGGAGCAGGTCAAGGAGACTGATTTCGTCGTCTGGCTGGTCGTGTGGGTCGGGGGCGGTGGTCATGGTGGGGTTTGCGGTTTGCGTGGCATCGCGCACGGGGTGCGCTCCTACGGAGCGGTGGTGATGGTCAGGGTTGGGGTGAGGCCATCGCGCACGGGGTGCGCTCCTACGGGGGGTTATTTTTTGGTGTTGGGGTGGTAACCACCGGTTTTGGGGGCACCACGGAATTCGATGTGGCCTTGGTCTTTGAGTTGTTTGAGCCAGCGTTCGACGGTTCTACGTGTTACAGAAAATGCGATGGACATCTCACCTGCTCGTTGTCCTGGCTTGTCTTTGATGTACTGAAGCAAGGGGTTTACTCCGACATTTACTCCGACATTTACTCCGACATTTACTCCGACATTTGCTCCGCCACTTACTCCCTCATTCATGCCAACACCCAATGCTTCTGGGGATGATTCTGGCTGGAGTGAGAACGTGGCCATGACACCGCCAAACTTTTCGGCGATGTCGAACTGGACTTCGGGGTAGTCCTGCAGGGCTTTGCGGATGCGGATGAAGCCGCTGCCGTATTTTTCGATGGCGTTGACGAGGTAAAAACCTTCGGCCACCCGTTTGTTGCGCAGGCTGGAACGGTAGCTGTCGGCCTGGACTTCGGCCACGGTCAGTCCGCCATAAAAGGTGCCGGGGCTGAAGATGGTGATGTGGTCGTCAAAGATTTTGATTTGGATGTCGCTGGGGTCGGTGTAGCTGCGGTGCACCACGGCGTTGAGCAGCGCTTCGCGCAGGGCGGGCAGTGGGTAGGCAAAGCGCTCTTTGCGCTGGATGCTGCCGTCAAACTCAAACGCCACGCTGATGTGCGAGACGATGAATTTCATCGCCTGCTCGACCACTTCAAACAAGGTGTCGGTGAATTGGCGGTCGTCAATGATCAGGCTGGGCGTTTTGAAGCGGCCGATGTGGACGTTGTGCCGCAGGGGCTCTTGCGCAAACAGCAGCAATGCGGCCCAGGTGGGTTGGCCGTTTTTGAGGTAGTTGAGCTTTTCCAGTGCGGCGTCGGAGTTGGTTTCGTCCAGTTCAAAACGTCCGTGCTGGTTGACGAGCCGAATGAATCGGCGGATTTTTTCTGCCGAGAGTTGCTCTGCTCGGTGGCCTTGCGCCTGGTAGGCGTCCCACGAGAGTTGCAGCGCCTGCATGTAAAGGTCGGCGATTTCACCCGTGTTCAGCGCGTGATTAGAGCTGGCGATGCGTTTGTAATAACGGCCGCGCGTGTTGACCGGCTTGACCGGGTATTCGGCAATGCTGATTTCGACGATGGTTTTGCCGTCAAGGCTGTGGGCCTGGATGTCGGGGATCAAGACCGGGCTGGTGGCGTCTTTGATTTTGCCCAGCCATTCGTTGAGGCTTTCTTTGCCAAGGGTGGTTCCTTGCACGGCACCCCGGTCGGTCACGCCCACCAGCACGCGCCCACCCTTGGCATTGGCAAAAGCCACCAGGGTTTCGATGCAGGCTTTGTCAAACGAGGTTTTGAATTCCTGCGTTTGGGTTTCACCAGACTCGATCCATTGCTGGACGGTGGGCTGTGGCATGTGTTGCGAGTGACGGGAGCGCCGTTGTGGCTCCACCCTTGGGGGCTTACTTGAGGGTTTTGAGGGCTGCCGCGCCAATGCCAAATTGGTAGAGGATGGCGGTCCAGTCTTTGGCACCCTGAATGAACTGGGTGTAGGCGCTGCGGCGGTCGAGTTCTTCGGGCACAAAAATCGTGTCGCCGGGCTGCATGAGGGTGCTCATGAATTGGCTGTTGCCCCGGCCCGTCCAGCTGCGTTGGGCTTTGTTGGCTTGCACGGTGCCGTCGGCACGGATGAGCAAGGCCGCATCGAGGTTGGCTGTGGCGGTGGGGCCTGCTTTTTCGATGTATTCGCCCACCGTATAACCCACTTTGTGAATGAAGCTGGTTTCGGCTTGCACCGCCCCCACCACACCCACAAAGCTGGGGTTTTGTGGCACGGTG
>NZ_CXON01000041.1:0-10213 GCF_001269405.1 Limnohabitans sp. 2KL-3
TCATCAGAAAATTTAACTTCTGATCAAAGCTCCAGCTCGCCCTGCACCGCCTTTTCCTTCTTCACGAACTTGAACGTGAACTGAAGGCTGTAGACCGAGCGCCCGCGCTTGGTCTCTTTCCACTCGAYRKCACCGGCACCGCCATCGAAGACAGCAGCGCCCAAGCGGCGGGCACGCTCACCGTCACCGGTGCGGCCAACAGCGCCAACAACGTGCTCAAGGCCCCCACCAGCTTGGCCGGCCAGTATGGCAACTTCACCCTGGACACCACCACCGGCGCTTGGACCTACACGCTGGACAACGGCAAAGCGGCCACGCAAGCGCTCACCGCTGGCCAGCAAGTGAGCGACAAACTCAGCGTCACCAGCCAAGATGGCAGCGCTGTCAAAGACATCGTCATCGCCATCACCGGCGTCAACGACAAAGCCCTCATCACCGGCCAGACCACGGGCGGCGTGAGCGAAGACGCCCCTGCCACCACCACCAGCGGCACCCTCACCGTGAGCGATGTGGACACCGGCCAAGCCGCCTTGCAAACGCCAGCCAGCCTGGCCGGCACTTATGGCAACTTCACGCTCAACACCGCCACCGGCGCTTGGGTCTACACGCTGGACAACAGCAAAGCGGCCACGCAGGCCCTGACCCAAGGCCAACAAGTCACCGACAAACTCACCGTCACCAGCCAAGACGGCAGCGCCACACAAGACATTGTGGTCACCGTCACGGGCGCGGCCGAGGGCGCTGTCAGTGGCACCGTCATTGGTGGCACCAACACGGGCGCCGTGATCGAAGACAGCACCTCGCAGGTCGCAGGCGTCTTGGTGGTCACCGGCGCTGCCAACAGCGCCGACAACGTGCTGCAAACGCCTACCAGCTTGGCCGGCACTTACGGCACCTTCACGCTCAACGCCACCACAGGCGCTTGGAGCTACACCCTGGACAACAGCAAAGCGGCCACACAGGCCCTGGCGCAAGGCCAGCAAGTCACCGACAAACTCACCGTGGCCAGCAAAGATGGCAGCGTGGCCAAAGACCTCTTGGTCACCGTCACCGGCACCAACGACGGCGCGGCCATTGCGGGCACCAGCACCGGCACCGTCACCGAAGACGCTCCTGCCAACACCGCCAGCGGCACCCTCACCGTGAGCGATGTGGACACCGGCCAAGCCTTCTTGAGCACGCCCACCACCGCCAGCCTGGCCGGTACCTATGGCAACTTCACGCTCAACACCACCACCGGCACCTGGCTCTACACCCTGGACAACAGCAAACCCGCCACGCAAGCCCTGAGCACTGGCCAGCAAGTCACCGACACCTTGCGCGTGACCAGCCAAGACGGCACGGCCTCCCAAACCATCACCGTCACCGTCAACGGCAACACCGACAGCGGCAGCGCCGCGTCCATCGGCGGCACCAGCACCGGCACCGCCATCGAAGACAGCACCGCCCAAGCTGCTGGCACGCTCAGCGTCACAGGCGCTGCCAACAGCGCCGACAACGCCCTGCAAACACCCACCAGCCTGACTGGCACGTACGGCAACTTCACGCTCAACAGCGTCACCGGCGCCTGGACCTACACGCTGGACAACAGCAAAGCGGCCACGCAAGCGCTGGCGGCTGGCCAGCAAGTCAGTGACAAACTCACCGTCACCAGCAAAGACGGCAGCGCATCCAAAGACATCGTCATCGCCATCACCGGCGTCAACGACAAAGCCCTCATCACCGGCCAGAGCACCGGCAGCGTCACCGAAGACTCGGCCACACAAAACACCGCCACCGGCACCCTCACCGTGGCCGATGTGGACACCGGCGAAGCCCTGCTGCAAACCGCCACCACCGCCAGCCTGGCTGGCACCTACGGCAGCTTCACGCTCAACACCGCCACCGGCACTTGGCTCTACACCCTGGACAACAGCAAGCCGACCACCCAAGCCCTGGCTGCAGGCCAGCAAGTCAGCGACCAACTCACCGTGAGCAGCAAAGACGGCACGGCCTCGCAGCTGATCACCGTCACCGTCACCGGCGCAGCCGATGCCAACGCCACCGCCATCACCGGCACCAACACCGGCACCGCCATCGAAGACAGCACCGCCCAAGCCTCGGGCACGCTCAGCGTCACAGGCGCTGCCAACAGCGCCGACAACGTGCTGCAAGCGCCCACCAGTTTGGCGGGCCAGTACGGCAACTTCACACTCAACCCCACCACGGGCGCTTGGACCTACACGCTGGACAACAGCAAAGCGGCCACGCAAGGCTTGACACAAGGCCAGCAAGTCACCGACAAGCTCACCGTCACCAGCAAAGACGGCAACGCCATCAAAGAAATCTTGGTCACCGTCAGCGGCGTCAACGATGCGGCCGTCATCAGCGGCCAAGCCACGGGCAGCGTGACCGAAGACTCGGCCGCACAAACCACCGCCAGCGGCACCCTCGCCGTGACGGATGTGGACACCGGCCAAGCCTTCTTGAGCACGCCCACCACCGCCAGTTTGGCCGGCACGTATGGCAACTTCACGCTCAACACCGCCACCGGCACCTGGACCTACACGCTGGACAACAGCAAACCGGCCACGCAAGCCCTGGCCCAAGGCCAACAAGTCACCGACACCTTGCGCGTGACCAGCCAAGACGGCAGCGCCACACAAGACATTGTGGTCACCGTCAACGGCGTCAACGAAACCGTGGCCAAACCCACCACCATCAGCGAAGTCACCGACAACGCAGGCAACCCCGGCGGGGCCACACAAAGCGTGCCCAATGGTGCCAGCACCAACGACACCACCCCCACCTTCAAAGGCACAGGCACGCCCGGCGAAGTCGTCACCCTCAAAGACGGCGACAAAATCATCGGCTCCACCACCGTCAACCCCGACGGCACTTGGAGCTTCACCGCGCCTGAGCAAGCCACCGGCCCGCACAGCTACACCGCCAGCACCCCATCGGGCGGCACCACCGCGCCGTTCACCGTGACCGTGGACACCGCGCCGCCCACCATCGTGGTCAGCGTGGACAAAGCCAACATCGGCAGCGCCGACACGGCCAGCGTCACCTTCACCCTGTCTGAGGCCAGCACCGACTTCATCAAAGACGACATCACCGTCACCGGCGGCAGCTTGGGGCCACTGGTCCAAAGCGCCACCAACCCGCTGGTCTACACCGCCACCTTCACGCCCACCCCAGGCGCCGCCGCAGGCTCCAGTGGCACCGTCAAAGTCGACAGCAACAAATTCACCGACGCCGCAGGCAACGCCAACGCAGACGGAACAGACGCCAACAACAGCGTCAGCATCACCGTGGTCGCGGGCAAGCCCACCGCCATCAGCGAAGTCACCGACAACGCAGGCAACCCCGGCGGGGCCACAGCTGTGGTGCCCAATGGTGCCAGCACCAACGACACCACCCCCAGCTTCAAAGGCACCGGCACGCCCGGCGAAGTCGTCACCCTCAAAGACGGCGACAAAATCATCGGCTCCACCACCGTCAACCCCGACGGCACTTGGAACTTCACCGCGCCTGAGCAAGCCACCGGCCCGCACAGCTACACCGCCAGCACCCCGTCGGGCGGCACCACCGCACCGTTCACCGTGACCGTGGACACCGCGCCGCCCACCATCGCGGTCGCCATCGACAAAACCAGCATCGGCAGCGACGAGATGGCCCAGCTCACCTTCACCTTGAGTGAAGCCAGCAGCGACTTCAGCAACAGCGACATCACGGTCACCGGCGGCAAACTGGGCACCTTGGTCCAAAGCAGCACCAACCCGCTGGTCTACACCGCCGTCTTCACCCCCGACGGCAGCGCAGCGGCGGGCACCGTGCGGGTTGACAGCAACACATTCAGCGACGCCGCAGGCAACTTCAACCAAGACGGCGCCGACACCAACAACGCCGTGGGCCTGAACATCACCGCCTCGCCGGGCAACGCGGCCATCACGCTGGCCCCCATCACCGGTGACAACCTCATCACCGCCACCGAAGGCAGCACCCTGGTCAACGTCACCCTCACTGGCAAAGTGACTGGCGCGTTCACAGCAGGCGACGTGGTCACCCTGCGCGTGCACGACCAAGTGCTCACCACCACCGTGGACGCCGCAGGCAACTACAGCCAAGTCGTCAGCATGGCCGCCCTCAAAGCCGACGCGGACACCCAAGTCGAAGTGTCTGTTGCAGCCAAAGACCCATCCTCTGGCCAAACCAGCACCGCCAGCAACAAGCAAAACTACACGGTCGAGACCAACCCCAACAGCGGCACCGCCTTGTTCATCGACCCCGTCACGGCCGACAACATTGTCAACCTGGCCGAGTCCAAAGCCACCGACACCACCATCACGGGCAAAGTCACGGGCGTGTTCGCTGCGGGCGACAAAGTCACCCTCACCGTCAACGGCAACCCCTACAGCGCCAACGTCAACGCCGATGGCAGCTTCAGCATCCCCGTCAAGACCCTGGACCTGCTGGCCGACAAAGACACCCAAATCGACGGCATTGTCAGCGTCAACGGCGGCGCGATCTACAGCGCCCAACAAAACTACGCCGTCGACACCACGCCGCCTGCAGGCACGGTCACGCTCAACCCCCTCACGCCCGACAACCTGATCGACGCTCAAGAAGCGGGTCAAACCACCTTGCCCGTCACCGGCAAAGTCACCGGCGACTTCAAAGTGGGCGACAAAGTCACCGTCACCGTCGACGGCAAGCCCTACAGCGGCACCGTGGACGCCCAAGGCAACTTCAGCATCCCCGTGCCCACAGCGGCCCTGATTGCCGACCCGGACACGAAGTACGAAGTCACTGTGGCCCTCACGGACGGCGCAGGCAACACCGGCACGGCATCAGGTGCCAACGACTACAACAGCAACGTGGCACCGCCCGCCAACAACGTGGCCATCAGCTTGAACCCGGTCACGGGCGACAACATCATCACCGTGGCCGAGGGCCAAGCCGACAGCATCACGCTCTTTGGCAAAGTCTCGGGCGCGTTTACCGCAGGGGACGTGGTCACCCTCCGCGTGCACGACCAGATTCTTTCTACCACCGTGGACGCTGTGGGCAACTACAGCCAAATCGTCAGCATGGCCGCCCTCAAGGCCGACCCGGACACCAAGGCAGAAGTCAGTGTGGCCGCCAAAGACCCGGCCACTAACAAGATCAACACCGTGGCGACCAGCCAGGACTACACGGTGGAGACCGATGGCAGTGGTGGCAAGCCAGACACGGCCGGCAAAACCGTCGCCCTGTTCATCGACCCGGTCACCTCTGACAACGTGATCAACGCCAGCGAAGCCAAGGCCACCGACACCGCCATCACTGGCCGCGTCACAGGCGTGTTCACGCCAGGCGACCAAGTCATCCTCAGCGTCAACGGCAAGCCCTACAGCGGCGCTGTCAACGCCCAAGGTGCCTTCAGCATCAACGTGCCCACGGCCGAACTGCTGGCCGACTACGACACCCAAATCGAAGGCCGCATCACCACCAGCGCAGGCACGGCCAACGCGGTGCAAAACTACGCCCTGAGCGACAGCAACACCAACGGCGCCAACACCGCCATTGGCGGCGCCAGCAGCGGCGCGGCCATCGAAGACAGCACAACCCAAGCCTCGGGCAGCCTCAGCGTCACGGGCGCGGCCAACAGCGCCGACAACGTGCTGCAAGCGCCCTCCAGCTTGGCAGGCACTTACGGCAACTTCACGCTCAACCCCACCACAGGTGCCTGGAGCTACACGCTGGACAACAGCAAAGCGGCCACCCAGGCCCTGACACAAGGCCAGCAAGTGAGCGACAAACTCACCGTCAGCAGCAAAGACGGCCTGGTCAGCAAAGACATCACCATCGCCATCACCGGCACCAATGACACCGCCGCCATCACCGGCAGCAAAACCGGCAGCGTCACCGAAGACGCTGCACAAAACACCGCCACCGGCACGCTCACCGTGGCCGACGTGGACACCGGCGAAGCCGCGCTGCAAACGCCCACCACCGCCAGCTTGGCTGGCCAGTACGGCAACTTCACGCTCAACACCGCCACCGGCGTTTGGCTCTACACCCTGGACAACAGCAAAGCGGCCACACAAGCCCTGGCTGCAGGCCAGCAAGTCACCGACACCTTGCGCGTGACCAGCAAAGACGGCAGCGCCACACAAGACATCGTGGTCACCGTCACCGGTGCAGCCGATGCCAGCACCACCGTCATCAGCGGCACCAGCACCGGCACCGCCATCGAAGACACCACCGCCCAAGCCTCGGGCGCGCTCAGCGTCACGGGTTCTGCCAACAGCGCCGACAACGCGCTGCAAGCGCCTGCCAGCCTGGCTGGCCAATACGGCAACTTCACGCTCAACACCACTACCGGCGCTTGGACCTACACGCTGGACAACAGCAAAGCGGCCACACAAGCGCTGACACAAGGCCAGCAAGTCACAGACAAACTCACCGTCACCAGCAAAGACGCCTCGGCCATCAAGGAAATCATCGTCACCGTCACCGGTGTCAACGACACAGCTGCCATCACCGGCACCAAAACCGGCTCGGTCACCGAAGACCAACTGGTCACCACCGCCTCTGGCGCCCTGACAGTCAGCGATGTGGACACCGGCGAAGCCCTGTTGGCCACGCCCAACAGCGCCACCTTGGGCGGCACTTACGGCAACTTCACGCTCAACACATCTACCGGCACCTGGGTCTACGCCCTGGACAACAGCAAAGCGGCCACCCAAGCGCTCATCAGTGGCCAGCAAGTGCAAGACAAACTCACTGTCAGCAGCAAAGACGGCACCGCCAGCCAAGAGATCGTGGTCACCGTCAACGGCGTCAACGAAACCGACACCACCAACGGCAAAGCCGCCATCACGCTGGCCCCCATCACCGGCGACAACCTGATCAGCGCCACCGAAGGCAGCACGCTCACCAACGTCACGCTGACTGGCAAAGTCACGGGCGCGTTCACAGCAGGCGACGTGGTCACCATTCGCGTGCACGACCAAGTGCTCACCACCACCGTGGACGCCGCAGGCAACTACAGCCAAGTGGTCACCATGGCCGCGCTCAAAGCCGACAGCGACACCCAAGTCGAAGTGTCGGTCGCAGCCAAAGATCCGTCTACAGGCCAAACCAGCACCGCCACCAACAACCAAAACTACACCGTTGAGCCCACCAGCGGCACAGGCACAGCCCTGTTCATCGACCCGGTCACCTCTGACAACATCGTCAACCTGGCCGAGTCGGGTGCGGTCAGCATCCCCGTCACTGGCAAAGTGACAGGCAAGTTCAGTGCAGGCGACGTGGTCACCCTCATCGTCAACGACCAGAAGTTCTCGGGCACTGTGGACGCCAACGGTGCCTACAGCATCCCCGTCAAGACCCTGGACCTGCTGGCGGACAAAGACACCCAAATCGAGGCCAGCGTGAGCGTCTCGGGGGCCAACTACAGTGCTCAGCAAAACTACGCCGTGGACACCACACCGCCCACAGGCACAGTCACGCTCAACCCGCTCACGCCCGACAACCTGATCGACGCCCAAGAAGCGGGTCAAGCCACACTGCCTGTCACCGGCAAAGTCACCGGCGACTTCAAAGTGGGCGACAAAGTCACCGTCACCGTGGACGGCAAGCCCTACAGCGGCACAGTGGACGCCCAGGGCAACTTCAGCATCCCCGTGCCCACAGCGGCCCTGATTGCCGACACGGACACCAAATACGAAGTCACCGTCGCTTTGACCGACGGCGCAGGCAACACCGGCACCGCCTCGGGTGCCAACGACTACAACAGCAACGTCGCTCCGCCCGCCAACAACGTGGCCATCAGCTTGAACCCGGTCACGGGCGACAACATCGTCACCGTGGCAGAAAGCCAAGCCGACAGCGTCACGCTCTCGGGCAAAGTCTCGGGCGCGTTCACGGCAGGTGACGTGGTCACCATCCGTGTGTTTGACCAGATTCTCTCCACCACGGTGGACGCGGCGGGCAACTACAGCCAAGTGGTCAGCATGGCCGCCATCAAGGCCGACATCGACACGAAGGCCGAAGTGAGTGTCGCGGCCAAAGACCCCGTCTCGGGCAAAGTCAACACCGTGGGCACCTACCAGGACTACACCGTGGAGACCGATGGCACCGGTGGCAAGCCAGACACAGTGGGCAAAACGGTGGCCTTGTTCATCGACCCGGTCACGGCTGACAACCTGATCAACGCCACCGAAGCCACATCCGCCAACACCCCCGTCACCGGCAAAGTGACAGGCAAGTTCGCTGCAGGCGACGAAGTCACGCTCACCCTCAACGACAAGCCGTTCAAAGTCAACGTGCTGGCCGACGGCAGCTTCAGCATCGCCGTGCCCACGGCCGACCTGGTCGCCGACCGCGACACACAAATTGAGGGCTCAGTCACCACCAGCGCAGGCACGGCCAGCGCGGTGCAAAACTACGCCCTGGGTGAGGGCGCAGGCCCCAACCCGGTCAAGCCCGCCATCACCGAAGTCACCGACAACGTGGGCAACCCGAACAATGGCACTGAGCCCTTGACCAACGGCGGCGACACCAACGACACCACGCCCACCTTCAAAGGCACAGGCACGCCCGGCGAAGTCGTCACCATCAAAGACGGCGACAAGGTGGTGGGCAGCACCACCGTCAACCCCGACGGCTCTTGGAGCTTCACCGCGCCCGAGCAAGCCGCAGGCCCGCACAGCTACACCGCCAGCACCCCGTCCGGCGGCACCAGCGAGCCGTTCGCATTCAAGATCGACACCACACCGCCCACCATCAAGGTGGACATCGACAAAACCACCCTCAACACCGACGAAACGAGCACCGTCACCTTCACCCTGAGTGAATCCAGCACGGACTTTGTCAATGGCGACATCGCCGTCACCGGCGGCACCCTGAGCCCGCTGGTCCAAAGCAGCACCAACCCGCTGGTCTACACCGCCACCTTCACACCTGCCAGCGGTGCCACCGCAGGCACTGTCAAAGTCGACAGCAACAAGTTCAGCGACGCCGCAGGCAACTTCAACCAAGACGGCACAGAAGCGGACAACAGCGACAGCGTGACCATCACCACTGGCGCAGGCAAAGCCGCCATCACGCTGGCCCCCATCACCGGCGACAACCTGATCAGCGCCACCGAAGGCAGCACGCTCACCAACGTCACCCTGACTGGCAAAGTCACGGGCGCGTTCAGCGCAGGCGACGTGGTCACGATCCGTGTGCACGACCAAGTGCTCACCACCACGGTGGACGCCAGCGGCAACTACAGCCAAGTGGTCACCATGGCTGCCCTCAAAGCCGACTCGGACACCCAAGTCGAAGTGTCGGTTGCAGCCAAAGACCCTGTTTCTGGCCAGATCAGCAACGCCAGCAACAACCAAAACTACACGGTGGAGCCCACCACCGGCACGGGCACGGCCCTGTTCATCGACCCGGTCACGGCTGACAACATCGTTAACCTCGCCGAGTCGGGTGCGGTCAGCATCCCCGTCACTGGCCGCGTGACAGGCAAGTTCAGCGCAGGCGACGTGGTCACCCTCATCGTCAACGACCAGAAGTTCTCGGGCACTGTGGACGCCTCTGGCAACTACAGCATCCCCGTCAAAACCCTGGACCTGCTGGCGGACAAAGACACCCAAGTCGAGGCCAGCGTGAGCGTCTCGGGGGCCAACTACAGTGCTCAGCAAAACTACGCCGTGGACACCACGCCGCCCACAGGCACGGTCACGCTCAACCCGCTCACACCTGACAACCTGATCGACGCTCAAGAAGCGGGCCAGGCCACCTTGCCCGTCACCGGCAAAGTCACGGGCGACTTCAAGCCGGGCGACAAAGTCACGGTCACCGTGAACGGCAACCCCTACAGCGGCACCGTCAACCCCGACGGCACCTTCAGCGTCAACGTGCCCACGGCCGAGCTCATTGCCGACCCGGACACGAAGTACGAAGTCACTGTGGCCCTCACGGACGGCTCGGGCAACCCCGGCACGGCATCAGGCGTCAACGACTACAACAGCAACGTGGCACCGCCCGCAGGCAACGTGGCCATCACCTTGGAGCCCGTCACCGGTGACAACGTCATCACCCTGGCCGAAGGCAGTACCGCCACCACCACGCTCAGCGGCAAAGTGATTGGCGCGTTCAGCGCAGGTGATGTCGTCACCTCCTTTGTCAACGACAAAACCTTCACCACCACCGTCGCTGCCGCTGGCAGCTACAGCTTGGGCGTCGCCAC
>NZ_CXON01000042.1:0-11290 GCF_001269405.1 Limnohabitans sp. 2KL-3
TGGCTGTACAGGCCTGGGCGCTCTTGCTGGCATAGTGGCCGCCGATGCTGTTGCGGTCCAGCTCCCGCGTGATGGTGCTGGGCGAACGCCCAAGGGTACGAGCAATCTCTCGAACGGTGAACTTCTGGAAATGGAGACTGGCCAGGGTCACACGCTCTTCGGGTTGGATCTGTTTGTAGTGCTTGAGTGGAGTGATTTGCATCTGCGGACCTTACAGGGTTGGCAGGTGTTGCACTTCGCTTTTGAAACCGCCTAGTTAAAAATTTTTTTGTAATTCAAATGGCCGCTATTTCTTCTTTAATATTAGTCGGTAGTGCGCATTCAAATAATGGCGGAATCCGTAGCTTTGCACAAATTAGTCTTGAAGAGGGGGGGGGGCCGCGTTATCTCTTCGTTGGCTAAATCCAATGCGAAATGATGATGGTGATTTTTTCAGAAAATTCACAATGATTCCAACTATAGAAAATATGGTTGATGATTCCATTTTAATGGTTGCCTATGCAATTTGTCGCAGTATGCCAATTTTTACAGAAATTAACCGCATGACCTCTGACCTTGCTTTATCATCTGGCCGGCTTAATATGAACAAAGACTTTACATCAGAGCAGCGCGAAGATCTTTATTCTCAAGTAAAAAAATTAAATAATCTACCGAAAATTGTTTGGTGTATTTTTGATGGGAGTTCAATCAAATCATCTATGATTCATTTGTTGGATTATCAAGTGGAATGTGAAGTAAATCAGTCTATTTATTCAAATACTTACAGTCGTTGGACTGATAGCATGCATCAAAAGGGTGTTATCAGATGAATAAATTAATGGTAATTTTTAATCAATTTATCAATTGAAACCATGTCCTAGGCTCGCCAGCTGTTTGGGGGCATGGAAACCACTTGGCCCCAGTTGGCTGGTTCTTTACCATTATGGGTAAGAATCCAAAGAACAGGGTACTTCGGTGGTTCGGAAGGAGCTTGTCCATAACCATCTGTTAAATAAACAAAACAATCCGTCGATGTCTTTTCAATATATTTGAAAGGAGGTCGCAAGTCAGTTTCACCACCACCCAATATGTCTGTTCCATCCAGATCTTTGGCATTATTTTCGGTGAAAACACGGACTCTAGTGATGTTTGCATCACATTCGATCATTGTCAGTTCGATTCGGTCAAATTCAGCTAACAAATATTTCAGTTCACTTAAGAAAACAGGCAAGTTATCTTTAGTACTTCCACTTGTATCAATTGCAACGGTTAATCTCAGTGAGTCTGTGCGCATGCCAGGTAAATATAGGCCGCGGTATACATGTCGGCGTGCAGAGGGTAGCCAACTCCGACGACCTCCATAAACTCGTTGCGTAAATTGTCGCATGAGATGTTGCCAGGGCACTTTAGGTTGTACGATTTCATTTAATAACAATGCGAGTGGATCTGTGAGTTGTCCCCTGTTTTTGATAGTGTTTAGAACACTCACCACCCTTTCACGCCAAATTTGTATGATATTTGCATCCACAATTTGTGGGTTGTAATCTGGATCTTTGATGACCCGTTCATCAGGTGAATGCTTTGCTGTGTGACCTGCTATGTCGTGTATGTCAAATTGCAGCTGCCCACTTCTCAGAACTGGCTGAGTTTTGGTCTCTAGCCACTGATAAACCTTTTCAGCACTGTTGCCTTCTTGTGATGGAAAATAAATAGCGTGAATCGGAAGTTGAAAATCATTGCCTTTGAGCATGGCATTGACCTCATGGTCGACGGCGATATTCCACCGCTCGGGGTCTCTGCCTTGTCGTCGCTGCAAATGGCCACACACAACGTGCCAAACTTCATGTGCCAATACAAAAATTCGATCGTTGTCTGTCAGTTGATTGATGAATTTGATTTGGAAGTAAAGACTTCTCCCATCGGTTGCAGCAGTTCCCAAGCGTGTGTCGAATACGGGAACTATTTCCAAATTGAGCGCAATCATGGCTGTGAAAGGATGAGCCAAAAGCAGACGCGCACGGTCCCCTTCGAGAATCCCACGCCATTTTTTTTTGAGTGCCAGCTCTTCTTGTGAAAGTTGAACGTGGATGACAGACGACTTCATGTTCAAAGATCAGGGTCTGGCTGAATGTTTTCGAGTCGAATGGATGCAACTCCGCGTGATACTCGCCTTTGATTGCCATGTTCACCGGGATCTTTGTTTGTCTGTGTCACAGAACTTGTGTTCATGCTCAGCCCTTCACCATGTAGTTCAATCCAAGCTTGGAATTCAGAGTGACTGAAAAATGCATGAGCATCATCAGCCCGCTCAGGGCTTGCAATTTGGCTTTGTACATCCAGCATGGCCATAACGGCAAAGTCACTGCTCAGCGCTTGCCCAATTCGCAGGAAGTTGCCGATCCACAAGTCGCGTTCAGCTGTCGGGCCTGACCATAGGTGATGTGCTAAAGAAGTGGTCACTGCATAGCGCAGGTCTGCACGCCCAGGCATGATGAATGGCACTGTACCGCGTAATAGACCGATGGTGTCAGGTAGAGTTTGAGCTCCTTGTCTATAAGCCAAGAACTCTGTTCCTGCACCGGGCCCCACAAGTCCAGTCACCATCAGAGCCAGTACGGCTGGGTCAAGCGAAGATCCATGTTTAACCGTCATTGCCACGCGCTCCCAACTGCGAGGACTCGGCCAGCCTCGTTCAAGGTTTCCATTCATCTGCAAAAAGCATTCGGGTTTAAAACGCAAAAAGCCTATGACGTCTGGGTGCAAGCCCCGAACGGTTGCCCATTGAGTCCACTGTGTTACATCCGGTTGCAGTTCAACATGGCAAAAACGGTTGGCTAATGCGCTGGACATGGTCATTGAAACAGCGCGATCTTCGCTGCGATTGCCTGCTGCGCAAATCAACCAACCCGGTGGAACCCGGTACAAGTCCCCCAGTCGACGATCCAGAATGAATTCATAAGCAGCTACTTGCAAAGTTCGGTCAGCAGCTGTTAACTCGTCAAACAAGATAATCCCTTTACTTTCTGGATTGCGAGGCCATTCCGAGGAGAGTAACCAGCGAACTTGGTCACCATCCGGCACCGGCAAGCCACGCAAATCCACTGGTTCACGCTGCGATAGACGCACATCAATAAAACCAATTTCTTGCGAATCACAGAGTTCTCGAATCAGTGTGCTTTTACCCGTACCTGGGGCACCCCACAACATCACCGGTGCGATCAGTGGTGCCAAAATTGGCTGCTCCCATAGCAAATGCAGCTGGTGCTCCAGAATTTGTCGGGCTTGGTCAATAGATGCAGAGTTCATAGGATAAGTGTGTTGAAAATTAAGCCACTGGTTCAGGCAACCGTCCGCCGAGAAGCAGAGTTTTAGCAAGTTGATGAAAACGCCCAGAGTCCATCTTTCCGAAGTTGTATCTCATGGGGTTGACACTCAACTGCACCAGTAATAACCGTGTTTCCACGGGAGAGTGGTGGAGCCAAGTTTGAAGTTCAACAATCAAGTTTTCAAGAGGCATCACTTTGCATAAATATTCTCGGGCAACTTTTGCTAATTCTTTGTGCGTTGGTGTGTTTTGCGCTGGGATGGCTGCCCTTTTTGCGCAGTTTTTAAAGTGCATAGCCTCGTCATTGCGAAAGAAGTCTTTGTTCAGTGCTGTAAAAAAAGCAGTCAAGAACTCCGTTTGCCCTGGTTCATCCCGGAGAAGCCATGGTAAGAGTGCTCCGGCGGCCTGTTTGTTGCCCAAAATGCTCAACACCATGTACTGGGTCATTTTCTGAAGGTGTTTGATGTTGGCTTCGACGCCACGTTGCCAGATTCGCCAATCCGCACGCCATCCATCAGCCCCCAAGTCACTTACCATAGTCCAACGCCACTCTTTTACACCACGCATTAGCTGATGCTCAGGGATATTTTCAAATGATTTTGTCCTTGTGACATGACGCAAATAAAGTTCAACTCGCGTTGTCCAAATGTCCTCAATTTCACATCCAAGTTCCATAGCCCTTTCAAGGCCCTTGAGCATCAATGGGACTTGTTTCGAAGATGATGCCAATGGAATAACCTTTCGAAGATCTAACCATGCTTGCTTGTCTCCCATGCGTATGCGTTCAAGTGCGTTATTTATTGTGCTTTCGTTGGCTGTGATGGATGCAATCTTTAACAAACTTTGAGGGGTGTGGCCCTCACACTCGATCACTGTTGTTGGCGGCAGATGAATTTTTGTTAGTGAATAGCAACGCAACAAACGACATATTTTTGGAGAATAAGTCACTAATTTATTGATTTTGCTATCCACAAGAGTGATGTCAGTGAATGGCAAATTTAGATGCAGGCCATTGACATCACCACTTTGCAAGTTAAGTAACAATTTTGCGCCAACCTTGATATGGGCTGATCCTTCAATCAAAGCAATCTTCGGGCTAGCACTAAGAGAGATTTGAGTGCAACCCGTAAATATATCTATTGTTCTTAAGACTTGGGCATTCCTAATATCTATGCTGCTTTTTTCATTGCCAAACCAGCGCAAATGTTTCAATAGGTTCAGTTGCGTAAATACGACTTCTGTCACTGATTCAGGCGGGTTTAAATCCAAAGTGGAACAATCATTGGAGTCCACTACAACCCATAAGCCGTGATCTTCAGCTGAGCAATTCCAGCTTTGAAGTTCCTTCAAAGTTCCGATGGATGCAAAAGTCCATGATGTATCAGGTGCAGCTTGTTTTTCAAAACGACCTTGAATCCAAGCTGCGTCAATTTGAACAACTCCTCCGATGACTTGCAAAGAAGGTTTTTGATCATCGGTATCGATATGCACATAGGCTTTAGCGTGCGTAGGCAAAATAATCTTCCGCAGGCGTGGGCAAGAAATCACACTGACGTGAATTTCTACCTGTGTCGACGCTTGAAGGTCAACTATTTCAATATCAGGGCAATTTCTAAGATCAAGGGCACGCAACTGAGTCTCACTCATGACAACGTGTGAGTGACCTGCTGTTGTGAGCGAGCAACCGCCGTCAGCGCTTAGTGGTAGAGCAATAGTCGTTATCGATGTCTGGCACGGATGGACTATGAAATTATTCATTTACACCAGCTTCTTTGAAAGCCTTACGAAAATCACGTCCAGTCATTTCTAAACAATCAGAACGGAACTCTAATTCAGAGCCAAACTTCATTTGTAGCCACTGCCAAGCAATTTGGTCATCTGGTATGTCATCAATGGATTGATAAATGGTAAAAGCCTCAATGTGTCCGATGGATTTGAACATCATTGAGCAAGCACGTTCATCAGCACCTGCGATCAGTTCTTTGATGAAGTCATCCGCAGAAATTCCTTCGCTCCAGTCCTCAGATGATTCACTCATAGCGTAAATTTTTTCTGCTGTTGTCTCCATTTCAGAGGGTTCACCAAACCATGTGACTGATCGAAAAATTCCCTGTATCACTGCCCCCAAACGCATCTCAGTACAATGTACCGTCTGTATTTGCTGATTGTATTTTCGGCTATAAGCATCATCTTCAAAAACCCGTACTTTATTGGCCAAACGCAAAGGCAAATGAGCAATGTGCCGCACAGGTGTAAACGCCAAGCTGTAGTTCGTTAATTGTTCAGAACCATCAATTGACTCAGTATTTTCTTCGAAATCAGACGGCCCTACACCATCAAGAATAAAGTCATCAACTTCTTTGTAGCATAGTTGATGAGAGTCGAATTTCCAAGTGCGGCTAAGCTCTACGTACAATAAATCCGTTTTGAATTCATCTGATGGGTTGCTTTTTTTAACGTCTTTGCACAGAGCCCCAGCATGCAGTCGTTGATAAATCTGAAAAAGATGCGGACAAGCATCGAACAATCCAAAAATATCTTCCAATTTAAGATCAGGGCTAAATTCGACATTCTCAAAAAGATATGACGCAGCATCATTGGTTATATTCTGCTGAACTATGCTACCTTCACTGTCATTTACTTCAATAGACAATATGGGGCCGTGGTTAAGAAATATATTCATATTTATTTTGATAATTAGATTAATTTTTCTCTTTCGGTTTTCTTTTGTCAAAAAATAAGCATACGCTTCGTGACACTTTATTCTTTGTGCCTGACGTTACTCCCTTTTGAGTAAATTTATTCGATGAAAGAATGAAATCCGAACTTCAAGCTGTGTCCCCTCTGTCACGATAGCCGTTCGGTGTCTTCAGTAGACCGGGCAAGTATCGTTACAGAAAGGGATGGTGTTTGACACTGTTAAGGCTTAATGTCACTCAAACCATCAAGTCAAAGTTTCCAGATGGTCAAGCATCTCAGCCAAGAATAACGATATCAAATGTACAACCTCTTGTAAGTCAAACAGTCATCATCGATGATTGTTTGTTTTCTTAGCAGGATTCGCACAGCCATCCATCGCGAACTCAACCGTTGCAGTGGCAAACATGGATTTAGCGCCGAACAAGCCTGCGCCAAGGCGTCAGATCGATCTCATTGCAACCGTAATTCCCACCGTTTAGAATACAAGGTTAGGTTCGATGTACATTTCTAAGTTCGCATTTCACGAAGCTGAGAGTAAATTGCAGGCAAATTTGAGGTCAGCCTTAAACGCGTCCATTTGTATTGCTATGCAAATAAATTCGCGGGTGTTGATTTACATAGGCATCTGGCCAGCTAACAACCCCGGCTCAAACGCCACCTGCGCGGGTGTGACATTGACGGGCAAAACCTGCTCCCCCCGATCAGAGGGCAACCAAGCTACATTGCAGATCACAAGCAAGTGAGCCACTGGGATGTTGTTACTGTCATTGGCTTGGCTCACAAACAACCCATCGCGACGTTGGTGCTCCGAAAAAGTGACGCTGCATTTTTATCCAAGGTGCCCAACAAGTCTTCTGATTTAGTTGGCCGGGTCATTGAGGCCAAGCTCAAGGACTTGAAGTCATCCAGACCTACTTTGGCTCTCCGTATGTCAGCTAGGTGCGCGTCAATCACGAGAATTTCAACGTATTGCTTCGTCAATAAATTCACAAGAAGAAGTTCGTTTAAATTGTAATCGATGATTTATTGAATACAATAATATTAACAAATGAACCTCTGATATAGGTAGTGGTGGGATTTCAAAAAATCCATAAGGATTTTTATACTTTGTAAAACAATGTTTCAGTTTGACCTTGAAGCTGCCTCGTTGGTTGCTGCGCATGATTGCCAAAAAGGGCATTGGCCTTTTTTAGTGTCTAATTTAGGACTGCGGTTTGGGAAAAATTGGTTTAAGATTGCTAGGTTTTTTGAGTTGGATATTCTGCTGCTAGCGATTCAACCAGATTAGCGTTGGCATGAAAGTGAATTTTTTAGGATCACCAATTAGGAGATAGCTATGAGTTTGGTAGATACACGAGTCATCGAAGGCACCGATGGTAAATGGATTGTTCAATACGTTAGTGGATTCGGTTGGAATCAACTTGATGACCAATCCTTTGATACCGAAGAAGAAGCACAATCTTACCTGGATGACCAGATCAGTTCAGCTGATTATGGGGATAGCGATGAAGATTTAGTAGATTAATTAAAAACAACACTATTTCAGAGATTCATAACGTTTCTCGGCTTGTGCTAATTTGGCGCTTGACTTATTTTGTCCGGTTATTTTTCTCTAAAATTTTTGCATGATAAATTTAGAGCTTTGATATATTAAGTCATTAATAATCAGGTCAAATATTATTTATTTTTTCTTTGCATAAATTAACTTGCTCTTGTGTGAAATAATTTGAGTTAAGAATTACTTCTGTGCATTTGATCTTGATATTTATTTCGAAAGGTGTTTCATCTGTCTCTGTGGTGGTGTCGTCAGTTAAAAGTAAAACACCGATAAACATCGAAATGGTTAATATCGATGTTGCAAGGCTGGTTAGTAGTCGTCCCTGATAAACCCCTGAAACCCGCATGAATGCTAGCTTTCAGGGTCATTCCCAATGTTCAAAACTCCCACATTGATATTCAATTGAGCCTGTTTTCTGGGAGTTTTTGAGGCCCATATGTCCATCACCGCCGATTTCTTTCGCAACCGCCTCGATCAAATGATCGATCTGCGTCATCCATTGGCCGTTTTGGCCAACCGCATGCCTTGGCAAGAAATCGAAGCTTCTCTTGCCCACCTCTTTGCCCGCCAAGTGCGCGCTGGCAAGAAGATCGAAGACTCGGACTTGTTTGGCGCAACCGAAGTGATTGCCGGTGCTGGCGTCTCCAAAGCCGGTCGCCCGCGTTTGCCCACCCGCCTGATGGTCGCCCTGCTGTACCTCAAACACGCCTTCAACGAAAGCGATGAAGACCTCATCCAGCGCTGGGGCGAGACACCCACTTGGCAATACTTTTCTGGCAACGAGTACTTTGAACACCGTTGGCCCTGCGACCCGACCCAACTGGTTAAGTTCCGCAAACTGCTGGGCGAAGAAGGCGTGGAAGAACTCTTGGCCCGCACGGTAGAGGTTGCCGTCACCCTGAAGCTCATTGCCAAGAAAGAGCTCAGTCAAATCATTGTCGACTCCACTGTTCAAGAAAAAGCCATCGCTCATCCCACCGATAGCAAGTTGTTGGAGACCGCTCGCGTCAAACTGGTTGAAGCGGCCAAGGCCGAGGGCATCGAGCTCAAGCAAACCTACGCCAAAGAAGGCCAACTGCTGGGCTACAAGGCTGGGCGCTACGCCCATGCCCGTCAGTTCAAACGCATGCGCAAGGCCATCAAACGCCAAGCCACCATCGTGGGCCGATTGCACCGCGAGATCGCACGCAAGATGACGACCTTGAGCCAAGCCGTTCAAGACGCTTTGGGCGTGAGCATCAACAAAGCCAAAAGGCTGATCGCCCAGTCGCGCAGCAAAAAGGCGCAAGACAAACAACCCAAGCTGTACAGCTGGCACGCCCCGGAAGTGGAGTGCATCTCCAAAGGCAAGAGCCGCAACCCGTATGAGTTTGGTGTGAAAGTGGGCATTGCCACCACACTCCAAGGCACTTTGATCGTGGGTGCCAGAGCCTTCCCTGGCAATCCTTATGACGGGCACACGCTCAATGAGCAAGTGGAGCAAGCCAGCATCCTGATGCAAGCCCTGGACACCAAGCCGAACAAGGCGATCGTTGACCTGGGCTACCGGGGGGTGGACAAAGCCAACACAGACATTGATATCAAGCACCGGGGCAAATTCAAAAGTCTGACGGATGAAGACAAAAAAGATCTCAAGCGCCGACAAGCCATCGAGCCCATCATTGGACACTTGAAAGCAGATCACCGAATGAACCGGTGCCACCTGAAAGGGTCACTGGGCGACAGTTTGCACGCGGTGCTGTGCGCAGCCGGTTACAACATTCGGTGGCTGCTGCGCATGATCGTAAAAAAGGGCATCAGCCTTTTTTTGCGCCTGCTTTTGTCCACCGGTTTGGGAGAGTTGGGCCACCGATTGCGGCAGTTTTTTAGGGGTGCCTCAGTCAAGTCCGGATCAATGAGCTTGACCCTAGCCTGAAAGTGAATTTTTCAGGGGCGACTTAGTAGAATATTTTTATAATCAATTTTCATTTTTGAATGAATTAATATTTTTACCTAGAATTTCTATTTCGAAAAATAATTTATTTTGATTTAAAATATTTAACTCCATGAGATAAAACTTTAATTATTATAGCATGCCCAAACTAAATTTCAACACTTTATGATGTATTTGTAAGTTACTAATAAATATTTATAATATAAATTTTATTGATAATTTTTTAATGCATATATTATAATTTATTTGAATATTTCAAATACAGCTTATTAAGTTATGAGAAATATTTTTGTGCTATTGTTATAACTGTTTTGCAAAGCATTCTTTTTTAGCATGACCACTTTTTCTATTGTCCCCGGCTTTTTGGCCCTGCACAGCCACCGCTCTGAGGTGTTGGCCGAAACCTTGTCGGCTTGGTTGATGCGCCAGCCTTTGGCTGCGCTGGAGCAGGAGGTGGTGCTGGTGCAAAGCAACGGCATGGCCGAGTGGATCAAGATGGCGCTGGCCGGGCAGGGCGGACCTGGCGGGGGGGTCTGCGCGGCCACCCGGGTGGAGCTGCCCTCCCGCTTTTTGTGGCGCACTTACCGCCAGGTGCTGGGTGCGAGCAACGTGCCGCCCGATTCCCCGCTGGACAAATTGCCCATGACGTGGCGTTTGATGGCTTTGTTGCCGGCCTGTGTGGGCGATCCGGTGTTTCAGCCCGTGGCCGGTTATTTGCGTGGCAAGGGACCCGAGCCTGAGCCCGAGCGCCTCTTGCAATTGGCCAGTCGTTTGGCCGACTTGTTTGACCAGTACCAAATTTACCGCCCCGATTGGTTGCAAGACTGGGCCGAGGGGCGCGATGTGTTGCGCCGCCAGTCGGGCCAACCCGTGCGCCCCGATGACAAGGCGGGCCTCTTGCCCGATGACCAGCGGTGGCAGGCCGAGCTGTGGCGGCGTGTGCTGGCCACCTTGACCGATGCAGAAAAACAAGCCACTCGGCCAGCTTTGCATCTGCGTGCGCTGGCACTTTTGCAGTCAGGCCAGGCACTGGCCAGTCCGGTGGCGCGGCGCGTGTCGGTCTTTGGCATGAGTCACATGCCCAGCCAGTTGCTGGACATGCTGGGCGCTTTGTCGGCGCACAGCCAAGTCCTGCTGGCCGTGCCCAACCCTTGCCAGCACCACTGGGGCGACATCATGGACGGGCGCGATGCGCTGCGGGCCGAGCGCAGACGCCACGCCTACAAGAAAGAAAACCTGTCGACCGTGGATTTTGAGCAGATGCATTTGCACGCGCCAACTTTGCTGGCCGCTTGGGGGCGACAGGGGCGCGTCTTCATTCGGCAGCTGGACGCCTTTGACGACCTGCAAGCGGCGCAAGAGCGCCATCCGGGTGTTCGCCTGGACCTGTTTGACGATGCGCCGGGGGCCGACGGCCGCCGTTTGCTCACGCAACTGCAAAACCGCATCCGCGATTTGAAGTCGAGCCAGGAGCCGGTCGAGGCCGCGCTGGACCCGAGCGATGACTCGCTGGTTTTCAAAGTGGCGCACAGCCCGGTGCGTGAACTCGAGGTGCTGCATGACCAACTTTTGCTGTGGTTTCACGCTCAACCCGAGGTTTCGCCGCGCGACGTGGTGGTGATGGTGCCCGACATCGAAGTCATGGCCCCGGCCATTCGCGCCGTGTTTGGCCAGTACAAGCGGGGTGATGCGCGTTTTATTCCCTATGACATTGCCGACTTGGGGGCGCAGGCCACCAGCCCCTTGAGCCCGGCGGTGGAGTGGTGGTTGGCCTTGCCCCAGCAACGCAGACGCA
>NZ_CXON01000043.1:0-2284 GCF_001269405.1 Limnohabitans sp. 2KL-3
ACACCTTGAAGTTCATCACCCAAGGGGCCAATGCACTGATTGTGGGCAAACCGGGTACAGGCAAGAGCCATGTGGCCAAGGCGCTGGCGTACCAGGCCACGCTGCAAGGCTATGACGTGCGGTATTTGGAGGCGGACACCGAGTTTGCGCGGTATGCGCTGGCGGGCAGCCAGGACAGGGCGAATTTGCTGCGGGAGTGGGTCAAGCCGGATTTGCTGATCGTGGACGATTTGTTTCTGGCCAGGCGAATCACGGCGGAGGCAGCAGAGGCGTTGCAGGCCATCGTGCACCAGCGCTACAAGCTGCCCCGCGGTAAGCGTACGGCGAACCCCTGCCCACCCACAAGTTTCAGCCGATTCTTTGCCCAGTCAGCTGCCAGCGGTGTGGCAGCAACTCTTGAATCCGCCTATTGGGCCAGGTTGGCAGCTTCTCCATCACGTCCTTCAAGTACGCGTACGGGTCGTGACCGTTGAGTTTGGCCGACTGGATCAGACTCATCACCGCTGCCGCCCTTTGGCCCGCTCTGAGTGAGCCCGCAAACAGCCAGTTCTTGCGACCCAGGGCGATCGGGCGCATCTGGTTTTCAATCCAGTTGTTGTCTATCGGTATCTGTGCGTTGCTCAGGAACTGCGTCAGTGCTGTCCAGCGCCTCAAGCTGTAGTCAATCGCCCGCGCCGTGGCCGAGCCCTCGGGCACTTTGCCTCTTTGCTCCATGAGACAGGCGTTCAGTTTCTTGATGACCTTGGCGCTTTCCTCTTGCCTGAGCTTGAGTCGATTGGCTCCGTCCATGTCCTTGGCTTGCTGCTCCAGCTCGTACAACTGACCAATTTGCTCCAGCGCACGTTGCGCCATCTGGCTCTTGTTGGCCGCATGCAGATCAAAGAACTTGCGCCTGGCATGCGCCCAGCAGCCAGCCTCCTCAATGGCGCCGCCCATGAGTTGCTTGTAGCCCGCAAAGTCATCGACCAGCAGCGTGCCGCTCCAGTCCTCAAGAAACTCGCCCGCATGCTTGCCCGCTCGGCTTTCGCAAAAGTCGTACACCACCGCCTTGATGTCTTCGTGTCTACCGGGGCTGTAGGCCCACAGGTAGGCCCTGTGCGTCTTGCCGTTGCTTTCGGCCTTGGGTTTGAGCATCTGCACCGTGGTCTCGTCTGCGTGAATGACCCAGTGCTGCAACACTTCTTGGCGCAGCGCATCGACCAGAGGCTGTAGTTGCACGCCGCAGCTGCCCACCCACTGCGCCAATGTGGAGCGTGCCAGGGGAACTCCGGCTCGGGCATAGATGGCCTCTTGACGGTACAGCGGCAAATGGTCGGCGTATTTGGCCACCAGCACCTGGGCCAGCAAACCGGTGGTGGCCAGGCCTTTGTCGATGATGTGCGCATCGACTGGTTTTTGTTTGAGCGTTTGGCAGCAAGCGCACACCCATTTGCCGCGCACATGGCGGTGCACCGTGAACACGCCGGGTGTGTAGTCCAGCTTATCGGCTACGTCCTCGCCCATGCGGCGCATGGGCTGCTCGCAGCATTGGGTAACTTCGGGCTCGTGCTTGAATTCTTGGCGTGGCAGCTGCTCGGGCAGTGGCAGGCGTTTGGGCTGACTGGGTGTACGTTGGGCGGCCGGGCGCATCTGCTCGCTCTCTTCGCCCACAGCCTGCAGGTCTTCTTCCAGCGCGTCTTCGAGCAAGCTGCGCTGATTGGCATTCAGGGCCTCTGACTTTGCCGCAAACTTCAGCCGCTTGAGAACAGCCATCTCGAACGTGAGCTTGTCCAGCAGGGCTTGCTTGTGTTTGAGCTCGGTGGATTGCTGCTCGACCAATCGACTTTGTTGCTGCACAGTGCCCATCAACTGCTGCACCAGTTGGTGCATTTGCAGCTGGCTCATGCCGTCAAGATCGAGCGTTTCGTTCATGGGTGCAATCATCGCGTGCGCAAGGGCCTTTGACCATTGGCACATGTACCGATTGCAGAGGCTGCATCTGGCATTCAAGATCGGGCCACTGCAGTCACAGCACCGTGATCACCCCGGCAGGGCCTAGGCGCTGCCAAGGTAGGCCAACAACCAGCGCCTGGAGTTGTTCTGCGCTCAGGGTCAAACTGCCTCCAAGTCGGTTGCCCCAGACAAACTTGCCTTGGTTTAGACGGCGCGCGGCAAGCCATACACCCAGCCCATCGTGCACCAACACCTTCATGCGGTTGGCACGCTGGTTGGCAAAAAGGTAGGCATGGTGCGGATGGGCCGCGCCAAAGACTTGCACCACCCGCGCCAGGGCCGTATCGACACC
>NZ_CXON01000044.1:0-10455 GCF_001269405.1 Limnohabitans sp. 2KL-3
CATTGCCCTTGCCACCCGTCAGCAGGTCGTTGCCATCGCCACCGAGAAGCACATCGAGACGGTCCGACCCAGTCAGTGTGTCGTCTCCCATGCCGCCAATCAGGCGTTCGTAGTCGGCACCGGCCACCAGTTGATCGGCATTGTCGGTACCCGTCAGCTCGCGGCGCAGGATGAAACTGTAACCCCTAGAGGCCATGGGACTAGAGGGGGAAATATCTCCTGTCCAAAAGTGAACATCGCTGGTGCCGGTGGTCTCCCACGTCAAGGTGTAATTGCCGTTCCCCTGTATGTAACTGGTATCGCCTTGGAGGCTATAGCTGTTTCCGGCAAGGTCAGTCAGGAGGCCCCCTGTTGTGCCATTGGCCCCAGACAAGACAACCCTTTGTCCCGCCACTGTGTTGAGCTTGAACCAGTCCTCATCACCATAGTAGTTGGCACGGCCGTTCATCCATACGCCGTATTGGATTTGGAAATTACCGGAATCTGCCGCGTTGCCGTAATCGTCCAGCTGAAAAGTGGACTCGATCGTGCCATCCGGACGCATGTACTCAATGGCTTGGATGTTGCGCAAGGTGTCAACACCTTCATCGCTGCCATCAATGGGATCTTGCGGATCAACCACCGCATCGGTCAGCTTGATTTGCCCTTGGGTATTTACCGACCAGAAAAACGCGTCTGCACTGCCCGTGACGCGGTAGGTGTTGTAACCCGCACCACCATCAACGGTGTCGTTACCGGAACCACCGATCAGCACTTGGTTTCTAGCACCAGCGACAAGGTAATCTTCGCCGTCACCTCCCAGTATGGAGTCACCGACAATCAGTTGCTGATCGGTTGTGAAACGCTGGGCATAAACGCCCCAGCCGGAACCGTCTTGGCCCTCCGACATCCAAGTGACCAGAAAGCCACCATTGGCCAGAGACGCGGTCGTGGGGGAATACTGGCTGTTGCTGATGGTGGTGTTGACACGAAATTCAGCACCCGAAGCGCTGCCATCGGCTGCATAACTCTGGGCATAAACGCCCCAGCCAGAACCGTCCTGACCGTCCGACATCCAAGTGACCACAAAGCCACCATCGGCCAGAGACGCGGTAGTGGGGGAGTACTGGTTGTTGCTGGTGGTCGTGTTGACACGAAATTCAGCACCCGAAGCGCTTCCATCGACTGCATACCTCTGGGCATAAACGCCCGAACCAGAACCGTCTTGGCCGTCCGACATCCACGTGACCACAAAGCCACCATCGGCCAAGGACGCGATAGTGGGGTAATACTGGCTGTTGCTGGTGGTGGTGTTGACTCTAAATTCAGCACCCGAAGCGCTGCCATCGGCGGCATACCGCTGGGCATAAACGCCCGAGCCGGAACCGTCCTGGCCGTCCGACATCCACGTGACCACAAAGCCACCATCGGCAAAGGACGCGATAGTGGGGTAATACTGGCTGTTGCTGGTGGTGGTATTAACCTGAAATTCAGCACCCAAAGCACTGCCATCGGCTGCGTACCTCTGGGCATAAACGCCCCATCCAGGACCATCTTGGCCATCCGACATCCATACGACCACAAACCCACCATCGGCCAGCGACGCTGTTGTGGGGTGAATCTGACTATAGCTGGTGGTGGTGTTGACCCGGAATTCAGCCCCCAAAGCACTGCCATCGGCTGCGTACCGCTGGGCATAAACACCCCAGACAGAACCGTCTTGGTCGTAAGACATCCACGTGACCACAAACCCACCATCGGCCAGTGCTGCGATGCTGGGTCGTTCCTGGCTGCTGGTGGTGGCGGTATTGACCCTGAATTCAGCACCCAAAGCACTACCATCCGCGCCATATCTCTGGGCATATACACCCCAGGCAGAACCATCTTGGCCGTCCGACGTCCACGTGACCACAAAGCCACCATCGGCCAGGGACGCGGTCGTGGGGAAATACTGGCTGTTGCCAGTGGTGGTGTTGACCCGGAATTCCTGACCCAACGGTACAGAAAACGTCTGGATGGTGAGGTCTTGATCACTAAAGCGAAGAACCTCGACGTTGCGAAGTAAGGTGATCGATTCAACCGCTTGATTCAGGCTCACCACTGACCACATGCCATCTGACTGCTTTCTCACGCGGTAATTACTCGCTTGGCCTTCAAAGCTGACGACGTCTAACCCGATTCCCCCGTCAATAGTGTCCTGACCCGAACTCGCGATGAAGACGTCATTGCCACTGCCACCGCTGAGCGTGTCGCTTGCAGCGGTGCCCGTGATGGTGTCGCTCAAATCGGTACCGATGACAAGGGTCTGGTTGCTGAAAATGGCCATGATAGGACTCCGATAAGAAAAAAAATGGGGGGGAACGCAATCAAACTAAATCGCAGCGCCAAGCTGCGCCCTGAAAGCCTTAGCCACCAGGGACGGGTTCAACGAGCGGGGTTTCCAGATTGCCGGCCTGCTGCACTATTTGCTCACGCAGACGCACGACCTGTTCGGCCATCTGCAAGAAAGCGTCGAGGGGCATGGCCACCCTTAGACTGGGTTGAAAAACAACTTGTTTTTTTTCAGGATCCACTTTTTCAAGTCGGGCAAAGTCCATGCGGGCGATACCTTGGTGAATACCGATGTTAAAAATACGATCAACAAATAGGTCTTGCATGAAGTTATCCAGCTTTAGGTGATGATGAATACAGCTTGTGATGTGCGCACGATCGACAACTTTTGATAAGCATTGCTTTGAAACTTTGCGGCCCGTTGAAGACAAAAATTTGCAGAGGCCGTCTCCTCATTTGATCGATCAACTCGCTGGTTGTTGTCTGCACGATTGGGATTGCTGTTTTTTTCAGCATTCCAAAGCATTCTTTACAGCGCTCAACAAGGAGTAGCCGTTTCGGAAAGGTCAAAAAATTGTGGGTTTCTAGTTGGCGAGAAAACGGTTGAGTCTTCAAAAAATCACCGATCAATTCCGCAAGCAGTTGCAAGCAAGGAATCAAAAAAATACAAAAATAATAAATAAATACGAAAATAAATTTCATAATGAATAATTAAAATTGATTTTCAAATAAAATAAACTAGCTATCACGCCTTCTAGATATCACCCTCATTTTGATAAGAATTATTGCCATAGAAAACAACAACTGAACACATTTGAAAACATTTTTATATATACATTTAAAATGCTTTTAGTTGAAAGTAAATGGAGTGAGATACAGCGGACAAAGACAACCCGCCATACGCTCACTCCTCATACGTTATGCAGAAATCACAGGCATACCACCTACAAGTTGCTTGAGCGTATTGAAAGAATCAAAGCTGGCGGTGCTGTTCAAAAGGCTAACCTCAATGAAGCCTGCTAGGTCGGTACCAGCGAACTGGATCAAGGTGGGTGCCACGCCTGTATCCAAAACGGCGGTAAGCGTCAGGTCATTCACTGCATTGAGGTTATTGCCCTGGTCATCGATGTAGATCAAATCGCCTAGAGCAAAGTTATTCAGCGCGACGTTCAGGTTCCCCAGCGCAATACCGTCATAGCCGGTCAGGTTGTCGGCGCCCGTAGGGTCTTGGTCTTTTGCCACCACCGCGTAGTTGCCGCCAACGAGATCCAGCGCCGTGGGAAGGCCTGATGGGATGCCGATACCTTCGATGTCCAACCAGCGATAGCTGTCAACCATTGCTCCGTCGGCATCCATCTTTTGCGAGGCGACGGCATTAGCAATCGATGTGGTGCCCGGTGTTACGGTTGCGAAGTTAAGACTTGTCGTGCCATCAAATGCCGCAGTTGCCAGCCCTGACAAAGTTGACATAAAAGCACCTTCATCTAGGGTGATGTGGTACGTGTTCGCCAAGTCCAAATCGAAGATTGGATTGATCGTGATCTTCCCTTGACTGATGGTGACCTGCGTAGTGTCTGTCAACAGAATACTTTGCGTATGGACAACACTTTCACCACGAAAACCAACGCCGCCATCATTGACAAGATGGATGTATTTACCAGCAACGGCCGTCACACTCTGGTCGTACTGAATAACAATGTTGGAGTTGACATCAAAATTTGTCACATTGTCCAGTGCACTGGATCGTAATTGAGGAGCTGACACCACGCCCAGATTGAAGCTTTGTGTGACAGCCAAAGCGCCACCGTCGGTGGCCGTGACCACAACCTGCGCGGAAGACTGGTCTGCTGTTGGCGTGCCGCTGATCACACCCGTGCTGCTGTTGATACTTAAACCACTGGGCAGCCCGGTGGCGCTGAAGCTCAAGGTGCCGTTGGTGCCTGCATCCACATCGGAAAAGTTGCCACTGACGTTCAGGCTAAATGCCTGGCCTTTGACAGCCGTCTGGGTCGGCACAGTTCCCTGGATCGTAGGCGCTTCGTTGACATTGGTCACCGTGATGGCCACAGCTTTGGCTGCACTCAAGGATCCGTTGTCCGTGGCTGTGACCACGATGTCATAGACGTTGTTACCGCCTGCGTCGGCCGGAGCCTCGAAGTTGGGTGCTGCCTTGAAGGTGACAACTCCGCTGGTGCTGTTGATGTTGAACAGGTCAGCGTCCGTGCCACTGAGGCTGTAGCTGAGCGTAGTGCCCACATCCGGGTCGGTGGCACTGGCGGTGTACACGTCAACTGAACCGTTCTCAGCATAGCTGGCTGTAGCTGCACTGTTCACCGTTGGCGCTTCGTTGACATTGGTCACCGTAATCGCTACCGCTTGGGTGGCACTCAAGGCACCGTTGTCCGTGGCCGTGACCACGATGTCATAGACGTTGTTACCGCCCACGTCGGTCGGGGCTTCAAAGTTGGGTGCTGCCTTCAAGGTGACCACGCCACTGGTGCTGTTGATATTGAACAGGTCAGCGTCCGTGCCACTCAGGCTGTAGCTGAGCGTAGTGCCCACATCCGGGTCGGTGGCACTGGCGGTGTACACGTCAACTGAACCGTTCTCAGCAT
Source organism: Limnohabitans sp. 2KL-3 (assembly GCF_001269405.1). Classification (NCBI taxonomy): domain Bacteria; kingdom Pseudomonadati; phylum Pseudomonadota; class Betaproteobacteria; order Burkholderiales; family Comamonadaceae; genus Limnohabitans; species Limnohabitans sp. 2KL-3. The sequence goes on from NZ_CXON01000044.1 coordinate 4,926, forward strand.
AGCTGGCTGTAGCTGCACTGTTCACCGTTGGCGCTTCGTTCACGTTGGTCACCGTAATCGCTACCGCTTTGGTTGCACTCAAGGCACCGTTGTCCGTGGCCGTGACCACGATGTCATAGACGTTGTTACCGCCCACATCGGTCGGGGCTTCGAAGTTGGGTGCTGCCTTGAAGGTGACTACGCCACTGGTGCTGTTGATGTTGAACAGGTCCGCGTCTGTGCCGCTCAGGCTGTAGCTGAGCGTAGTGCCCACATCCGGGTCGGTGGCACTGGCGGTGTACACGTCAACTGAACCGTTCTCAGCATAGCTGGCTGTAGCTGCACTGTTCACCGTTGGCGCTTCGTTGACATTGGTCACCGTAATCGCTATCGCTTTGGTTGCACTCAAGGCACCGTTGTCCGTGGCCGTGACCACGATGTCATAGACGTTGTTACCGCCTGCGTCGGTCGGGGCTTCAAAGTTGGGTGCTGCCTTGAAGGTGACCACGCCACTGGTGCTGTTGATGTTGAACAGGTCCGCATCCGTGCCGCTCAGGCTGTAGTTCAGCGTGCTGCCTGCATCCGGGTCGGTAGCGCTGGCGGTGTACACCGAGCCTGAACCGTTCTCAGCAAAACTGGCTGTGGCTGCACTGTTCACCGTTGGCGCTTCGTTCACGTTGGTCACCGTAATCGCTACCGCTTTGGTTGCACTCAAGGCACCGTTGTCTGTGGCCGTGACCACGATGTCATAGACGTTGTTACCGCCCACATCGGTCGGGGCTTCGAAGTTGGGTGCTGCCTTGAAGGTGACTACGCCACTGGTGCTGTTGATGTTGAACAGGTCAGCGTCCGTGCCGCTCAGGGTATAGCTCAGCGTGCTGCCCGCATCCGGGTCGGTAGCGCTGGCGGTGTACACCGCACCTGAGCCGTTCTCAGCAAAGCTGGCTGTGGCTGCACTGGTCACCGAAGGCGCTTCGTTGACATTGGTCACCGTGATGGCCACGGCTTTGGTTGCACTCAAAGTTCCGTTGTCCGTGGCTGTGACCACGATGTCATAGATGTTGTTACCGCCCGCGTCGGTTGGGGACTCGAAGTTGGGGGTAGCCAAGAAACGCAACACACCTGTGCTGGCGTCGATACTAAAGAAAGCTGCATCGGCACCGCTGAGGCTGTAGCTCATCGTGGTGCCCACATCTGGGTCGGTGGCGCTTGCGGTGTACACCCCACCTGAACCGTTCTCTGCAAAGGTGGCTGTGGCTGCACTGGTCACCGTTGGCGCTTCGTTCACATTGGTCACCGTGATGGCCACGGCTTTGGTTGCACTCAAAGTTCCGCTGTCTGTGACCGTGACCACGATGTCATAGACGTTGTTACCGCCCACATCGGTCGGGGCTTCGAAGTTGGGTGCTGCCTTGAAGGTAACCACTCCGCTGGTGCTGTTGATGTTGAACAGGTCCGCGTCTGTGCCGCTCAGGCTGTAGCTCAGCGTGCTGCCCGCATCCGGGTCGGTAGCGCTGGCGGTGTACACGGAACCTGAGCCGTTCTCCGCAAAACTGGATGTGGCTGCACTGGTCACCGTTGGCGCTTCGTTGACATTGGTCACCGTAATCGCTACCGCTTGGGTGCCACTCAAGGTTCCGTTGTCCGTGACCGATACCACGATGTCATAGACGTTGTTGCCGCCCGCGTCAGTTGGGGACTCGAAGTTTGGTGCTGCCTTGAAGGTAACCACTCCGCTGGAGCTGTTGATGTTGAACAGGTCCGCGTCCGTGCCGCTCAGGCTGAAACTGAGCGTATCGCCCGCATCCGGGTCAGTGCCGCTGGCGGTGTACACCGCACCTGAGCCGTTCTCAGCAAAGCTGGCTGTGGCTGCACTGGTCACGGTCGGCGCTTCGTTGACGTTTGTGACCGTAATCGCTACCGCTTGGGTGGCACTCAAGGATCCGTTGTCCGTGGCGGTGACAACGATGTCGTAGACGTTGTTGCCGCCCGTGTCAGTCGGGGCTTCGAAGTTGGGTGCTGCCTTGAAGGTGACCACTCCGCTGGTGCTGTTGATGTTGAACAGGTCCGCGTCAGTACCACTCAGGCTGTAGCTGAGCGTATTGCCCGCATCCGGGTCGGTGGCGCTGGCGGTGTACACCACACCTGAATCGTTCTCAGCAATACTGACTGTGGCTGCACTGGTCACCGTTGGCGCTTCGTTGACATTGGTTACTGTAATCGCTACCGCTTGGGTCGCGCTCAAGGTTCCGTTGTCCGTGGCGGTGACCACGATGTCGTATACGTTGTTACCACCCGCGTCAGTTGGGGACTCGAAGTTTGGTGCTGCCTTGAAGGTGACTACGCCACTGGTGCTGTTGATGTTGAACAGGTCCGCGTCCGTTCCACTCAGGCTGTAGCTGAGCGTAGTACCCACATCCGGGTCAGTGCCGCTGGCGGTGTACACAACGCCTGAACCGTTCTCAGCAAAGCTGGCTGTGGCTGAACTGGTTACCGTCGGCGCATCGTTGACGTTTGTGACCGTGATGGCCACCGCCTGGGTAGCACTCAAGACACCGTTGTCTGTGGCGGTGACCAGGATGTCATAGACGTTGTTACCGCCAGTGTCGGTCGGGGACTCGAAGTTAGGGGCGCTCAGGAAACGCACCACACCTGTACTGGCATCAATATTGAAGGTGCCAGCATCTACACCACTGAGGCTGTAGCTCAGCGTGGTGCTCGCATCCGGGTCGGTCCCGCTGGTGGTGTAAACCACGCCTGAGCCGTTCTCTGCAAAACTGGCTGCGGCAGCACTGGTTACCGACGGCGCTTCGTTGACGTTTGTGACTGTGATGGCAACTGCTTGGGTGGCACTCAAGGCACCGTTGTCCGTGGCCGTGACCACGATGTCATAGACGTTGTTACCGTCCGCGTCGGTTGGGGACTCGAAGTTGGGCGTAGCCAAGAACCGCAACATACCTGTGCTGGCGTCGATACTGAAGAAAGCTGCATCGGCACCACTGAGGCTGTAGCTCATCGTGGTGCCCACATCTGGGTCGGCGGCGCTTGCGGTGTACGCCGCGCCTGATCCGTTCTCAGCATAGCTGGCTGTGGCTGCACTGGTCACCGTCGGCGCTTCGTTGACATTGGTCACCGTGATGGCCACCGCTTGGGTGGAACTCAAGCCTCCGTTGTCCGTGGCCGTGACCACGATGTCATAGACATTGTTACCGCCCACGTCGGCCGGTGCCTCGAAGTTGGGGGTAGCCAGGAAACGCACCACACCAGTGCTGGCGTCGATACTGAAGAAAGCTGCATTGGCACCACTAAGGCTGTAACTGAGGGTCGTACCCGCATCCAGGTCGGTGGCGCTGGCGGTGTACACCCCGCCTGAGCCGTTCTCAGCAAAGCTGGTTGTGGCTGCACTGGTCATTGTTGGTGCTTCGTTGACGTTGGTGACCGTGATGGCCACAGCTTGGGTGGCACTTAAGGCACCGTTATCTGTGGCTGTGACCACGATGTCATAGACGTTGTTACCGCCCAGGTCGGTCGGGGCTTCGAAGTTGGGCGCACTCAGGAAGCGCAACACACCAGTATTGGCATCAATACCGAAGATGCCAGCATCGGCACCACTGAGGCTGTAGCTCAGCGTTGTGCTCGCATCAGGATCGGTGGCACTTGCGGTGTAAACCACACCTGAACCGTTTTCAGAAAAACTGGCTGTGGCTGCACTGGTTACCGTCGGCGCTTCGTTGACATTGGTGACCGTGATGGCCACGGCGTGGTTGCTGGCGTTGCCCGCCGCATCTGTGGCCGTGACTGTGATGTCATAGACGTTGTTGTTGCCTGCATCAACCGGGGCTTCGAAGTTTGGTGCCACCTTGAAGGTGACCACTGCGCTGGTGCTGTTAATGTTGAATAAGCCCGCATCCGTGCCGCTCAGGCTGTAGGTCAGCGCACTCGGATCGGTGGCCGCTGCTGCGTAAGCGGTGCTGGCACCGTTCTCTGAAAAGTTGGCTGTGATGCCAGAGGTGAACACCGGATTGATGTTGTCCACGATGAAGCTGGCAACCACCTGTCCCGTCGTGCCTGTTAACAGTGCCTGCGACGTCGTGTTGCCAATGATGCTCGCACCATTGAGGTTGATCGCGCTCACACTCACCGTGCTGTCATCGCCAGCGCCTGCTGTAGCAGTGAAGCTCAAGCTGGTCGAACCCGTGCCGCCGATGTAGGTGGCAGTCAGGGTTTGCCCCCCAACGTCCAGCGTCAGTGTAGGGATGCCGTTTGTGGTTTCAACGTTGACCGCTTCGCTGAGCGTGGCGGTGAAAATAATGGCATCTCCTGCCTTGGCCGTAGCCACATTGGATTGCAGCGCAGTGATGACTGGTGCGGACACCACGGCCAGACTAAAGCTTTGTGTGACAGACAAAGAGCTACCGTCGGTGGCAGTGACTACAACCTGCGCGGAGGGCTGGTCTGCTGTGGCCGTGCCACTGATCAGGCCCGTGCTGCTGTTGATGCTCATTCCACTAGGCAGGCCTATGGAGCTGAAGCTCAAAGTGCCGTTGGTGCCTGCGTCCACATCAGCAAACTTATCTTTAACGTTGAGACTAAAAGCCTGACCTTTGATGGCTGTCTGGGGCGACAAAGTTCCCTGCGTCGTCGGCGCTTCGTTGACATTGGTCACCGTGATGGCCACAGCTTTGGTCGCGCTCAAGGTACCGTTGTCCATGGCCGTGACCACGATGTCATATTCGTTGTCTCCACCCGCATCGGCCGGGGCCTCAAAGTTGGGTGCAGACACGAAATGCACCACACCGGTGCTGGCTTCGATGCTGAAGAGGGCAGCATCGGAACCACTTAGGCTGTAGCTCAGCGCAGTGCCCGCATCAGGGTCAGTGCCGCTGGCGGTGTACGCCGCGCCAGCACCGTTCTCAGCAAAGCTGGCTGTGGCAGCACTGGTCACCGTCGGCGCTTCGTTCACGTTCGTCACCGTGATCGCCACAGACTGGTTGCTGGTGTTGCCCACACCATCGGTGGCTGTGACGGTGATGTCATAGACGTTGTTGTTGCCCACGTCTGCAGGCACCTCGAAGTTTGGTGACGTTTTGAAGCTCACCGCACCTGTGCTGGTATTGATGTCAAACCGACCCGCATCCGCTCCACCCAAGGCGTAGGTCAAGGTCGTGACGTCTGTAGCTGCCGTGTCGTAAACGATCCCCGTACCGTTTTCGGCAAAGTTGGCCGTGATGCCAGAAGTGAACACCGGATTTGTGTTGTCCACAATGAGGTTTGTAACCACCTGCCCCGTCGTGCCCGTCAACAGCGCCTGCGACGTCGTGTTGCCAATGATGCTCGCACCATTGAGGTTGATCGCGCTCACGCTCACCGAGCTGTCATCGCCCGCGCCTGCAGTTGCCGTGAAGCTCAAGCTGGTGGTACCAGAGCCGCCACTGTAAGTGGCCGTCAGGACTTGTCCGCCAACATCCAGCGTCAGGGTCGGCGTGCCGCCCGTGGTGTTGACGATCACCGCTTCGCTCAGCGTGGCCGTGAAGGTCAGTACGTCCAAATC
>NZ_CXON01000045.1:0-7595 GCF_001269405.1 Limnohabitans sp. 2KL-3
GCCAGGATTACGGCGATGGGGGGCACATCGGGCAGTGGCGCGGAGGGCTCAAGCCAGCCCATGCTGAGCGCCAGAGCGCGAAACTGGGCAACTTTGACGCGGCCCATGAGGCCCAGGCGTGCGATCTCGCGGTCACGGTCGCCTGCGCGCAGGCGAATGAGGACGTTTCGGAATTCATGCATCTCGATCTTTCTGCGGCCCATCCATCGCTCCTGAACAAAAGGTTCAGAAGGTAGCGATGGGCAGGGTTCGAGATGTCTGTTGAGCGCTGCAGCTGGCTCCTATATGCCGAAATTCAGCTGGCCTGTAAGTGCCGAAAACGGGGTGGCTCCTAAATGCCGAAAACGGGGTGGCTCCTAAATGCCGAAAACGGTTTGGCCTCTATATGGTGAAAAGTGACATCTGCTAACGACACTTTCGTATCATTAGCAGAACTGAACTCTTGCTCAGGCAGCTTTCAAAAACCCGATGGGTCGGGTTGCTGTAGATTTCTTCAATGCGACCGCCGACTTGAGCTGCTGCAGGATCTGTGCAGAATTGCCAAAACGCAACAAGCGCGAACGGCGAATGAGCTGCTCAAAATCTCCAGGCGTCAGTTGCGTCATGTTGGCGGCTTCTGCCAACAATATCTGTTCTTGGTTAGACACCCCAAGAATGTTGCAAGTCTTGATAAACATGCTTTGGGCAGCATCGGCTTTGAGGAAGTCAAATTTAATGGCCATGTCAAAGCGGCGCAGGCTCGCTTCATCCAAGTTCTGAAACAGGTTGGTGGATGCAATAAACACACCCTGGAAGTTTTCCATTTGAGTCAACATTTCATTGACTTGGGTGACTTCCCATTGCTTGGACGCTTTTTGACGGTCTTGCAAAAAGGAGTCGACTTCGTCGAATTGAAGCACCGCCTTTTGTTGGTCTGCCGCCTCAAATGCGCGGGCCATTTTTTGCTCAGTCTCTCCCAAGTAAGGGCTGAGAATTTCCGAAGCTTTCAGCACCATATGAGGCACATCCAGTTCTTGTGCGAGCCACTTTCCAAAGGCGGTTTTACCCGTGCCGGGGGGGCCGTAGAGACACAAACGCCCCGCACGTGACTGGACGATGGATTCACTCAGAGCTTGAAGGTCAACGTCACTGTTCACCCATTCGGGCTTAAAACCACCCCCAGCTATCCCAAGATCACTTCGGGATATGATTTTTCCTTTACTTTGTGCTTTCAGTCTGTTGTTCGTCAGGTGAATAGCCAATGCATCACGTTCGCTCTCCGGCCGTTGCGAAGCAATGGCCTTAACCACCTTTGCTGTTTGAATCAACATGGCGGGCGTTACATCTTTATGGCGTGCAATACCGACTTGCGCTTGCGCGCTCACAACGCCATCCACTGCTTTGGCAAGCAACTTTTCCCGTTGAAATTGAGATGGAATGGGCATTTCAAAGCAAAAGCTAAAGCGCCGCAGGTAGGCCTCATCAAAGCGCTCAATTGAGTTGGCGATCCATATGGTTGGAACATCGTTGGTTTCAAGGATTTTGTTGATCCAGGACTTTCGCGGGATGGTCGCCTCATGATCACCGCGGTCGTTGCCGCTGACGTGATTGAGGATCTCCTCACATTCATCAAACAAGATCGCAGACGGGTTGTGCTTGAAAAATTCCTGCGCAATACGGTAATTTCGTACGCGGCGGATGGGCACCACGGGTGCCCCTGCAAGATTGTGAGGGCTGATTTCCATGAGCGAAAGATCCAACTCACTGGCCAACAAGCGCGCAAACTCAGTCTTACCCGTGCCGGGCTTTCCGTAGATGAGCACATTGATACCGCTCACGTTTTGGTCGACACAATGGGTGAGCAGGGATTTGCAAATTTCCAAATTGGTTTGGATGTGGTCGTAGTCTTGGACAGTCAATGATGACGGCGCCACGGGAAGCACAAAGCTCTCAACAATCTTGCGAATGTCATCTTGAGGCGCCAGCATGCGAGACGCAAAGGTGGATGTCAGCAAGTCAACCAATTGCCGCAGTCCGTAACGTCCACTGATGTCGATGGACAACAAGCCAGAACTTGCCAATTTTTCTTGACGTTGCAAACACTTCGAAACAGATTCAGACTTCTGAGCCAGTAAAGGACCCAAAATCCGTTCTATGTTGTAGCCGGTGAGCTCTGCGCCAAGCAACTCTGAGCAACTTTCAAGAATGCTCTCGGCATGGATCAAGACCCCCAAACCAAGGATTTCCGCTTCCATTGGGTTAAGGTTGATGATGTGAGCCAGCGCCTTCAGGTTGTTTTGCAATGCTCGGGGGAAGTGACACCCCTGCCCCACTTCAGCTTCCCAGCCTGACAAGATGATGCTTAAATCGTGGCGAATTTCTGCCAAATTACGATTCTCGGCGTATTTTTCAAAGTTCTCGAACCCCAAAAATGCGCAAACCTGATTCAGGTTGTAACCCACCCGTCCCTTGAGACGACCCAAGGCAGGTGTCTTGATCATCAGCCGCAACATGACCACACGCAGCCAGCGTGCATACCGCATGTCTGCTTCGGCCAACTCTGCCAATGCGTCTTCGCTTACTTCCTCACTCACGACCAAATACACAGGTGTTTGAGCATTTTTGGTTTTGCGATCACGACGAGGATGTGTCTCCAAGTCTTGCTGTAAGTCATCAACAGCTGGATCCATGTCCAAGAAAGACTCTTTCATACTGACCACATCGTTTACATCTTCAAAGCTCATCAGACCTCCTGTGAATGAGATCTGAGTCTAGGCTTTCACAGCGACAATTACTGTCGTTATAAAACTGCCTTTTTCAACTAAGGCTTCAAATCTTCCGAATATCGCGCTGCTGCTTGCGCATGCAATAACCCTATGTCTTGGCGTAAGGATTGCGGCTCAATGACCTCTAGGCCAGGTCCAAAACTGACAAGAAATGCTTTGAGCAGTATGGTGATTGGGAGCGGCACGATCACAAAAATCCAATCGTCAGAATTCTGAGATTCCCGGATCTCTTGCAGGTGAGATAGAGGACGCTCTTTGAAATGGTAAATCCATTCGGGCGCTACCTTTAACTTCACCATCTTGGGATCGAGTGTTGCATCAACGACATGACTGAGCTGATGAGAAGCCTCAATATAGTGATCAAGGTCAAAGTCCCCGCGCTCCTGTGCAGGCAGAGGAACCACCGAAGCTGCTTTCATGCGTTGTAGTGGGTAGGCAATAGGTTGGTCACAAAGCCCTTTGACGGCCAACAAATACAATGTGCCATCCTTGGCCACAAGCCCAAGGGGGTTCAATTCGTTGTCTGAATTATTGCCAGCAGCCGATCGGTATTCAACTCGCAGCAATTGTTTGGATGCCAGCGCATCCATCACACAACCCAAGATCTCTGAAGAAATTTTGGCGCGCAAGCGACCAATCCCATCCGGAACAATCCGAACACGGTCGCGTAACCGCTTGGTTCGTCGTTGTTCCTGAGTTAAGTGCTCGGCAATATCCATTTGCCGCTCTAAGCCGTCGGCAACTGCATTGCCAAAAGTGCTTTGAAGCACTTGCAAAGACAACAGATGATAGAGCGCGGCCTCATCGGTCATGAGCCAATTGGCCATTTCACTGACCCGCAGGTGGTAACGCCGTTCCTTACTGGTGGTATCCACCTCAATCACAGCCCTGCCATCGATGCCGCCTGTTGACAATTCACTGAGATAGCGTTGGGCTGTACGCTTGTGTAGTTTTTCTGAATACAAGTTGTCCCATTTGGCAACAATGTCTTGAACAGTCATCGCATCTTCATGACGCGTGCCCAACAGCCTAAGAACAGCAAGAGCTTCAGAGAACTTCATGATTACCTGCCAAAGGCAACTCTTGGATAAACCAGTTTCTTTGTAATGCGTCAAGGAACGCGTACTTGTTCAACTCCACTGACGCTTGCATGGAGTAGCCAGGTTTGACCACCTCTTCTCGATGTACTTGACTATGAGACAAGACGCAATAGCCTCGGACAGGTGCTTTGTCTAACGCTTGTAGATAGGCGTTCAAACCCCATGACAAATCAGCGTAAAAAAATGAGTTAATACCTATCTCCCAGTTCCGGAGGGTGTGCCGTCAACTCCAGCACCGCTGGGGCGTGCGAAGACTACGCCAACTAAACCCACCACAGCCGCAAGCCACTGGCCCGCACACTGGGCCGGGCCATAGCGGCATTGAGCAGACCGGCCTGGCCTTCAACAAGGGTGAACTGCTCGCGGGCGCGGGTGATGCCGGTGTAGACCAACTCGCGTGTCAACAAATCGGCTGCGCCCGCAGGCAAAACCATCGCGGTGTGTGCGAATTCCGAACCCTGGCTTTTGTGCACCGTCATGACAAAGGCCGTTTCGGCATGGGCCAGGCGCGACACGCTGACCGAGCGCAGTTGCTCACCGTCCAGAAACCAGACCTTGAGCACGCCTTGTGCGTTGGGCAAAACCACCCCCACATCGCCGTTGAACACGCCCAGCTGGGCATCGTTGCGCGTGACCATGACTGGGCGGCCGGCAAACCATTCGCCTTGGGGTTTGAGCCACCCGGCATCGGCCAGCGCCTTTTGCACGGCCAAGTTGAGCGCCAGCGTGCCCCAATCGCCCTGGTGCACGGCGCACAAAATCCGAAACCGATCAAAAGCGAGCAACACGCTGCGAACCCAATGGCCGTGCGCTGTCGCGTCCAGACCTGCAGGGCTTGGCGTGAGGAGCTTTAAATAATCGGTGTAAGAAGATTGGCCCGTGCTGCCCAACGCCAGCGCACACACGGTCTGGGGAGTGTCTGGTTGCAAAGCCTGCAAGGGCCAGGCCAAGGTGTTGCCACCCCGCAGGCACGCCCAAGCGGCTTCGGCGTCACCGGTATTCACGGCCAGGGCCAGCTGCCCAATCGGGCCCTCGAAGCGACGGCTTTGCCGCAGCATCACGGTTTGCTGGGCCAGGGCCGAGACCGACTGCCCGGCTTTGGCCTGAAACCGGGGGGCCAGGCTTTGCCCCGCCGCTGCCTGCGCAAAGCGCCAAGTTTCGGGCAGGTAAGCGCCTTGGGCGGCGTCGCGGCACACATCCCCCAGCACCGCGCCAGCCTCCACCGAGGCCAATTGGTCTTTGTCGCCCAGCAACACCAATCGGGCCGTGGGGGGCAGCGCTTGCAGCAGGGCGTCCATCATTTCCAGATGCACCATCGAGGCTTCGTCCACGATCAACACATCGACATCGAGCGGATTGGCCGCGTGGTGGCGGAACATGCGGGTGTCGGGCCGAGCCCCCAAAAGCGCATGCAAAGTACGCGCGGGGCCAATGCGCTGGATGAGGGTGTCCAAGTCCAGCGGTGCATCGCTCTGGGCCGTGCCCGTTGCATGGGCTGTTGCATCGGCGGTTTCGGACACGTTCAGTGATTGCACTTTGAGTGCTTTGAGCGAGCCGTCAATCGACTGCTTGAGTCGGGCGGCGGCCTTGCCTGTGGGCGCTGCCAATGCCACACGCAAAGGATGGGGCCCCTCGTGCAAAGCAAGCAGCAAAGCCAGCAAACGTGCTGCGGTGTAGGTTTTGCCCGTGCCCGGCCCCCCGGTGATGACCGCCAAATGCGAACGCAAAGCCACGGCGCAGGCCAGCTTTTGCCAGTCGGTCTGCGCCTCGGCGGCCTTGTTTGAGTCGGGCAAGGCCGCCGTCGCCCCCCCACCCTCCAGCGCTTGGCCAAAAAAGCGGTCCAGCCACACCCGCGCCAAAGCTTCGTCCACAGGCACCGCATTTTGGGCACGTTGCAGCAGGTTTTGGCCCACCCGCTCTTCGTAAACACGGTAGCGGCGCCAATATAAAAGAGGCATTTCGGATGTACCGCCCAAAACCAAAGGTTGACCCAAATCCGGTGCGCTGGCCAAACGTAGACAGGTTGATGGTGCCGCTTGCAAAACTGCCAACCAAGACGCCTTATCTTGAGGCATATGGGACCACAGCGCTTGCAAACCATGCGGTGCATTCACAGCGTCAGAGGTCCAAGCCAATAAATCAACAGGGCGTTTGGCCAGTTCATGCACGGCCAAGCAGGTGTGGCCACGCCCTTCCATCTGAGATAACACGACAGCCGCCACAAGCACAGCTGATGAGACTCCAGCGTCCAAGCGCAGCAGCTGTGTGGCCATAGCGCTGTCCAAGCGCCGCAGCCAACCCAGCTCTGACCAAACATACAGACACTGGAGTGTGTGCGAGGTGCTTAATTCACCCAAGGGAACATTGAGTCCCGACCTAACGTCAGCGATGTGGGAGGGTGTGACGTTGCTTGGGGCGATCAGTGTATTCATCCGTTCACTCCTGGCTGCTGAGCAGCGGTTTCATTGAGCCCCAACATCGCGTCCAGACCATCCATCAAGGCCGTCGGTGCAGGCAAACAGCAGCAACCGCCCACAGGCCCATCGATGCCACGCATGAACAAGTACACCGCGCCCCCCAGATGCTGGGCCGGGTCATACGCTGCGCCCAGACGTGAGCGCAGCAAGCGGTGCAGGGCCAACATGTAAAGCGCGGCCTGCACCTCGTAGCGGTGCTCGGCCATGGCCTGGTCCAGGGCCTCAGCGCTGTAGTTCGCATCTTGAGCGCCCAAGTGGTTGGACTTGTAGTCCAGCACCCAGTAGCGCCCCGCGTGCTCGAACACCAGATCGGCAAAGCCCATGAGCATGCCGTGCAACTGGGCGTCGGGCAGCTGGGGCCGCGCCACACCGGGCAGCAAATGCTGCTGACACAGGGTGTCGATTTCTCGGGCATGCAAGCGCTCGGCCGGCAGCCAAAACTCCATCTCGGGCAGCACGGTTTGCAGCGCATTCAGGGCCACATGGGGTCCACGACCGGGGCTCCCCAGGGGCTGGGCCACCAAACGCGACAACCACTGCACCACGCCATCGGCCTGCGCCGTGTAGCCCGAACGCTCGCAGCGCTTGGCCAGGCGTTCGGCGGTGGTGGTGCCCGGCTCCAGCACAAAGCCCTCGGCGGCCAGCCACTCCATTTGGTCGTGCAAAAAGTTGCCGACACTCGGTCCACGGGCAAAGCTGTGCCAAGGCGCTGCCTGCACTGCCTGTGCTGACGACGCTGACTGCGCCAAGCCGTCAGGGATCAAAGCTGTTTGCAGCTCAATCGGCAGAGACTCGGGCCAAGCCGTGGCGACACCCTCCTTGTCAGATTCGTCATCGGCGCGGCGTGGCGTGGCCATGTCCAGACTGGCCGCACCAGACGCCATGGGCGGGGACGACACCCAGGCAGCCGAAGACAGCGCCTGAGAGGACAAGCCCCGTGTCAGCCGAGAAAAACTCGCAATGCCCCAGGTTTTGTCAATGCGGGCATTGCAAACCAAGGCCTCGCGCAGTGCCACGGGCTGCTCGCTACGCTGCCAGCGGGTCAGACCCGCCTCGCCAGTCGCCCGCGTGAAGTGCACCGACAAGGGCTGGCCTTGGGCATGGGTTTGCAAGGCCTGCAGCTTGGGCCACCAGCCGGTTTCGTCGGGTTCATCGCCCCCCGCCAGCAAATGGCCCGAGGCGCTGTCGTGGTTGACACACTTTTTGMMGAGCACCGTCTGAACTCCAGTCACATTCCTATCTCGTATGCCGTC
>NZ_CXON01000046.1:0-4832 GCF_001269405.1 Limnohabitans sp. 2KL-3
AGTTCAGACGTGTGCGCTTCCGATCTCTGGGTGCTGCACGAGGCGGGACTGCGTACCCACGGCACCACACGCCAGCAGCCCCTGGCGCTGTTTGCGCTGGAGCAGCCGTTTTTGAAACCCCTGCCTGCGCAAGTACCGGACTTGGGGGTTTGGCACCCCGTCACCCCGCACCGGGACTGCCACGTCAAGTTCGAGCATGTGATGTATTCGGCCCCGTTTGCCCTGGTGGGCAAGGCGCTGTGGCTGCGCGCCAACGACGGTTGTGTAGCCCTGTATGAGGGCCATGTGCTGGTGGCCACCCACCCGCGCGGACAGCGCAAGGGCCAGCGCGTGACCACCCCCGACCACTTGCCACCCCAGGCGCAGTGGTTCTTTGGCCGTGACCGCCAGTGGCTGGACGAGCAAGCCAGCGAGGTCGGACCCCACTGCCAGCAGGTCATCGACTGGTTGCTCAGAGACAAGATTGTGGAGCGCTTGCGCGCCGCACAAGGCGTTATCGGCTTGGCCAAGACCTATGGGCACAGCCGATTGGAGGCGGCCTGCCACCGCGCCATGGCCCACGGCAGTCCTTATTACCGCACCGTCAAGACCATTCTGAGCACCAACGCCGATCAGCTGCCGATGCCCCAGACCAGCACCGATGCGGTCTACACCAAGACCCGGTTTGTGCGTGATGCCGCCAGCCTGTTTGCCGACCCTGATGCCCGCACCCATTCCCACCACCCGCAGCAAGACCTGCTGCATTAACCCCCAAAGGAGAGCATCCCATGAACCCTATCCCCGAACTGGTTCCCCATTTGAAGCAGCTGCGCCTGTCTGGCATCCTGGACTCGCTGGAGGCACGAAACCGCCAGGCCATCGAGTCCAAGCTGGCCTACACCGAGTTCTTGGCCATCTTGATGGGCGATGAGGTCGCCCGCCGTGAGCAAAACAGCTTTGGCATGCGCTTGCGCAAAGCCCAATTCAGGTCCACCAAGACGCTGGAGCAGTTTGACTTTGAGCGGCTGCCCCAACTCAACCGGGCCCTGGTGCACGATCTGGCCACGGGGCGCTACGTGCGCGAGTGTTCGCCCGTGCTGATCGTGGGGCCCAGCGGCACCGGCAAAAGCCACCTGGCTCAGGCGCTGGGTCACTGCGCGGTGCGCCAGGGCACGGATGTGCTGTTCACCAGCTGCTCGGCCCTGACGCAGACGCTGCACGCGGCGCGGGCGACCAACGCTTATGAGCGCAAACTGCAAGCGCTCAGCCGCATCCCGGTGCTGATCATTGATGACTTTGGACTCAAGCCCCTGAGGTCACCAGCGGATGAGGACTTGCACGAGCTGATTGCCGAGCGCTACGAGCGCACGGCCACCATCATCACCAGCAATCTGGACTTCAGTGAGTGGGATCAGGCCTTCCCGAGCAACCCTCTGCTGGCCTCGGCCACGTTGGACCGGCTCAGGCACAACGCTTACTGCTTGACGCTGGATGGGCAGTCGTACCGGACGCCGCGCCAAATGCCGACCACGGCGGTGACAAAAAGCAAGAATTCAAACCCACAAAAAGACGCCAAATAAGGGCAAAATCCAAACCCGAAAGATGTCAGTTTGAGCGCTTGCAGCTGGCTCCTATATGCCGAAAACAGCTGGTTCCTTTATGCCGAAAAGTGACAGCAGAAACGTAAACTGATTCTGACCCCGTAACCCAGTGCCGTAGGTGTGTTTAATTTACCGCTCGTTTTTCCCTGAACAGCTTGGCGGGCACGTAGCCCAACGCGCTGCGCAGGTGGTAAAAATTGTAGTCATCAAACCATTTACGCAACTGCGCCATCACCGTTTGTGAGTCCTACTAATCAGCCAGCTTAGCGTAATCCCGTTTAAAGGTTTTACGAAACTCTCGGCCATACCGTTACTTTGCGAACTGCCCACTCGTGTGGTCACGGGCTTGGCCTTATTTGTTGGCAAAGCTCCTGGTCTTGGTCGCCCTGTAACAACTGCCTTTATCGGTGAGCCATTCAATGGGCTTGGGTGGCTTGGGAACATGTCTAGCAACTAGACGTTCGATCATCGTAATCATGTTGATTGCCTGTTATCACTAACCGACTTATAAAGTTCCTCCATCTTTTCTATCCCATGGGCCAAACAATTTGACCCTGTTGCGTTGCTCTGGTTTCAGGGTGGCCAGGGCCGTGAGCGGAATTTCAGGTCCAACGCCATTTGGATCGCCTGCTGTTTAGGCGACACGTCAGTCGTGCGCGTTAAGCCCGGCCATCACAGAGGTAAGGCCATAAAGGTGTCGGTAACCGTGCTATTGCAGACAGCCAGCGTTGAAAGCCATGGCGGATTCAAAAGCGAAGTGCAACACCTGCCAACCCTGTAAGGTCCGCAGATGCAAATCACTCCACTCAAGCACTACAAACAGATCCAACCCGAAGAGCGTGTGACCCTGGCCAGTCTCCATTTCCAGAAGTTCACCGTTCGAGAGATTGCTCGTACCCTTGGGCGTTCGCCCAGCACCATCACGCGGGAGCTGGACCGCAACAGCATCGGCGGCCACTATGCCAGCAAGAGCGCCCAGGCCTGTACAGCCAAGCGCCGCATACAGGGCCGTCCTGAGCCAAAGCTGCATCAAGAAAGCGTTCTGTTTGGCATCGTTCATCACCTGCTGTGCATTCGGTGGTCGCCCGAGCAAATATCGATGACACTGTCAGCCACTTACCCCAAGGGCCATGAGCACCGCGTGTCACACGAAACCATCTACAACTGCATCTACGCCCAGCCCGTGGGCGAGCTCAAGCGTGATCTGATCAAAGCACTGCGTCAAGCGCACAACAAGCGCGTGCCTCGCAGCAAAGGCCAAGACCGCAGGGGGCAAATTCCTGACATGGACAGCATCCATGTGCGCCCGCCAGAGATTGAGGACCGCCAGTTCCCGGGCCACTGGGAAGGCGACCTCATCAAGGGCGAGGCCAATGGCAGTGCCGTGGGCACGTTGGTGGAGCGCACCAGCCGATTGCTGATGTTGGTCAAGCTTCCAGAGATCAAACCAGCCAGTGCCCTCAATGTGCTGCAGGGCTTCACGGACAAACTGCTGAGCATTGCTTTGCCGCTGCGCCTGAGCATGACTTATGACCAAGGCCGTGAGATGGCGATGCACAAGGAGTTGAGTAAACGCACAGGGATCGCGGTGTACTTTTGTGATCCCCACAGCCCGTGGCAGAGGGGCTCAAACGAGAACATGAATGGCTTGGTGCGGCAGTACCTGCCCAAGGGCACGGATTTGTCTGTTTACAGCCAAGAAGAACTGGATGCAATTGCAGATGAAATCAACAACCGCCCGCGCAAAGGTTTGGGGGTACGATCACCGCTGTCTGTTTACAGGGAACTGCTCCTGAACAGTCCGCAACACTCCACTCTCATCCACTGAAAAAAGGGTGTTGCACTTCGCTTTTGAATCCGCCCTATTTATTTTAGCACAAATTTCCAATTACCCAGCAACAGTTCGGTTCGAGCCAAGTTAACTTGCCCCAGAACTAAATTCCATTGTTTACTTAAATCTTCTGGGTCCTATGCAAGAACACTCTCTGATCGTCTTTGATATTCACTTTGGACGATTCTTGCTTCAATTAATTCGCCAATAGCTGGTAATAATCCCCTTTTGCAAGGGTCTCAGAAGTAGAAACGTTACGCAGCCATGGCCAGTCGCTGCTTTGGTCTAAATCCGCCCAAGGCCATATTGGGTCGGTCGTGGTTGTAAGACCACATCCACTTCGTTGCAAAGTCTTGAACCTCTGCCAAGTCATGCCAATAGTACTGTGACAACCACTCGTACCGTACCGTCCTGTTGAACCGCTCAACATAAGCATTTTGCTGTGGGTTACCAGGCTGGATGTATTCCAACCTGATGCCCAATTCAGACGCCCAGTTTTGGATCGCTGAACTGATGTATTCCGGGCCGTTGTCACATCGAATGACCTGCGGCTTTCCCCGCCACAAGATGATCTGCTTGAGCTCCCGAATCACCCGCTCTGAAGGCAACGAGAAATCCACCTCCATCCCAATGGCTTCGCGGTTGAAGTCGTCAATGATATTGAATAACCGAAACGTTCTGCCGTCTTCGAGCTGGTCGTGCATGAAGTCCATTGACCACACCTGGTTGATGCCCTGTGGCATCGTCAGCGTCTCAGGTTTCTCGCGAACCAGCCGCTTGCGGGGTGTGATCCGCAAATTGAGCTCCAACTCCTTGTAGACGCGGCACACACACTTGTGGTTCCATTTGAAGCCCTTGACCCCTGATGGCCAGTCCAAATTCCCCCACCCGTGGCCACCCCAAATTCCCCCAGGCAGCGCTGCCAGATTATGACGTTTCAGGCTGGATGGCCAAGCGAGCAGCCGCCTCCTTGAGCCTGTAGCTCTTGCCCTCAAACTCCAACATCACGCAGCGGTGCATCAACCTGTCCAAAATCGTGCTGGCCATCGTGGCATCCCCCAGATACTTGCCCCAGTCCTGCACTACCCGGTTCGATGTCACCACCAGGGCGCGGCGCAGCTTGTAGCGCTGGTGCACGATGGCCTGCAACGCCTCTGCTGCCTCCGCCGTGATCCGCCTGGCCAGAAACAAATCGTCCACGATCAGCAAATCCGGCTTGACCCACTCCCGCAGCAAATTCGCCCTGTCCTGGCTGCCCGCCAGCGCATACCGCGCAAACTCGGTGTCCGCCTCCAAATACCGCACGTCATAGCCTTGCAGCGTAGCCTGGTACGCCAGCGACTTGGCCACATGGCTCTTGCCTGTGCCCGGTTTGCCCACAATCAGTGCATTGGCCCCTTGAGTGATGAACTTCAAGGTGT
>NZ_CXON01000047.1:0-4044 GCF_001269405.1 Limnohabitans sp. 2KL-3
CCAAAGCCGCATCTTGGTCTACCGCGCCAGTGACAGCGCAGGCCTCAAAGGCGCCACGGGCGTGTTTGTCAATGGCCAGTACCACACCTCCTTGGTTGCCGGTGGCTACAGCCAGCTGTGCACCGAGCCCGGGGCGGTGGAGATTGGTGCTCGCCAAGTGCGTGTGGGCCGCACGGCCAAAGACAACTACGACAGCTTGACCGCCACGCGCTTGCTGGCCGCGCAAAGCCAGTACTTTGCCGTCTACGAAGACGCGGGCCGCCCCGTGCTCAAGCCCGTGCCCGCGGCCCAGGCGCTGCAAGAGATGGCCAGTGTGCGCTTGCAAATGCACACCGTCTCGCGCGTGACCAAGGCCCAGGACTGCCTCTCGGCACCCGCTTCCGCACCCGCCCCTGTGGCCGCTCCCGTCATGGTGCCCGCCATGCCCCAGCAGTTTGCCTTGTCGGGCGATGCCTTGTTTGCCTTTGGCCGCTCCGATGCGGCGGGCATGACCAGCCAAGGCTTGGCCGTGATCGACCAACTGGTCTTGCGCATTCGCAGCGACTACACCTACATCAACCACATCCACGTCATTGGCCACGCCGACCCGCTGGGCTCGCCTGCGGGCAACCAGCGTTTGTCCGCTGAGCGGGCCGACACGGTGCGCCGCTACATCGAGCGCGTCAGCCAGATCTCCGCGCGCATCACCTCCGAGGGACGGGGCTCGCGCCAGTTGGTCGAGCGCTCGTGCGGCTCGGTCGCCTCGGCCAGCGCCATCGCCTGCAACCAGCCCAACCGCCGCGTGGTGGTTGAGGTGGTGGGCCAGCGCCGCGTGGACGGCGGGGGCAAATAAGCCCCTTCACCCCTGATTCATTCCCCAGCTTCACCCCCCAGATTCATCCCTGAATTCCCACCCCGAATTCACACCCCAATTCACTGAGAGCACACACCATGGCCAAGCAATTCAAAGTCCTCGTCAACACCGGCAACGCACAAAGCAACCAGAGCCTGGACGTCACACAAGGGCAAGGCGCCAAAGGCCAGCCCCTGCGCATTGCGGCCAAAGCCGGGGCCAAGTACCAGCTGCAAGAGCTCGACAAGAACAAAGAAGCCGCGCCCGAATACGTCAAAGTCAAGCGTGTGGGCAAGAACCTGCACATCTTGCTAGAAAACAGCACCGAAGCGGACATCATCATCGAGGACTACTACGAGGTCATGCCCGAGGGCTACAACGGCGTGGTGGGCCAAGCAGAAAACGGCAACTTCTACGAATACATCCCCGAGGACCCGGACGTCAAAGGCCTGATCCCGCAGCTGGCCGACGGGGGCCAAACGGTCAGTGTGGCGCTGGGCGGTGCAGAAGTCGTGGGCTCGGGCGCTGCCGTGGGTGTGCTGGCCTTTAACCCCTTGCTGGCCGCTTTGGGGCTGGCGGGCGCGGGCGCTGCCGCCGCTGCTGCCGGTGGCACCACCGCCACCACCTCCAACACCACCATTGGCAGCGTCACCGACAACGCGGGCAACCCGGGCAATGGCACCGAGGCGCTGGCCAACGGGGCCAGCACCAACGACAAGACCCCCACGCTGACGGGCCAAGCGCCTGCGGGCACGGTCATCACCATCAAAGACGGCGGCGTTGTCATTGGCTCTGCCACGGCCGATGCCAACGGCAACTGGTCCTTCACCCCGCCTGCCGATTTGGCTGAGGGCAAGCACAGCTTCACCGCCGAGTCCACCACCAACGGCGTCGCCAACGTCAGCCCGGCCTTTGAGATCACGGTGGACACCATCGCCCCCCAGATCGCCATCACCACCGACAAGATTGCCCTGGGCAGTGCCGAGACCGCTGCGATCACCTTCACGCTCAGCGAAGCCAGCGCTGACTTTGTGGCCGGTGACATCACCACCACGGGCGGCACCTTGAGCGCCTTGCTCAAGAGCGCGGCCAACCCGCTGGTCTACACCGCCACCTTCACGCCCACGGCGGGCGCCACCAGCGCCAAGATCAGCGTGGGCAGCAACCAATTGAGCGACGCTGCGGGCAATGCCAACCAAGACGGCGCGGACGCCAACAACAGCGTGGCCCTGAGCCTGGGCTCGGCCCAGGCCAAAGCGGCGGTGGCGCTGGACCCCCTCAGCGGCGACAACCTGATCAGCGCCGCCGAGGGCGCCCAAGCCAGCCTCACCCTGACGGGCCGCGTCAGCGGCGCCTTCACGCCCGGCGACATCGTCACCATCCGCGTGGGCACCCAGACCTACACCACCATCGTGGCGGCCAACGGCAGCTACAGCCAAGTGGTCCCCATGACCGAGCTCAAGGCCGATGCCGACAAAAAAGTCGAGGTCAGCGTGGCCGTCAAAGACCCCGCCACCGGCCAAGTCAGCACGGTGGACAACAGCCAGACCTACACGGTGGAGGGCGCTGCAGGCACGGGCACATCCTTGGTGGTGGACCCCGTCACCACCGACAACCTCATCACCCCCGCCGAGGCCAGCGTGGCCAACACCGCCGTCACTGGCCGCGTCTCGGGCGTGTTTGCCGCAGGCGACACCGTCACCCTGACCGTCAACGACAAGCCCTTTACGGGCACCGTCAACGCCCAAGGCACCTACAGCATCAACGTGCCCACCACCGACTTGGTCGCTGACCGCGACACCAAAGTCGAGGCCAGCGTGTCCGCCACCACCCCCACCGGCAAAGTCACCGCCAGCGCGGTGCAAGACTACGCCTTGAGCAACCAAGGCGGCACGGGCGCAGCCATTGGCGGCACCAGCACCGGCACCGCCATCGAAGACAGCAGCGCCCAAGCGGCGGGCACGCTCACCGTCACCGGTGCGGCCAACAGCGCCGACAACGTGCTCAAGGCCCCCACCAGCTTGGCCGGCCAGTATGGCAACTTCACCCTGGACACCACCACCGGCGCTTGGACCTACACGCTGGACAACGGCAAAGCGGCCACGCAAGCGCTCACCGCTGGCCAGCAAGTGAGCGACAAACTCAGCGTCACCAGCCAAGACGGCAGCGCTGTCAAAGACATCGTCATCGCCATCACCGGCGTCAACGACAAAGCCCTCATCACCGGCCAGACCACGGGCGGCGTGAGCGAAGACGCCCCTGCCACCACCACCAGCGGCACCCTCACCGTGACGGATGTGGACACCGGCCAAGCCGCCTTGCAAACGCCAGCCAGCCTGGCGGGCACTTATGGCAACTTCACGCTCAACACCGCCACCGGCGCTTGGGTCTACACGCTGGACAACAGCAAAGCGGCCACGCAAGCCCTGACCCAAGGCCAACAAGTCACCGACAAACTCACGGTCACCAGCCAAGACGGCAGCACCACACAAGACATTGTGGTCACCGTCACGGGCGCGGCCGAGGGCGCTGTCAGTGGCACCGTCATTGGTGGCACCAACACCGGCGCTGTGATCGAAGACAGCACCTCGCAGGTTGCAGGCGTCTTGGTGGTCACCGGCGCTGCCAACAGCGCCGACAACGTGCTGCAAACGCCCACCAGCCTGGCCGGCACTTACGGCACCTTCACGCTCAACGCCACCACAGGCGCTTGGAGCTACACCCTGGACAACAGCAAAGCGGCCACCCAGGCCCTGAACGCAGGCCAGCAAGTCACCGACAAACTCACCGTGGCCAGCAAAGATGGCAGCGTGGCCAAAGACCTCTTGGTCACCGTCACCGGCACCAACGACGGCGCGGCCATTGCGGGCACCAGCACCGGCACCGTCACCGAAGACGCTCCTGCCACCACCGCCAGCGGCACCCTCACCGTGAGCGATGTGGACACCGGCCAAGCCTTCTTGAGCACGCCCACCACCGCCAGCCTGGCCGGTACCTATGGCAACTTCACGCTCAACACCACCACCGGCACCTGGCTCTACACCCTGGACAACAGCAAACCCGCCACGCAAGCCCTGAGCACTGGCCAGCAAGTCACCGACACCTTGCGCGTGACCAGCCAAGACGGCACGGCCTCCCAAACCATCACCGTCACCGTCAACGGCAACACCGACAGCGGCAGCGCCGCGTCCATCGGCGGCACCCGCACCCAT
>NZ_CXON01000048.1:0-3900 GCF_001269405.1 Limnohabitans sp. 2KL-3
CACCGCTGTCACAGCTGAGCGCCACGCTGGGTTTGCTGATGAGTGTGTCCAGCGTGAAGCTCAGCGTGCTGGCTGCACCTGCGTTGCCCGCGGCGTCCAACACCCGTGCTTTGACGGTGTTGCTGCCTTCGGCCGCCACAAAGGTGTTGCTCCAGGCCACGCCGTCTGTGCTGTATTGCAGTGTCGCGCTCACTTCGCTTGTGGTGGCGCTGAATGCGCCGTTTTGGGTGATCTTGTCGCTGCCCAGCACGCCGCTGTCGCACACCAGGCCCAATACGGGCGCTGCAGGCGCTTGGGTGTCCAGTGTGAAGGCGTAGTCGGTGACCGCGCCCTGGTTGCCCGCCGCATCGGTGACGCGCACTTTGACGTTGTTCACGCCTTCGGCCGCAGCCAAGGTGGCGGCCCAGGTCAGGCCGTCGGTGCTGTATTCGATCTGGCCTGCGGTTTCTGCTGTTTGCACCGCCAGTGTGCCGGTGTGGCTGATTTTGTCGTTGTTGGCCACGGCGGTCAGGCCGCTGTCGCACACCAGGCTGACGCTGGCAGCCACGGGCGCTGTTTTGTCCAGCGTGAAGCTCAGGCTGGAGGTGCTGCTGACGTTGCCCGCCTTGTCGGTGACGCGCACGCTGACGGTGTTGGCGCCGTCTGCGGCCGCAAAGGTGCTGTTCCAGGTGCTTCCGTTGGTGCTGTACTCCAGCGTGGCACCGGCTTCGGCCACCACGTTGAGGGCACCGTTGTTGGTGAGTTGGTCGCCCGCTTGGCTGCCGCTGTCGCACACCAAGGTGAGCACGGCCGCTGTGGGCGCTGTGCTGTCAAGGGTGAAGCTGTAGTCTTGTGTGCGTTGGTTGCCTGCCGCGTCCATCACGCGCACTTTGACGTTGTTCACGCCTTCGGCTGCCGCGTAGGTGCTGTCCCAGGTGCTGCCGTCGGTGCTGTAGCTGATGTCCGCTCCGGCTTCTGCGCCGGTGATGAGCAGGCTGGCGTCTTGGCTGACTTTGTCGCTGGCCGTGCCGCTGTCGCAGCTGAGCGCCACCGTGAAGGCACTCATCTGGCTGTCCAGCGTGAAGTTGAAGGCATTCGAGGTGGCCACGTTGCCTGCGGCGTCCGTCTGGCGCACTTGGACCGTGTTGCTGCCTTCTGTGGCTGCGAAGGTCGTGCCCCATGTTGTGCCGTTGATGCTGTACTCGACAGTAGCACCCGCTTCCAGGCCGCTCACGTTGATCACGCCGCTTTGGCTGATCTTGTCGCTGCTGCTGGTGCCGCTGTCGCACACCAGGGCCACGGTGGGTGTGGCCACAGCCGTATCAATCACCAGAGCCAGGGTTTGCGCTGGGCTGGTGTTGCCTGCCGCGTCTTGGGCCGTCACGCTCACGTTGCCGCTGGCGATCACCAAAGTGGGCGTCACGCTCCATTGGCCGTCTGCCGCCACCGTGGTGCTGAGCACTTCCAGTGTGCCGGGCATGGTCACTTGGATGATGTCGCCCGTGGTGCCCGTGCCGCTGATGGTCGGGGTGCTGTCGTTGGTGAGGCGGTCGGTCTTGGCCGCGCTGTTGCTGGCGTCGTCCAGTTGCACGGTGAACACCGGGGCTTTGGTGTCGACGGCGTAAGTCGCGTTGGCCACGGTGCCGGTGTTGCCTGCTTCGTCGGTGTAGGCAGTGCCCAGGCTGAGCGTGTTGCTGGCCGCTTCGGTGTCCACGTTCGGCGTGAACGTCGCTGTCCAGATCAGGCCGTCTGCGCTGGCGGTGAAGCTGCTCAGCGCGCCGTTGGGGGCCGTGATGTCGGCGTTGCTGAAGTCTTTGACTTTCTCGCTGAAGGTGATGGTGACCGTGGCGCTTTCGCCTGCTTTGAGGGCGTTGTCGCTCAAAGCGATGGTGGCGGTGGGGGCCTTCAAATCGATGGCGTAGTTGCCGCTTGCGGTGCTGGCGCCTTGGTTGCCCGCCACGTCGGTGTAGCTGTTGGCCACGCTCATCAGGTTGCTGGCGTCCGCTGTGCCTGCGGTGGGTGTGAAGGTGCCTGTCCAGGTTTTGCCGCCGTCGGTGGTGGTCAAGGTGCTGAGCGTGCCGTTCTCGACGGTGACGTCGGTGTTGTCAAAGCCGGTGACTTTCTCGCTGAAGCTGATCGTCACTTGCGCGGTCTCGCCTGCGGTCAAGGCGCTGTCGCTGAGCGTGATGCTGGCGGTGGGGCCTTGGGTGTCGACGGCGTAGGTGGCGCTCGATGCGGCTGAACCGGCGTTGGAGGCGAGATCGCTGTAGGCACCGGGGTTGACGCTGATGCTGTTGGCAGCGACTTCGACGTTGGCGCTGGGCGTGAAGGTGGCCGTCCAGGTGGTGCCGCCGTCGGTGCTGGCCAGGGTGCTCAGGGTGCCGTTGGGCGCGGTGACGTCGGCGTTGCTGAAGTCTTGGACGGCTTCGCTGAAGGTGATGGTGACTTTGGCGCTTTGACCGGCCGTGAGGCTGGTGATGGCCGTGTTGGTGTTGTCCGTGAGGGTGACGCTGGCCGTGGGGGCCTTGGTGTCCACGCTGTAGTTGCCGCTGTCGGCGCTTTGGCCTGCGTTGCCGGCCACGTCGGTGTAGGTGCTGGCCAGGGTGATGCTGTTGGTGGCTTCTTCGAGGTTGACGCTGGGCGTGAAGGTGCCGGTCCAGACGATGCCGTCGGTGCTGCTGAGCGTGCCCAGGCTGCCGTTGGCCACGGTGACGTCGGCGTTGCTGAAGTTGCTGACCTTCTCGCTGAAGGTGATGGTCAAGGTGGTGGTCTCACCGGCCTTCAATGCTTCGTCGGCCAGTTGGATCGTGGCCGTGGGGGCCAAGGTTTCCACGCTGTAGTTGCCGCTGGTGGCTGCGGTGCCCTGGTTGTCCGACAGGTCGGTGTAGTTGGCCAGCACGTTGACCACGTTGGTGGTGTCTTCAATGCTGGCCGTCGGTGTGAGGGTGGCGGTCCAGGTCAGGCCACCATCGGCTGTGGCCAGGCTGCTGAGCGTGCCGTTCTCAGCCGTCAGGTCCGACAGGTCAAAGGCTTTGACTTTCTCGCTGAAGGTGATGGTGACGGTGGCGGTTTCGCCCACTTTGAGGGCGCTCTTGTCGAGCACGATGCTTTGCACCGTGGGCACGGTGATGTCCACCTTGTAGGTGCGGGTGTTCGACTCCATTTGGGTGTTGCCTGCCGCGTCGCTGGCCATGAGCACGACTTCGATTTTTGAGCCTTGGTCGTCGATCAGGTCGGCCGTGGCCACGCTGACGCTGTAGTTGCCCAGCGCGTCCACGGTGCCACTGAAGGTTTGGCCGTTGACCAGCACTTTGACCAGGTCGCCTTCGCGGGCGTCGGTCACGCTGCCGGTGATGCCGGTCTGGGTTTGCACGGCGTCCGCAGGGCTCAGCGCATCATCGCCGCCAATGGCGTTGATGGTGACGGTGGGCGTGGGCGCTGTGGTGTCGAGCGTGAAGCTCAGGCTGCTGGCTGCGCTGACGTTGCCTGCTGCGTCCGTCTGGCGCACTTGGACCGTGTTGCTGCCTTCTGTGGCGCTGAAGGTGGTACTCCAGTCGGTGCCGTTCGAGCTGTATTGGACAGTTGAGCCTGCTTCCAAGCCGCCCACCGTGATGGCACCGTCTCGGCTGATCTTGTCGCTGCTGCTTGAACCGCTGTCGCACACCAAAGCGATGCTCGGTGTGGCCACTGCCGTGTCCATCACCAAAGGCAGTGTCTTGGGCGCACTCACCACGCCCGCTGCGTTGGTGGCCATCACGCTCACGCTGCCGCTGGCCACGTCCATCGTGGGTGTCACGCTCCACGTGCCGTCAGCGGCCACCGTGGTGCTGAGCACTTCGCCTGTGCCGGGCATCGTCACCTGGATGATGTCGCCCGTGGTGCCCGTGCCGCTGATCGTGGGGGTCACGTCGTTGGTCACCA
>NZ_CXON01000049.1:0-1668 GCF_001269405.1 Limnohabitans sp. 2KL-3
CGCACGTTCGGCCTCGAACATGGCCTGCACCTGTTGGCGCTCGCTGCCGTGAATGCGCTTGGCGGCCCAACTCGTTTCCCAATGCTCCAAGTGCTCGTTCTGGGCCTCGATCGATTCAAAGCGTCTGCCCTTCAAGGCGGTGGCTTGGGTGTGGCCGATGGCGTGCTCCACCGTGCCCTTGCGGTTGGGGTCGCGCACGCGGGCGGGGTCGGCCACCACGCCATAGTGCTCGAGCATGGCGGCATACACTGGGTTGAGTTCAGGCTCGTACAAATCGGGCCTCTGCACACCCTCCTTGAGGTTGTCCAGCACCACGTACTGGGGGCAGCCGCCAAAGTAGCGAAATGCCTGCTCGTGCAGCTGGGCCCACACTTGTTGGCTGGACTTCCAGACCACACGGCGGAAACTGCGCCGGGAGTGGCGCAGTGTGGCGACGAACAGGCGCGGCTTCTTGTAGCGATCGGTGCCGGGCACCAAGGTCGGTGCGCCTTCGCCGTAATCGACTTGCATCTCCTCGCCGGGCAAAAAGGACAGGCGATCAAACTGCTCGGGCGTCTTCTTGCGCAAGGCGCGCACAAAGCGTTTGACGGAGTTGTAGGCCCCTGAATAGCCGTGGGCATCGACCAGGTCTTGGAAGATGGCGGTGGCGTTGCGGCGAAGGCGAAGTTGGGCCTCAATGAAGACGCGGTGGACTTCGCACAGGCTGGAGGAAGTGGAAACGAGAGCCGGTGGCCAGGGTGGGGGAATTTGAGGGGTCAAGGTCTCAGAGCCGGTGGCCACCCCGGGGGAGTTTGAAGGATCAAGTAGCCAGCGGGTGTGGTAGCTGCGAATGGTTTTGCGGTCGATGCCGGTGATGCGGGCAATCTCGCGCTGGGGCGTGTTGCGCTGCAGCAGCGTGATCACCGTGGCGCGTTGGTTGGGTTTCAAGACATTCACTCCTTGGCCTTCCTTCGAGGAAGGCCAGAACATGCGTCCTGCCAACAGGTGCCGACGGTGTCGGCGTTGAGACCCTGTCCCCGATCAATTCAGGTGGGGGAGTTTGAGGTGGCCATAAGTGGGGGAATTTGGGTGGCCATCAGGGATTGACGGGGTCCAGATCCCATTGATTGATGATGAAGGTATCTGGATCAATGGCCTCAATACCGAAGACATCCAAAACGGTCGAAGGAAAATCTTTTAAATTCGAAGTCACGATGCAGTCAGCGTGCCCGGCAATTGCAGCAGCCAAGACATGCGTGTCGTCAGGGTCAGGCAGCTGGATTCCTTGCGCCAAAGACACCCATGCAGGCTCTGGAACTTCCCAATCCAAAATAGCAAGACGCATACTGTCTCGGCGAACGTCGAGCTTACCCACCAAGTCTGGTCGCTGCCGCTCGATTGCACGAATCCATTCGAGTTCAATGCGCGTTGTCCACTTGGCAGAAAAAAAACCCGCCGTTGCCAGACTCAAAAGCGCATCTGTCATGGCCAACGGATACAAGACACACGCATCCAGTAAAGCCGTATATCGGGCATGGCCAGCCATCAGTATTCCAAACCCAACTCTCTTGCATTTTGAGCCAAACGCTCAAGAGCGCCGGCCTGCTGCCCACGCATCTTTTGTGTGTATGCCATCAAATCCTCCAGCGCAATCCTGCGATGCGTACCGACCTTTCTATGAGCCAGGCG
>NZ_CXON01000050.1:0-2414 GCF_001269405.1 Limnohabitans sp. 2KL-3
CGTGTGCTCTTCCGATCTGCTGTTCACCAGTTGCTCGGCCCTGACGCAGACGCTGCACGCGGCGCGGGCGACCAACGCCTATGAGCGCAAACTGCAATCGCTCAGCCGCATCCCGGTGCTGATCATTGATGACTTTGGACTCAAGCCCCTGAGGTCACCAGCGGATGAGGACTTGCACGAGCTGATTGCCGAGCGCTACGAGCGCACGGCGACCATCATCACCAGCAATCTGGACTTCAGTGAGTGGGATCAGGCCTTCCCTAGCAACCCGCTGCTGGCCTCGGCCACGTTGGACCGGCTCAGGCACAACGCTTACTGCTTGACGCTGGATGGGCAGTCGTACCGGACGCCGCGCCAAATCGGACGCCGCGCCAAATGCCGACCACGGCGGTGACAAAAAGCAAGAATTCAAACCCACAAAAAGACGCCAAATAAGGGCAAAATCCAAACCCGAAAGATGTCAGTTTGAGCGCTTGCAGCTGGCTCCTATATGCCGAAAACAGCTGGTTCCTTTATGCCGAGAAGTGACAGCCACCAATTCAGACTTGAACTGAGTGCTGTAGATGCGACGCGTGCGCGAAGGCGTTGAAGGGGTAGGAGTGTCTTGATTCATCATCGTGTCCACGTTGTTGTTGTGTGGCCAGGATGTTGCCGGGATGGCATTTGAATCTCAAGATGGGTTCACCGGACGCTTACGAAACTGGTTCGCTCGAAACGAACCAGCGTTCGCTTGGCTCAGCGTGCGCAAATCGTGCTGTTGGCAGATCTTGGCAAGCAAACAATCGCTATTGCTGCTGAGTTAGGCATCGGGCGCTTGCAAGTGGCACGTTGGCGCGAGCGGTACGCAATTGATCGTTTGGCGGGCATCGAGCGCGACTTGCCGCGCGGGGCACCGCCCGTGAAAGTGGATGTAGCCAAGTTGGTTGAGCTGACAACGCAAAGCACGCCGCAAGCGGCCACGCAGTGGAGTACGCGCACCATGGCCCAAGAGTTGGGCGTGAGTGCCGCCAGCGTGTCGCGCCACTGGAGGGCCAATGGCCTCAAGCCGCATCTGGTGCGTGGCTTCAAGGTTTCGCGTGACCCCAAGTTCATCGACAAGCTGGAAGATATCGTTGGCCTGTACATGTCGCCACCGGAGCACGCGCTGGTGTTGTGCTGCGACGAGAAGAGCCAAGTCCAAGCATTGGATCGTACCCAGCCGGGATTGCCCCTCAAAAAGGGGCGAGCACAAACGATGACGCACGACTACAAGCGCAATGGCACCACGACATTGTTTGCCGCCATGAGTACGCTCGATGGCACCGTCATCAGCACCTGCCAGCAACGTCATACGCATGTGGAGTGGCTCAAGTTCCTCAAGAAGATTGACCGTGAAACGCCCAAAGACAAGGCGTTGCATCTGATCGCCGATAACTACGCGACCCACAAACATCCAGTTGTTCAAGAGTGGCTGGCCAAGCACCCGCGCATCACAATGCACTTCACCCCGACCTCGGCATCGTGGCTGAACATGGTGGAGCGCTTCTTCCGTGACATTACGACCGAGCAATTGCGTCGTGGCGTATTCACCAGCGTGCCGGAACTAATCGACACCATTGATGCTTACATCGCACATCACAACAAAAATCCTAAGCCCTTCATCTGGACAAAAAGCGCTCGCGACATCTTGCAAAAGGTCATTCGTGCCAACAAGCGCTTAAGTTCCAAACAGAATGCAACACTACACTAGCAGCAACTTGCCGTCCATCATCTGGGCGCGGGCCAATGCCTTGGCGTCAATGTCGTACGCGAACAAATCGGACTTGAGGTCGACCTTGATGATTTTGGACAAATGGGCCTCGGCCACCTCTTGAAAGAAACGTGCTTTGGCCCCCGAGTCGCTGAGCTTGCGTCCGCGCTTTTTTTGCCCGGCGTCTTGTCCATCGAGTTTGTTGGCCAAGTCTCTGGCCCGGGCTTCTAACGCCGCAATGCGCGCTGTACGTTTGTCTGTTTGTTCCTGAGCCCGTTGCGGGTTGTGTGCCACGACCAACCGCAGTCCTTCCCAAGTGGTTTCGGCCACCGTCTCGCCCTCGGGCGCAGCGGCGACGTGCAAGGGCTGCATCAGATCAGCAAACTCCCCGTAGCGGCGCCCTGGCACTGCCAAGATGAACTCCAGCGGCTGCCCATCAGGCAGACTGATGGCGCTCAGATCGGCCAGGTTGTCGACAGACAGCAAGCCCCGGTCAGCCACCATCACCAAGCGGCGGATGTGCGGGTAACGCGCCAGCACCTTGCGCACCGTTGGCAAAAGGGTGGGCGCTTCTGACGTGTTGCCGTCAAATACCTCGTGGTAGATCGGCATGCCGTCGGCCGTTTGAACCACACCCAGCATGAACTGGCGGGCCACCGTGCCTTCTTTGGACATGCCAAAGTGC
>NZ_CXON01000051.1:0-2614 GCF_001269405.1 Limnohabitans sp. 2KL-3
GCATGCGATGTGTTTCAGGCTTCGCCTTCTCCCAGCCAGCTCGCCGCCACTCCCTGCCGAATCGAGTTCGCTTTACTGCGCACCGCCAGTTCGCCTCCGGTTGCTCTCCACCCCGCTTCGCAGCGACGCAGTTACCTTCGACTACGGGGCCTTGGCTTACCCCGACATGGACTCTCACCATGCTGTGTACGCGCCTTCACGGGCGCACTAGGAGCGACGCCCTCGTCGCGATCACCCTCGCAAACCACACCCCATCGCCCCGAGGGCGGGGCTCCCACAACATGCAGGGCATTCCCCCCGTAGGAGCGACGCCCTCGTCGCGATCACACTCGCAGACCACACCCCATCGCCCCGAGGGCGGGGCTCCTACAAAAAGCTCATCGCCCCGGGGGCGGGGCTGCCAGATGGCTCGCATCGTTGATCGCTGTGACAAGACAAGCTTTTCACTTCAAACTTCACAAGGCCAGACCCATAAAAAAACCTCGCCCTAGAGCCGACTTTCACGCGTTCAAGAGGCCCTGCGGGCTTACAGTGCTCACTTGGGAGTTCTTATGAAAAAAACATTTGCCATTCAAAACACCGCACTGCTGGCCGCCCTGCTGCTGGCGGGTTCCGTCTGTGCGCAAAGCGTGCGCGAGACCGCTCGCGAGACTGTGCCTCAAGTGCAGCCGTCTTTGTCGGCGGGTGCAGCACCCGAAGGGGCCAGCACACCAAGCGCACCCCGCACCATTGGCTGGGAGCAGCTCATTCCCGCAGGCTGGGACCCTTACAAAGACCTCAAGGCCTTGAACCTGCAAAGCCTGAAAGACAACGACCCCAAGGCCGATGAAGCCCTGAAAAAAATGCGCCAGATGTGGGACAACGCCCCCATCAACCCCTTGATCCTGGGGCAAAACGTGCGCCTGCCTGGCTACCTGGTGCCCCTGGAAGACTTGCCTGAAGGCCTCAAGGAATTTTTGCTGGTGCCTTACTTTGGGGCCTGCGTGCACTCGCCACCACCCCCCGCCAACCAGATCGTGCATGTGAAGCTCGACCAAGCCGTCAAGCGCTTTCGCAGCATGGACATCGTGTGGGTGACCGGCACTCTGAGCGCCACCAAAACCGACTCGCACATGGGGGTGGCCAGTTACCGCATCGACGCCAAAGTGGTAACACCCTATTCCGAGAAAAAATAAGCCTGCATCGACAAGGCGCTTCACCATTTCAACTGCACCGGAGATCACGATGCCCGTCTCACTGGAAGGCCAATTGGTCGTGGCGATTTCATCGCGGGCCTTGTTTGACTTTGAAGAAGAAAACCGTGTGTTTGAGCAAGGCGACGACCGTGCTTACATGCAATTGCAGCTGGAACGCCTGGAAGTACCGGCCAAACCGGGCGTGGCATTTTCTCTGGTGCGCAAGTTGTTGGCCTTCAACGACGCCGATGCGCAGCGGGTCGAGGTGGTCATCCTTTCGCGCAACGACCCGGTCTCGGGCATGCGGGTGTTCCGCTCGGCGCAGCACTACGGCCTGACCATTCAGCGCGGCAGCTTCACCCGGGGACAGCCGCCTTGGCGTTACCTCAAGCCGCTCAACGCCAACTTGTTTTTGTCCACGCATTTGTCCGATGTGCGTGCCGCCTTGGGGGCAGGGGTGCCCGCCGCGCAGGTCTATCCGCATTCAGCGCTGGCCTCGGAATCTCACCCGAACGAGGTGCGCATTGCCTTTGATGGCGATGCGGTGTTGTTCTCGGACGAGGCCGAACGGGTGTTTCAGTCAGAAGGTCTGACGGCTTTTCAGGCGCACGAACGCGACAAAGCCGAACAACCCCTGCTGGCCGGCCCCTTCAAGCCTTTGCTGGCCGCGTTGCAACGACTGCAACAAGAGGGCACACCCCACATGCGCATCCGCACCGCCTTGGTCACCGCCCGCAGCGCTCCGGCCCACGAACGCGCCATCCGCACGCTGATGAATTGGAACATTGAGGTGGACGAGGCCATGTTTTTGGGCGGCTTGCCCAAGGGCGAATTTTTGCGTGAATTCGAGCCTGATTTCTTTTTTGACGACCAAACCGGCCACATCGAATCGGCCGCCCGACATGTGCCGTCTGGCCACGTCGCATCGGGTGTGTCCAACCCAGAGTAAGCATTGCCTTGTGGATGGGACCCATCATTTGGGAGCCGCCCCCCCCGGGCGATGGTTTTTTTGTAGGAGCCCCGCCCTCGGGGCGATGGGTGGTGGTCTGCGAGGCTTATCGCGACGGGGGCGTCGCTCTTACAGGGGAGATGCCCTGCATTTTGTAGGAGCCCCGCCCTCGGGGCGATGGCTTGTGGTTTGCGAGGCTTTTCGCGACGGGGGCGTCGCTCCTACAAGGGAGATGCCCTGCATTTTGTAGGAACCCCGCCCTCGGGGCGATAGGTGGTGGTTTGCGAGGCTTTTCGCGACGGGGGCGTCGCTCCTACAGGGGAGATGCCCTGCATTTTGTAGGAGCCCCGCCCTCGGGGCGATGGCTTGTGGTCTGCGAGGCTTTTCGCGACGGGGGCGTCGCTCCTACAAGGGAGATGCCCTGCATTTTGTAGGAAAGATCGGAAGAGCGTCGTGTAGGGAACGAGTGTAGATCTCGGTGGTCGCCGGA
>NZ_CXON01000052.1:0-1185 GCF_001269405.1 Limnohabitans sp. 2KL-3
GGCGCTCAGATCGAGCGCGATGAATCCAGCGCTGCTGGTCTGAGCAGATGCGGGCGGTGTGCTTGGGAAATGTGGGACATGTGAGCCGTGTTGGCGATGCTTTTGGAGCCAGCGGCGCAGTACGTTGGCATTCATGCCGTGGGCTGCCGCGATGGCACTGACGGATGCGCCGGGGAGTTGGCAGGAGGCCACCAATTCAGACTTGAACTGAGTGCTGTAGATGCGACGCGTGCGCGAAGGCGTTGAAGGGGTAGGAGTGTCTTGATTCATCATCGTGTCCACGTTGTTGTTGTGTGGCCAGGATGTTGCCAGGATGGCATTTGAATCTCAAGATGGGTTCACCGGACGCTTACAGTCCAAATCCGCCAATGAGACCTTCTCATCGAGTCCCGAGCGCTTGTAGCGGCGCTCCATCAGGACGGAGCTGCGCCGCTCCAATTCGTCTTGCAGCAAGGCAGCAAAGGTCTCCAGAAACGGCTCCTGGCTGGCCTGGGCCTGCATCGCCCGGGTGGAAAGGGTTTGCTGCATGCCCGACAGGCGCAACTGACGCAAAGCGTTGTCGATCTCGGTCATGTTCATGCCTGGCCTCCTGCTTTCTCATCCATGGCCTTGGCCACCACCGCGCTGGCAACCAAGGCTGCGTGGGTGAACAAATCTGCATACTCGTCGGCCTGGCGGATCAGCTCGTGCTGCTGAACCAAAGTGCCCTCAAGGGCCGTGGTGTCGGCGTGCACTGAGCTGGCCATGTTGGATTCCTCGTCCATGGCCGCCATGGCATCGGCAAACAAGCGCTCGGCCAAGGCCTTGACTTGTTTGTAGCTGTAGACCCCTTGCGCCAAGGCTTGGGCACAGGCGCCGTCAATGCAGACAGCCGGGTAGCGTTTGGTCAATCCCACGATGCCCCAAAGCTTTCTTTGGCCCACCCGACCTTCAGCAGCAAACATCAGCTCACACAGGCGGCTGGCGTGCTCGCCAATTTCTTTGGCCTGGCCAAGGATCAACCGCGTCTCGCGTGATGGGTTGAACACCCGCTCATCCGCAGGCAGCACCACCGAGCCTGGCCGCTCGGCTTTGGCATGTGTGCGCAGCAAAGCGCCTTGCACATCCCGGATCTCGATGCGCCGCTCAAAGATGCGCACCAGCACTTTGGAGCCGATGGCCGCAGGGCGTGCGGCGTAGCTGCTG
>NZ_CXON01000053.1:0-1002 GCF_001269405.1 Limnohabitans sp. 2KL-3
CTCGTCGGCCTGGCGGATCAGCTCGTGCTGCTGAACCAAAGTGCCCTCAAGGGCCGTGGTGTCGGCGTGCACTGAGCTGGCCATGTTGGATTCCTCGTCCATGGCCGCCATGGCATCGGCAAACAAACGCTCGGCCAAGGCCTTGACTTGTTTGTAGCTGTAGACCCCTTGCGCCAAGGCTTGGGCACAGGCGCCGTCAATGCAGACAGCCGGGTAGCGTTTGGTCAATCCCACGATGCCCCAGAGCTTCCTTTGGCCCACCCGACCTTCGGCTGCAAACATCAGCTCACACAGGCGGCTGGCGTGCTCGCCAATTTCTTTGGCCTGGCCAAGGATCAACCGCGTCTCGCGTGATGGGTTGAACACCCGCTCATCCGCAGGCAGCACCACCGAGCCTGGCCGCTCGGCTTTGGCATGTGTGCGCAGCAAAGCGCCTTGCACATCCCGGATCTCGATGCGCCGCTCAAAGATGCGCACCAGCACTTTGGAGCCGATGGCCGCAGGGCGTGCGGCGTAGCTGCTGTGATCGACCCGCACGCAGCTGTCGTCGCACACGGTGCGCACGCCTTGCGTGAAGTACTGCATGCCCAGCAGGGGTAAGGGCTTGAGGTGCGCACGTTCGGCCTCGAACATGGCCTGCACCTGTTGGCGCTCGCTGCCGTGAATGCGCTTGGCGGCCCAACTCGTTTCCCAATGCTCCAAGTGCTCGTTCTGGGCCTCGATCGATTCAAAGCGTCTGCCCTTCAAGGCTGTAGCTTGGGTGTGGCCGATGGCGTGCTCCACCGTGCCCTTGCGGTTGGGGTCGCGCACGCGGGCGGGGTCGGCCACCACGCCATAGTGCTCGAGCATGGCGGCATACACTGGGTTGAGTTCAGGCTCGTACAAATCGGGCCTCTGCACACCCTCCTTGAGGTTGTCCAGCACCACGTACTGGGGGCAGCCGCCAAAGTAGCGAAATGCCTGCTCGTGCAGCTGGGCCCACACTTGTTGGCTGGACTTCCA
>NZ_CXON01000054.1:0-1834 GCF_001269405.1 Limnohabitans sp. 2KL-3
GGTGATGGTTTGTGCGTCGTTGCCCGTGCCTTCGATGACCAGGGTGTCACCGGCTTTGGCGTCCGCCGAGAGCTTGACTTTGACGCTGATCTTGCCTGCGGCCAGCTCGGCGACGCTGAGCACCGCGTTGCCGCCACCGGCTTCGAGGTCGGAGGTGATCTCGATGCTGATGTTTTTGTCGGCATTGGCCGGGTCCACCGTGGGGTCGACGGGGCCGAAGTTGGAGGTGTCGCGCTTGGCGCTGTCGCTGGCCTCGGGCGTGGCGTTGCCAGAGCTGTCTTTGAGCACGGCCTTGACGTTGATGCTGGCGCCTTCGGCAGGCGCGGCAAAGCTGACACTGACCTGCCCTGCGGCTTTAGAGGCGGCATCAATGGTCACGATTTGCGGGGCGCTGCCGTCCGCTGCGGTGAAGGTGACTTTGTCGCCCACCTCGACCAAGGCGGGATCAAACTTGGCCGTGACTTTGACGCTGGTGTCCGCGCCCAGTTCCTTGCGGTTGATCCAGCCGTCGTTGTTGGTGTCGGTGTCGATCGACAAGTCCACGGCTTTGCCGCCGTTGGGGGCGGTGGTGTCGATGACGGCCGTGTCGCTGCCTTCGGCCGATGCTTGGTTGCCTGCGGCAATGAGCTGGGCCTTGGCGGTGACGGTTTGGCCGTTGCTGGCACTGACTTGGCGCGTGATGCTGGCGGCCAACAAGTCAGCCGCCGTCAGGGTGATGTTGTCTGGCGTGCCGTTGATCGTGACTTTGAGCACGTCGCCCACTTGCGCTGCCGTGGGGATGCTGATGCTGATGCCCACTGCGCCGCTGAGCTCGGCCACGTTGATGAAGCCGTCGTCGTTGGCGTCTTCGGTGATGACGACCACGGGGGCGCCGGCGATGACGGTGCGCAAGATGGCGCTGTCTTTGGCGTCGGGGGCGGGGCTGGCGTTGCCTGCGGGGTCTTTGATGCTGGCCGAGACTTCAAAGGTGTTGCCCTCGCCCACGCTGTTGTAGTCGGTGATGACGACCTTTTGCGCCGCGATGTCCGCTGGCGTGAGGGTGATCAGGCGCTGACTGTTACCACTGGCGTTGACGGTGAGGGTGTCGCCTGCGGCTGCGCCTTGGGGCAGCAAGATGGTGACTTTGATTTTGCTGCCGGTGGCCAGCAGCTCGGCGGTGGTGATGATGCCGTCACCCAAGCCGTTGGCATCGGTGTCGATGTTCACACCCACAGCGCTGATGCGCGGGCCGCTCGGGTTGGCCGGGTCCACTTTGCTGAAGTCGGTCAAATCGAGCTTGGCGCTGTCGGTGCCGGGGTTGCTCACGGCGTTGGTGGGCGCACTGCCGCCCGTGGCTTTGAGCGTGGCGCTGACACTGAAGGTCGCGCCGTCTGCGGGCGCGGCAAAGCTGGTGAGGATGCCGTTGTCGATTTGGGTCTGGGTGAGCGTGAAGTTTTGCGGTGCGCTCACGCCGTCGGTGACGGTGATGGTGTCGCCCACCACAGCGCCCGCAGGCACGGTGACTTTGACGTCGATGGCCCCCGACAGCTCAGCGCGGCTGATGAAGCTGTTGTCGTTGGCGTCTTCCAGGATGACCACTTTGGGCGCTCCTGGCAAGTCGGTGTTGATGACCGCAAAGTCTTCGACCTTGTTGCTGATGTTTTTGGCCAAATCACTCAATTGGGCGGTGGCCACGAACTTGGTGCCGTTGGCCGGCACGTTGGCAAAGTCAGTGACCACCTCCTTGGCGGCCACTTGCGCGGCGCTCAGGGTGATGGTTTGTGCGGTATTGCCCGTGCCTTCGATGACCAGGGTGTCACCGGCTTTGGCGTCGGCCGACAGCTTGACTTTGACG
>NZ_CXON01000055.1:0-1760 GCF_001269405.1 Limnohabitans sp. 2KL-3
TGCGCTGGCGAGGCTGACCGTTGGCGTCGCGGTAGGACTCTACGATTTGAGCGTAGGTGTGACCACGGGCGCGAGCGAGTTTGATGAACATGGTGCAAGTGTAGCAAATGGAGCGAAAGGGGGAACTACACCAACTAACAAATGTTTACACTACAAGAAAATCCAAGAAACCACGGCTAAGTGATTGATTCATATGGAGGCCACCCCTCGAAATGAGCGAAAAACAGGGGGGAAGTGTCGAACTCGGGAGACCCTGTCCCCGATCAATTCAGGTGGGGGAGTTTGAGGTGGCCATAAGTGGGGGAATTTGGGTGGCCATCAGGGAACAGTGGAGTCGACAATGATATGACTGAGCTCTTTCTTGGCAATCAGCTTCAGGGTCACTGCCACCTCTACCGTGCGGGCCAGGAGTTCCTCGACACCTTCTTCGCCCAGCAATTTGCGGAACTTGACCAGTTAGGTCGGGTCACAGGGCCAACGGTGTTCAAAGTATTCGTTGCCAGAAAAATATTGCCAAGTGGGTGTCTCGCCCCAGCGCTGGATGAGGTCTTCATCGCTTTCGTTGAAGGCGTGTTTGAGGTACAGCAGGGCGACCATCAGGCGGGTGGGCAAACGCGGGCGTCCCCGAGTTCGACACGAAACGCGCTAAGTGCTTGATTTCATTAGAAACCTCTCAAAAGTTTCCACTACAACAGACTCAATTGCGCATCCGGCACGGGCTTTCTGATGTTCATCGCCGCCAGCAAGTCGGCCTGCTCGCGGTGGATATTGGAGATGCCTGAAACCGGCACCCCCTGGTTGATGGCAACGCTTTGGCGTTGAATTTTTCTCAATTGCGCCAATGCGCTTTCGGGCGAGGCGCTATGGCCCGCCGCCTTCAGACGCTGACGCATCACGCGGTACAGAATCAAGGCCATGAAGCAAATGCTGGCGTGAGCGCGAATGCGCTCAGGCAGGCGGTGATAGACCGGCGCGATCTCAATCTCGGACTTGAGCACCCTAAAGCCCCGCTCAATGTCGGCCAGGCTCTTGTAACGCTGCACGATCTGGGCAGGTTCAAGGTCCGCCACGTTGGTCACTAGTGTAGTGTTTCACTCTTGATAATACATAAATTATCTCCATCTATAGCGTATTGTTTTTAGCCAAGATGGATGACCAAGATGCGCGTAGCCCCCACGATCACGCTTACCGACGATGAGCGTATGGAATTGACGAAGCTGGTTCGCTCGAAACGAACCAGCGTTCGCTTGGCTCAGCGTGCGCAAATCGTGCTGTTGGCAGATCTTGGCAAGCAAACAATCGCTATTGCTGCTGAGTTAGGCATCGGGCGCTTGCAAGTGGCACGTTGGCGCGAGCGGTACGCAATCGATCGTTTGGCGGGCATCGAGCGCGACTTGCCGCGCGGGGCACCGCCCGTGAAAGTGGATGTAGCCAAGTTGGTTGAGCTGACAACGCAAAGCACGCCGCAAGCGGCCACGCAGTGGAGTACGCGCACCATGGCCCAAGAGTTGGGTGTGAGTGCCGCCAGCGTGTCGCGCCACTGGAGGGCCAATGGCCTCAAGCCGCATCTGGTGCGTGGCTTCAAGGTTTCGCGTGACCCCAAGTTCATCGACAAGCTGGAAGATATCGTTGGCCTGTACATGTCGCCACCGGAGCACGCGCTGGTGTTGTGCTGCGACGAGAAGAGCCAAGTCCAAGCATTGGATCGTACCCAGCCGGGATTGCCCCTCAAAAAGGGGCGAGCACAAACGATGACGCAC
>NZ_CXON01000056.1:0-1686 GCF_001269405.1 Limnohabitans sp. 2KL-3
GCGCTGTGAGCTGGGCAAACATCATGCACAAGAGTTGGTCCCAGTGCGAGAAGCTGAGCGTGGGATAGCGACCAGCGTAGCGCTTGACGCAATCGCGAAAAATTGGCTTTGGGAGGTGTTCGTTGATCTGCGCGAAAACAAGCTTGCCTTTGTGCATGGGCGCACCTCGCAAAAAAGCAAAGTGTGCTGCCAGGCAATGGACTACTCAAATAGATTTCGACTTGAAATCAAAAAAATCTATACAAATCAAGAGGTTAGCGGCGGGGCCTGGAAAATCTCCGGACAGTAGTGGGTCAGATCCCAATTAAATTGCTAGATGCATCTAGCAAATGTCATCAATTCACTCATCCCCCCCTTTTGGGGCTTCCAGCCAAAGGCCTGGCCAGCTTTTGTGCACAAACGCCACAAGCCTTGCGCATCATCATCACGCCCGAAAACTTCACGCAGTTTTCCGACAACCCCTTAGGCTTTTTGCAGCAGGTGGCTTTGTCATAGCCATCCCCCCCTGTGGGCGAGGATTATTGTCTTTGTGGGAGCCCCGCCCTCGGGGCGATGGTCTTCTGGCTTTGTGGGAGCCCCGCCCCCGGGGCGATGGGTAGGGTGGTCTGCTAGGCTGATCGCGACGAGGGCGTCGCTCCTACAGAAAATTTAATGGGGTTCTAACCCCAATTTTTCACAACTTACAAATCAAATCAGCTCAGAAGCGGCTCGGAGTCTTTGTGCTGTTGTTGGTAAACCACCAAGCTCCAAAGCGTAGGCGAAATCTTCTGGGCTCGACTGAGGCTTTAAACGACGAGCTCGCATCCGTTTAAAAGCGGCTATGGCATTGACGCCCTGATGGCCAGTCCAAATTCCCCCACCCGTGGCCACCCCAAATTCCCCCAGGCAGCGCTGCCAGATTATGACGTTTCAGGCTGGATGGCCAAGCGAGCAGCCGCCTCCTTGAGCCTGTAGCTCTTGCCCTCAAACTCCAACATCACGCAGCGGTGCATCAGCCTGTCCAAAATCGTGCTGGCCATCGTGGCATCCCCCAGATACTTGCCCCAGTCCTGCACCACCCGGTTCGATGTCACCACCAGGGCGCGGCGCAGCTTGTAGCGCTGGTGCACGATGGCTTGCAATGCCTCTGCTGCCTCCGCCGTGATTCGCCTGGCCAGAAACAAATCGTCCACGATCAGCAAATCCGGCTTGACCCACTCCCGCAGCAAATTCGCCCTGTCCTGGCTGCTCGCCAGCGCATAACGCGCAAACTCGGTGTCCGCCTCCAAATACCGCACGTCATAGCCTTGCAGCGTGGCCTGGTACGCCAGCGCCTTGGCCACATGGCTCTTGCCTGTACCCGGTTTGCCCACAATCAGTGCATTGGCCCCTTGGGTGATGAACTTCAAGGTGTGCAACTCAAAGCACGCGGCTCGGGGTATCTTGGGGTTAAAGCGCCAGTCCAAAGTAAGCGTACGGCGAACCCCTGCCCACCCACAAGTTTCAGCCGATTCTTTGCCCAGTCAGCTGCCAGCGGTGTGGCAGCAACTCTTGAATCCGCCTATTGGGCCAGGTTGGCAGCTTCTCCATCACGTCCTTCAAGTACGCGTACGGGTCGTGACCGTTGAGTTTGGCCGACTGGATCAGACTCATCACCGCTGCCGCCCTTTGGCCCGCTCTGAGTGAGCCCGCAAACAGCCAGTTCTT
>NZ_CXON01000057.1:0-1705 GCF_001269405.1 Limnohabitans sp. 2KL-3
CCCCCACCGCCCCCGGCCTACGTGCCCCCAGTGGATGTGGCCGTTACCGCGCCCGCACCGGTCAACGCCATTGCCGCCGTCACAGCAGCTGCACCCACGCAAGTGGTACCGATTGCACCCGCTGCAGTGGCCCCGGCTGCCCCTGCACCTGCGCCCGCACCGCCTGCACCCCCCGTGCGCGTGGCTGCCGTGGTCAACTCGGCCAACTGCGAAAAACCCGACTACCCCAGCGCCTCGCGTCGTCTGGAAGAAGAGGGCACCGTGAGCCTGCGCTTCTTGGTGGGCGCAGACGGCAAGGTCATTCAGTCCGAGGTCGAGAAGTCCTCGGGCTTCAAGCGGCTGGACGAAGCGGCGCGTGCGGGCTTGTCCAAGTGCGCCTTCAAGCCTGCCACCGTAGACGGCAAGCCCGAGCAGGGCTGGGCCAGCATGAAATACACCTGGCGTTTGGAGTAAAGCGAGCCCGCTTTGCCCACGTCCATCCAATTCAACCGATTTTTTTAAGAACACAGCAGGAGCACCTCACCATGTTCAAACCTTCCAAAAACCTCATCTTGGGCGCAGGCCTGTTGGCCAGCCTGTTCTTTGCGGGCGCTGTGATGGCGCAAGCGGCTGATGCGTCGGCCCCCGTGGTCGCTGCGGCAGGGGCCGTTGCGGCGGCGGCCGAAGAAAACCCCTACGGCCTGGGTGCGCTGTGGGCGCAGGGCGACTTTGTGGCCAAAGGCACTTTGCTGATCTTGGTCATCATGAGCATGGGCTCGTGGTACGTCATCTTCACCAAGTTGGCCGAGCAGTCCAAACTGAAGAAGCAAGCGGTGGCGGCCAAGGAGACCTTCTGGAGCGCCAGCACCGTGGCCCAAGGCAAAGACACCTTGGCGCAAGACTCGGCGTTTCGCTTCATTGCAGAAAAAGGCCTGGAAGGCGCCTCCAAGCACACCGGCTTGCTGGCCTCGGTGGACTTCAATGAATGGGTGAGCATGAGCATCCAACGCGCCATGGCCAATGTGCAAAGCCGCATGCAAGACGGCCTGGCGGTGCTGGCCACCGTCGGCTCAACGGCTCCGTTTGTGGGCTTGTTTGGCACGGTGTGGGGCATCTACCACGCGCTGGTCAAGATCGGCATGTCGGGTCAGGCGTCTATCGACAAAGTCGCTGGCCCCGTGGGCGAGGCGCTGATCATGACGGCCATTGGCTTGGCGGTGGCGGTGCCTGCGGTGTTGGGCTACAACTGGTTGGTGCGCCGCAACAAGGCGGTGATGGAAGAGGTCAACGCCTTTGGTGCTGACTTGCACGCGGTGCTGCTGGGCTCGGCCAAGAAATAAACCCATCGCCCGGGCGGTGGCAACGCGGCCCGGGCGAGCACACAAGGAGCCATCATGGCCATGAACGTAGGCGAAGCCGATGACGAGATCATCGGCACCATCAACACCACCCCTTTGGTGGACGTGATGCTGGTGCTGCTCATCATCTTTTTGATCACGATTCCGGTGGTGACCACATCCATCAAGGTGGACTTGCCCAAAGAGCAAAACGTGGTGCGCGAGACCAAGCCGGAGAACGTGATCATCTCGGTGGACAAGGCGGGCAAGATTTACCTGTACGACACGCCGATCAAAAACAGCACGGACTTGCTGGAGCGCATGAAGAAGTTCTAGATCGGAAGAGCACACGTTGAACTCCAGTCACATTCCTATCTCGTATGCCGTCT
>NZ_CXON01000058.1:0-1588 GCF_001269405.1 Limnohabitans sp. 2KL-3
TGCTTGCGCAAGGCGCGCACAAAGCGTTTGACGGAGTTGTAGGCCCCTGAATAGCCGTGGGCATCGACCAGGTCTTGGAAGATGGCGGTGGCGTTGCGGCGAAGGCGAAGTTGGGCCTCAATGAAGACGCGGTGGACTTCGCACAGGCTGGAGGAAGTGGAAACGAGAGCCGGTGGCCAGGGTGGGGGAATTTGAGGGGTCAAGGTCTCAGAGCCGGTGGCCACCCCGGGGGAGTTTGAAGGATCAAGTAGCCAGCGGGTGTGGTAGCTGCGAATGGTTTTGCGGTCAATGCCGGTGATGCGGGCAATCTCGCGCTGGGGCGTGTTGCGCTGCAGCAGCGTGATCACCGTGGCGCGTTGGTTGGGTTTCAAGACATTCACTCCTTGGCCTTCCTTCGAGGAAGGCCAGAACATGCGTCCTGCCAACAGGTGCCGACGGTGTCGGCGTTGAGACCCTGTCCCCGATCAATTCAGGTGGGGGAGTTTGAGGTGGCCATAAGTGGGGGAATTTGGGTGGCCATCAGGGGCCGAACTGCTCGGTGAGCAGTTGCT
The DNA here is from genome assembly GCF_001269405.1 of Limnohabitans sp. 2KL-3. Classification (NCBI taxonomy): domain Bacteria; kingdom Pseudomonadati; phylum Pseudomonadota; class Betaproteobacteria; order Burkholderiales; family Comamonadaceae; genus Limnohabitans; species Limnohabitans sp. 2KL-3. Next base: position 552 of record NZ_CXON01000058.1, read on the forward strand.
AAACGATGAAACCGGGGAGCCTGAAGCCCAGTTTTGTCTTTTCCCAGAAATCTCCGGACAGTAGTGGGGCAGATCCCAATTAAACGGGATCTGCCCCCTGTAGGAGCGACGCCCTCGTCGCGATCAGCCTCGAAGACAACCACCCATCGCCCCGAGGGCGGGGCTCCCACAAAGACAAGAATTCATCGCCCTCAGGGGCGTATTTGTAGGAGCGACGCCCTCGTCGCGAAAAGCCTCGCAGACCACCACCCGTCACGATGAGGGCGGGGCTCCCACAAAGCCAAAAGACCATCGCGGCGAGGACGCTGCGGCCACTGCAAACATCATTAGGTCGGATGAATAAGGGGTCGTTTTCCTGCTGCACTTGTTGCGTTTATTTCGTTTGATGTGCTATCTTTGAATTTGTTGAGGTTAAAAAAACAGGAGTAAGTTATGAGGACGATTGATCGTGCGAGAGAGGTAACGCCTCCGCCACTGAATGCCAAAGACATGGAGATGGTGCGCGTGGCGCAGCGGTGCATCATGGCGTCGCTGGACCATTCCCGCGCAGCAGCGATCACTTTGACAACGGACAGTGGTGAGCATCCGACGGTAGAGGTACCGCCAGCAGCTTTGAAGTTGATAGGGCAGTTGTTGGGTGCCATGAGTGAAGGCCGTCCGGTGGTGTTGATGCCCACAGAGCAAGAGTTGACAACAGTTGAGGCCGCTAATTTTCTGAACGTCTCGCGCCCGTTTGTTGTCAAAGAGATGGAGGCCGGTCGCCTGGCTCATAGAAAGGTCGGTACGCATCGCAGGATTGCGCTGGAGGATTTGATGGCATACACACAAAAGATGCGTGGGCAGCAGGCCGGCGCTCTTGAGCGTTTGGCTCAAAATGCAAGAGAGTTGGGTTTGGAATACTGATGGCTGGCCATGCCCGATATACGGCTTTACTGGATGCGTGTGTCTTGTATCCGTTGGCCATGACAGATGCGCTTTTGAGTCTGGCAACGGCGGGGTTTTTTTTTTCCMAGNTGGRSAACTAGTGCAGTTAAATC
>NZ_CXON01000059.1:0-1484 GCF_001269405.1 Limnohabitans sp. 2KL-3
TCACCCAAGCCGTTGGCATCGGTGTCGATGTTCACGCCCACCGCGCTGATGCGTGGGCCGCTGGGGTTGGCCGGGTCCACTTTGCTGAAGTCGGTCAGATCGAGCTTGGCGCTGTCGGTGCCGGGGTTGCTCACGGCGTTGCTGGGCGTGCTGCCGCCCGTGGCTTTGAGCGTGGCGCTGACGCTGAAGGTCGCGCCGTCTGCGGGCGCGGCAAAGCTGGTGAGGATGCCGTTGTCGATTTGGGTCTGGGTGAGCGTGAAGTTTTGCGGTGCGCTCACGCCGTCGGTGACGGTGATGGTGTCGCCCACCACAGCGCCCGCAGGCACGGTGACTTTGACGTCGATGGCCCCCGACAGCTCAGCGCGGCTGATGAAGCTGTTGTCGTTGGCGTCTTCCAGGATGACCACTTTGGGCGCTCCTGGCAAGTCGGTGTTGATGACCGCAAAGTCTTCGACCTTGTTGCTGATGTTTTTGGCCAAATCGCTCAGCTGGGCGGTGGCCACGAACTTGGTGCCGTTGGCCGGCACGTTGGCAAAGTCAGTGACCACCTCCTTGGCGGCCACTTGCGCGGCGCTCAGGGTGATGGTTTGTGCGGTGTTGCCCGTGCCTTCGATGACCAGGGTGTCACCGGCTTTGGCGTCGGCCGACAGCTTGACTTTGACGCTGATCTTGCCTGCAGCCAGCTCGGCGGCGTTGAGCACCGCGTTGCCGCCACCGGTTTCGAGGTCGGAGGTGATCTCGATGCTGATGTTTTTGTCGGCATTGGCCGGGTCGACGTTGGGGTCAACGGGGCCGAAGTTGGAGGTGTCGCGCTTGGCGCTGTCGCTGGCCTCGGGCGTGGCGTTGCCTGCACCGTCTTGGAGCACGGCTTTGACGCTGAAGGTGACACCTTCTGCGGGCGCGGCAAAGCTCACGCTGACTTTGCCAGCAGCAATGGCTGCTGCATCGAGTGTGACGGTTTGCTGTGCGTTGGTGGCGCTGTCGGTGAAGGTGACTTTGTCGCCCACCTCGGCTTTGGCCGCGTCGAAGGTGGCGGTGACTTTGACGCTGGTGTCTGCGCCCAGCTCTTTGCGGTTGATCCAGCCGTCGTTGTTGGTGTCGGTGTCGATGGCCAGGCCCAGGGCTTTGCCGCCGTTGGGCACGACCGTGTCCACGCCGTAGTTCTGGATGGCCTTGGCCACACCGGCGCTGGTGGTGACTGAGCCCTCGATTTGGGTGTCGCTGTCAGCGAGCAGGTCGCTGGTTTTGACATCGATGCTGTACTCGCCCAAACCGTTGACGGTGGCGCTGTAGGTGCTGAGGTTGTTGACGGTGAGGGTGACTTTGTCGCCGGCGGCGAACACGCCATGAACCTTGCCTTGCCGTCGCGCTTGCGGGCCATGAAGTATTCAAACGGGTCCCACATCGCGTCTTTGACCAACTGGGTGTCGGCGCAATCGGGGAACATCAGAGGGATTTCCTGCTTGAACATCAAGGCGCAGCTG
>NZ_CXON01000060.1:0-1158 GCF_001269405.1 Limnohabitans sp. 2KL-3
CGGCGCACTCGGCATAAGAGCGCTGGACCTGGGGGTCAAAGCGGCAGGCCTTGATGATGGCGCACTTGGCGTTGTCGATGATGACGCGCTCGGGCACCCCGTTGAACCACTCAAAGGCGCGGCGGTGGCAGCCCAGCCAAGTGGACACGGTCTGATCCCAGACGAACTCCAAGTACTGGTGGCGGGAGTGGCACAGCGTCATGACGAAGGCCCAAGTGCGGCGCATTTGGCCATCGGGGTGCATCAAGAAAGGGCCAGCGCCAAAGTCGACCTGTGCGGCCTCGCCGGGCTTGAAGGACAGGCGTACAGTCAGATCGGTGCGGGGCAGCTCCTGTGCGATGTCCTGCATGAGGCGATAGACGGACGAGTAGCTGCCTTGAAACTGGTGCTCGCGCACGAGGGCGGCGTGGATGGCTTTGCCCTCAACGCCAGCGGCCATCCAGCGGGTGACCGCCTCGCGCCAGGGCTGGGCTTTGGAGACGGTGCTGGCGGCGCGCTTGGGTTTTGGGGCCAGGCTTTTGGCGATGGTGGGCACATCGGGCAGTGGCGCGGAGGGCTCAAGCCAGCCCATGCTGAGCGCCAGAGCGCGAAACTGGGCAACTTTGACGCGGCCCATGAGGCCCAGGCGTGCGATCTCGCGGTCACGGTCGCCTGCGCGCAGGCGAATGAGGACGTTTCGGAATTCATGCATCTCGATCTTTCTGCGGCCCATCCATCGCTCCTGAACAAAAGGTTCAGAAGGTAGCGATGGGCAGGGTTCGAGATGTCTGTTGAGCGCGGGCAGCTGGCTCCTATATGCCGAAATTCAGCTGGCCTGTAAGTGCCGAAAACGCACTGGCTCCTATATGCCGAAAACGGGGTGGCTCCTAAATGCCGAAAACGGTTTGGCCTCTATATGGTGAAAAGTGACAGTGGCCTCCTGCCAACTCCCCGGCGCATCCGTCAGTGCCATCGCGGCAGCCCACGGCATGAATGCCAACGTACTGCGCCGCTGGCTCCAAAAGCATCGCCAACACGGCTCACATGTCCCACATTTCCCAAGCACACCGCCCGCATCTGCTCAGACCAGCAGCGCTGGATTCATCGCGCTCGATCTGAGCGCCCTGCAAGCTGCACCGGCTTGCTGTACTGCTCAGACCATTGATCTGCGCTGCCAAC